>JAUYIW010000065.1 GCA_030688135.1 Candidatus Uhrbacteria bacterium | reverse complement strand
GCGTCGGACGCCATCTTGAAGGCTGCCTTCAAGGTGAGGTCATCGGCCGGGATGGCCTTGTCGTCGGACTTGGCCGGTTCGGCCTTGGGCTCGTCGCCGGACTTGTCTGCGTCGTTGCTGTCCTTGTCGTCGGACTCGGCGGCTGCCTTGCCTTCGGACTTCTTGGGCGCTTCGCCCGAGCAGTCGCTGCCGTCCTCTTCGAAGAGGCACTCGCGGCGTGCCGGGCACTCATCCGTTGCCAGCTGGATGCCAGGCTTCGGAACCAGGCAGCTCATGGGGATGAGCTTGCCGTCGTTCTCACCGCCGGCGACTTCGCAGAAGCCGTCGTCGTTGGCACGAACTGGCGAGACGTAGTATCGCCTCAACGTTTCATCGTCCCCGCGGAGCCAGACGTCGAGCGTCTGTCGTCCGAGAGGGAAGTGTGCGGCCTTTCCAACGCAGGGAACGAACTCGTTCCCGTCTCCGTGGCTCACGACATCGTCGTCGTCACCGACGAAGTAGAAGACGCCGCTTCCGAATCCGGCGCATCCACAAATGAGAACGAACATCACCACGACCGCCAAAACGACGGCCAAAAGACCCTTGGAGCTCATGACTCCTCCTTTTTTTGATTGTTAAGAATCATCCTACGTCGGTTGACGCATGACTAAAGAATTTAGCATATTTATACTGATTTGTCAAGACTGCTCCTCAAATATCCCTAAATTGCTTGCGTTTGAACATCTTTTCAGATTTAGCTAAAAAAAGGACGTCTCTTAGAGACGTACATAATAGACGATAATCAAAAGGACGGGGAAACCCCGCCCTTACTGAGTTCTACATTATTTTTTTACAGTTTCAACTATTTTTGCAAATACTTCCGGGTTGTGTTCGGCGAACTGAGCGAGCACTTTACGATCAATTTCAACGCTTCCTGTCTTTAGTGCGTTAATAAACTGCGAGTAGCTCATTCCGTGCATTCTTGCGGCTGCATTGATTTTAGTGTTCCAAAGCTGTCTAAAATTTCGCTTTTTTGCACGTCTGTCTCGAAAAGCGTAAGCGCCGGCCTTAAGCATTGCAGTACGTGCAAGACGTATTTTGCTCTTTCGACCCCAACGATAACCTTTTACTTTTGAAAGTAGGCTATTTCTTCGTTTTGTATGTTGTGTTCCTCGTTTTACTCGTGGCATATCGTCAAATAATTTCTAAATCCTAAGCTCTAAAACTTAACTTACAAACTGTAAGGCATCGAACGTGCAATTCCTTTACGAACAGTTTTGGTCATCTCTTTATCAGATCGCTTGTTTCGTGTGGTTTTGCTGGATTCGTTCGAGTTAAAATGATCCTGTCCAGCGGTTCGTTTTAGAATCTTTCCTTTCTTTGTAATTTTGATTCGCTTTGAAAGCGCTTTGTGTGTTTTGAGTTTCATATTGTTTTTGACCCTGTTCATTAGGGCTAACTATCAGTGGCGCTAGTGTATAAAAAAAGGCAGGATATGTCAAGGATAAAGCATATATCCCTGATTATTATTGCATCTTGCTTATTTTTCCCTAGCAACTATCATATGAAGACGTCCTCCGGCTTTTTTGACAGGGGATTCAATCTTAAGGTCGTAATCATCTCGCAAAGAGTCTACAAATCCGTTCATAACCTCCCTTGCTCTATCAAAATGAGCTTTTTCACGACCTCGCAAAATTAGCTCAATCCGAAGTTTGTTTCCTTTTTCTAAAAATTTGAGCGCTTGCTTTTTTCGAACTTCAAGATCGTTTACACCAATCTTGAAGGAAAGTCGAATACCCTTAATCTCAACTTCTTTAGAAGCAGCTCGCTGCTTTTTAGCTTCTTTTTCTTTTTGATATTTAAAACTTCCAAAGTCCATTACTTTACAAACCGGTGGGTTGGCTTTTGGTGAAACTTCAATAAGATCTAGTCCTGCATCTTCTGCGATCTTTAATGCCTCCTCGGTTGATACATTGCCGCGCATCTCTCCGGCTGCGTCGATTAGACGAACTTCAGGTACCTGAATTTGACGGTTTATTTTAAAAGCCGGGATTTGAAACTTTGGTTTACTATGTCTGTGTCTATGTATTCGCATTGTAATTGAGCTTATTGCTGAGATAAATTAACTGTGTACCATTCTTCGCTTCATCTAACGACAAACTCTAGCCGAAGCGAAGGATGGTGGACCTGGGGAGAGTTGAACTCCCGTCTGGTCAGGGATTTTATAAGGATGTATACAAGCGTATTCCCACTTGATTACGTTCAGTCAGATAAAAGCGGGACGAAAAACTGTTGAACGTTCCGATCACTAGCCTTTAGATGGAATAGACCGGCAATCCATCTGCAGCCTGCATATATAACACCCGTTGTCTCACAAGCAGGCATTGCGAGGCGGATGGGCTAGTCAGCTATTAAGCGACAGCCATAGCGAGTGAAGGCATGCGTAGCATGTTCTTGACTCGTGTTGTGAGATTGGCATGTGTCTCTTTGTACGCATGATAACGGAGGGCGTACGCTCCGGCTTGATCCTACGGGCCTGTTGTTCTATATCATTTCTACTGCAAGCATAATTTTCCGGCCAAAATCATTAAAATTTTTATCTTCGTGTTAATTAACACGCTTCAAAAAATGTTTAAAGATTTTGTCACGGAATCTTATGCTTTCGTTGCGAAAGCATATACAACAACAGGCCCTTATATCATCGTTCTGCCATCGATTCCTGGCAGGCCCCCACACCTATTTACAAGGTAAATAGGTGTGGGGGCAGGCCCTGGCTATTTACAAGGTAAATAGGTGTGGGGGCAGGCCTATTTTCAGTTTATGATCCGAATCGGGTTTTTTTCATTTCTTCGCGTGCGTGCTTATCAAGGTCTCGTTTTTTAATAGCATCTTTCTTCTCGTGCTTCTTCTTTCCTTTAGCTATTGCAAACCCAATTTTAATAAGCGCGCCCTTAGTATAAACACGAATTGGCACAATTGTCAAGCCTTCAGCTTGCTTTTTTCCTAGTAAACGTTTGATTTCTCGCTTCTTCACAAGCACCTTTCGATCGCGAGTTGGATCATAGTCAGCCTGAACGCCTGCTGGAGCATATTTTCCAATATGCATGTTTTTTAGCCATAGCTCATCATTTTGCACAATCATGAATGATCCGCGCATATGCACGCTTCCTTTCTTTATAGCTTTTACTTCAAATCCTTCCAAAGCCAAACCACCTTCAAATTTTTCGAGAAGGTCGTAGTCGAATCTTGCTTTTTTATTTACTGCAAGTGTTGGCATATTTGTTTTAGGGAAATGACGTATAAAGTTAGGAAGTCGAATTTAGGCAAAGAGTTAGCGCTTAAGTATAACCTTAGAAAAATAATTTACAGATTGCATCTTCTATTACTGTTTTTCATTTTTCCGAACAGATACTTTTTACCATATGTGATATAATACCACGCATATGAGTCCGTCAATAAAAACTTTGCATCAAAAGGTGTCTACGGTGAGCATTACCTCTGGTACTATTTTGAAGTTCCTAGGTTTACTTATTTCCATAGCTGTACTTTATTACCTTTGGGACATTGTTGCAATACTATTAGTGTCTCTTCTTTTTGCCGCGCTAATTGATCCATTTGCCGATTGGCTACATAAGCGCAAACTTCCGCGCGGATTAGCTGTGCTTGTTGTGTATTTTGTCGCCTTTGTACTTGCCGTTGGTGCGCTGATTTTGATTGTGCCTTCAATGATTGATCAGCTTGGCCAGCTTCTTACAGACTATGCTCCTTACATCGATCAAATTTCTGGAAATTATATTTCCGTTGACCAGCTTTTAACAGGTGATTTGTTCTCGCAGGATTTTAATACTATTTTTACAACTATTCACGCGTCTGGTTTGGCCGACGCTCTTCCTCAGTTAGTAGATTTTACTTTTTCAGCTTTCGATGGAGTTCTTACGGCGCTGTTGATTGCTATTCTTGTTTTCTACATGGTGGTAGAGGAACCTGCAATGAGTCGCGGAATAGAAGGGATCACTCCTCCAAAGTACAGACATTATATCGCAGACATGGCTCCGCAGGTACGTAATAAAATAGGCGCATGGCTTAGAGCAAGACTTCTAATGATGTTTATTATCTTTTTGATCACCTATGCTGCGCTTGCAATTTTGCAAGTTCCGTATGCCTTAGTATTAGCATTCATTGCAGGATTATTCGAGTTGATTCCGTTTGTTGGTCCAATTTTTGCGGCTATACCTGCAATCATTATTGCTTGGTCGGTTTCTTTTGTTCAGGCACTTATGGTACTAGTATTTTATTTTATAGTTCAGCAGTTTGAAGGAGATATTTTAACCCCGAAGATTATGCAGAAGGTTGGGGGATTGAATCCAATAGTTAGTGTTGTTGCACTTCTTGTCGGTTTGAAAGTTGCAGGAATCATAGGGGCAGTACTTGCAATCCCGTTTGCAATGGTGATAGGCGTATTTATTAATGAGTGGTATTCAGCCAAAGGTGATAAATAATTGTTATGCTTCATCCGCATCCGCACAGAACATGGTTTCCATTTATTTTAGTAGGGCTTACTGTGGCGCTTTTGCTTTTTGTAGTTATATGGGTCAATGAAAAATCTGAAGATACTTATACCGATGACCAACCTGAGGTAGTCGAAGTCATTAGCGCTGAGGAATATCAGCAAGAAATGAATTCAGTGTTTACTGAATTTTTATCAAGCAAGAATGTTAACTTAGCGTATGATCAACTGCTTGACATTCGAGTACCTTCAAGGTACAAGGATGTGCACCTTGAGCTAGTCATTATATTAGCAAAGTATCGTGCAGGGGATGTTGAAGAGGCTATTGGCAGGTACGATGCACTCAAAGCTCAGATTAATTGGCTTCCGTGATTTTATTACATCGCATTACAACATTTCTAATCGCCGCAATAGTTGCGGCAGGTTTCGGTATCATTATCTATTATCCTGAGTGGTTCTTGCATGTTATAGTCATTTGGTGTGTGCTGGTTCCATTTTTTATTGCGCGATTACTAAAGTGGGATTTTAAAAGATTTTCGTTCTGGGTTTTCTTTAGTACGCCAGTGGTTTTCTTGGCGTCATCAATTTTATTCTTTCTTTTTTTAGAGCAGGACATTATAAAAATTATACTAGCCATTATTGTATCAATTGGACTTTGGCTTTATGTTGAGAATTTATTTGCCTTTTATCATTTGCCTTCTGCATATCAAGCATATTCACTTGAGTATCTAACTTTAGTGCTTTATATTTTGAGCGGATTCTTTTTTACAAGCGGAGCATACGGCGGGCAGCTCTTCCTTCAATTGCCGATTTGGATTCCTTCGCTTGCAGTTTTTTGTGTAACGCTGTTCGCAGCGGTAAGCGTATTTTGGGTTAGTAAAATTAGCGCACAGATTGGTTTAAGGTTTGCAGTTGTAGTTGCGATTTTAATGACAGAATTATACATTGCGCTAGCTATGTTACCTACAAGTTTTTTAACAAACGCAGCAGTGTTTGCAATGTCATTTTATTTACTATTGGGACTTTCAAGGGCGCACGTACTGGACAAATTGTCTAAAAAGTTGTTAAAAAGATATGTGATCGTGGCAATAGTGTTATTATTAATCGTTTTTGGAACCGCAAGATGGGTTTAGATATTTCTATTATGGATGTTTCGAAAAATAAAATTTGGACTTTTGTAGGCAGTGTGATCATATTGTCTGTGCTTGCCGGTGGATTTTCCGGAGTTATTTCTGCTGTGTTTACAAACCAGTCACTAGATAGGTATGTTCAATCCCTTAGCGAAGGGGAGGGCCTTGTATTGATTTCAGAAGTAAAGCCAAGCCCAATCCCCGGTACGTATGAAGAGGCGTTAAGTAGGGTGCAGGAAACTGGATGGAAAGCTACTGCGTTGATTAGGGCTACGTCGGTAGATTCCAGTTTGCCAAGTGCGTGGATTAATCGTGATGATGTAGTTGGATACGGAGCAGTAATCACAAGCGATGGTTGGATTGTATTACATTCAGATGTTTTGAACGCTTTTGTGAATCCTGAATCTTCTGCTGAGGTATGGATAGATGGGGAGAGGTACTCTATAAGTTCAATTGTTCAAGACTCATTGAGCGACTTATCACTTATTAAAATTTCAGCTGAAGGTCTTTCGGTTGTAGCTTTTGGTGCTTCAGACAGCATGAGGGGTGGTTCAATTCTATTTGGAGTCCCTTCTTCTTCTGGAATTTTAGTTTCCAATCTACTTGATTCTGACTACCAAGATAGTTCTGCACTACCAGCCGAGACGTTTGATTCCAGCTGGGTGTTGTCAGATGAATTACCGGCAGGTATTCCAATATTAAACTCAGCCGGCGAGCTAATCGCTTTTTCGCTCGAAGATAGCGGTGCGCTACCGCTTCATCATGGTATAGTTTTTATTCAGTCGGTGCTTAGAAGCGGTCAAGCTGAGCATGCTGCTTTAGGATCGTACGTTGTAAACGTTGCTTCAATTTTGAATATCAATCCTGAGTTGCGCATGAATGCTGAGGCAGGAGCATTATTGATTGCGCCAAACGGTATTGGAAATCCAATTGTTAGCGGAGGGCCTGCAGATCTAGCCGGACTTCAAAAAGGAGATTTGATTCTTGCTGTTGATAATTATGTCTTAAGTAACTTTAGTTCTTTGGCAGAAGCAATAGCTTCGTATTCACCAGGATCGAGTGCCACTTTTTCAGTTATGAGAGATGGTGTGGTTTCTGATTACAAAATAACATTCTCAAATCTGTCAGATTTGGTATACTAGATGTAGGAACGATTTCAGAAAAGTATTAATTTAAAATATGAGCAATCGCTATACATCGTTTTCGCCATTAGTCTCTGCATGGCCAACAATTTTCCTTATAAGCGCGGTTGGTCTATTGTTGGGTGTTGTTTTATCTTTTCTTCGACCATTGGAATACAGCTCAACTACTAGATTATTAATTACTCAAGAGCTTGGTAGCGTTGATGCGTATACGGCCAGTAGATCAGCAGAGCGGATTGCAGATGACTTGGCGACTGCAGTTTATACATCAACATTTTTTGATAAAGTAATGGCTTCAGGTTTTGACATTGATGAATCGTATTTTCCACTCGACGAAACAAAAAAGAGAAAAACTTGGAGTAAAGCAATAACTACTTCGGTTTCTAGAAGCACCGGACTTTTAAGTGTTAGGGCGTATCACCCCGATCCAGCTGAGGCTGAAAACCTAGTATCTGCCGTTACCTCAGTCCTAATTGAAGAAGGTTGGGCATATACTTCTGGAGGAAATATTACCGTGCAACTTGTGGATGAACCTTTAAATTCTCGTTGGCCAGTACGTCCAAACATTTTAGTAAATGCATTTTCTGGTTTTATTCTTGGCGGACTTGCAGGGATTGGTTATATATTGATTCAGGTTGAACGCATTAAGAGACGACATCAATTTTTACACGAAGACGAATAAGTCGTGCATTCGCATTATTCAAAAGCGTTTCGCCTTATCGGTTTGATAGGGCGAGGTGACCTCGCGTTAGAGGTCGTTTTATTTCTACGAGCACTATTAGAATATCGAATATGAAACTTTTATTAATTCAAATCCGTGACGATCAGGTAATGCGCGATCATGAATTTAATTGTGTTATTAAGCGGTCTGGCTTGAGCGCTAAGGATATTATTAGGTTCGATGCCATAGGCGAATCGGTAACGCTTGATTTACTGAATGGAATAGACGCGCTTGTGATTGGTGGGTCGGGTGAATATTCGGTAGCTCAAAAAAATAATCTAAAAGTTAACGCAGCAATAATTAGTTTAATAATCGAAGCTCGCAAACGTAGGTTGCCAATGCTTGGCATTTGTTATGGCGCACATGTTTTAGCAGAAGCATTTGGCGGAAAGGTTATTAAGGACAAAGAGCATGAAGAAGTTGGTACGCATACAGTTACAACAAATAGTTACGCAAAAAACTGTCCAATTTTTTCGCAGATGCCGCATGAGTTTAGCGCGCAGTTTGGTCACAGCGATCACATTGTCGAATTGCCAGTTGGTGCTGTCAATTTGGCATCGAGCTCACTCAGCGCTATTCAGGCGTTCGTATTTCCGGGCGAGCCAATCTACGGACTTACTTTTCATCCAGAGCTTGACGAGCAGGCTTTACTTGAGAGGATTGAATACTATACAAATACTTATGATTGGTCTCCAGAAGCAGTTCAGCAAATGAAATCATCGATAGGTAAAACGCCAGAAGCCCAAAGGGTACTCAAGCTATTTTTGGATGAAATCGTTACTAACGGTCTGGTTTATGTTGTGATTTAGACTTGCTTGACAGATAATTTGGGTATGTTAAAGTCCTTTCACCAAGTCCATTTTGAGGGCTCGGTGGAGCGGTCATGATGTCTCCTCCTCATCACGATTTGCCACCATCGAGTCCTCAAAGCGGGCTTGATTTTTGTTTAGAGAATTAATTGTATAGGTATTTAATAAATCGCGTACAATTTAGTAAAAACTCAATAGCTATAAAATTATTACGTTTATTATTATAGTTTAGGGGTAAACTTGACAAAATCAGCAAAATTTGGTTAGATTGCGCGTCAGTAGGTCGTTGTTTCCATCGTCCGATATCTTAGCTGTCCCTCCACAGCTATCGATCTCGGACGTTTGAAGCAACGAACCTGTTGCACTAGCACCTTAAACCCAAAAAATAGGAGGACTGCAATGTCCCGTTTCGTACAGTTTTGTCTGGTTCTCGTGCTCACTGTGATCGTGAGCAAGGGCGCTTTCGCGGCCGACGACGAGGCACCGAGCGTGGAGGGAGTGTCGAGAGTCGCGAGTGACGCTGACTTTCGATCAAAGGAAAACGAGGGAGCCATCGCGCAGAACACCGAGACTCTTCGGGATCTGAACGACAGGCTTTCGAAGTTGGAGCGTTCGCATCGCGAGCTCGCGAAGCTGGTGGCAAAGAACTGCGCCACTCCGCCGGATCCGCGCGAAGATAAGGCGGGGAATCCATTGCCGGCAGTGCCTGGTAGCGCGATTGTGAACAACAGGGAGACATCTGGCGTTCAAGGAGCGTGCGATTGCGAAGAACTTCGCGCGCGACTTTCGCAGATCGAGGCGGATCTTGCGAATATGAATGTTCGTGGCGATCACGCTACGGCTCTGGTTGGGTATGACTCGTTGTCGAGCAAGCTGGACAGTTTGTCGGACGAGCTCGATGCACTGAGTCGTGAATTGAATCAACCTGGCCGTGAGGATGTGCCCGTTGCGTTTACTCTCTACGGAGTATATGCAGACGTGGTAGCAGCACCGCCAATTCCCGGAATGGGATCGTTTGGTGGCGTGAGCTGGTTGGGAGGTTCGGCAGGAATTGCCATCGGCTACGGGCAGGAGACTGTGGATCGAGGTATGGTGGTCGTTGGCTCGGGAGGTCTCGATACCTTTCATGGCTATTCGTTCGATGTCGGCGTGATCAGATACAAGATCACGAAGAACGGACGGTTGGCCTATGGTTTTGGCGGAGGCGCCGGTGGCGAGCTCTATGGAGCTTTCCTGATGCCGGGGTTTGATGCCTATTCGGTGGGCGTGCGTCCGGAACTGTACCTGCGGGTGCGATTGCACCAAAATAAGGATGCGGGTAAGAGCACCTACTTGGTGATTGCACCCTTCGGGCAGATTGGCCAGGTGGCCATTCCGGGTACGGCAGCGTTTGAAGCTCGAGGTGGGATTCGTATCCGCATCGAGCGGCACAGAAACTTGTAGGAGCATTTGCTCCTTCGACCGGTTAGGATTTTCATCCCGACCGGTTTTTATTTTCGTAGGGGCAAGGATCATACGCAATTTAGGTGGAAGATGCATAGAGGC
>JAUYIW010000010.1 GCA_030688135.1 Candidatus Uhrbacteria bacterium | reverse complement strand
CCATTTAATAAGTAGAAAGTTACCATTTCGACGAGTCTGTAGGTCGCGAGGAGAAATCTTTCGGAGATCTCAGCGAACCGCGAAAGATCTCTCGTCGTGGATTGCAAGCTCCTCGAGATGGTGGGGTTCGAAAGATCTCTCACACGACAGCAGAAAGTTAAGTCGGGTTCGAGATGGTAGAAAGCAAGAGATTCGCTGTTTTTACCGGTTGAGCTAACCTTTGGCCTCTATGCATTCTCCACCCAAATTGCGTATGATCCGTCATCAGGGCTCGACGAACGGATCTCTCTGGATGCGGAGGGGTTATACTAAAAGCGAAGGGGTTATTCAGGTTGCGGAGGGGTTATATAATAACAACACAAACTCATGGGAACCATTGGAAACATAAGGATCATATCAAGTTTCCTATGTTTCTTATGGATCCTATGGATCTTACTGTGAATACATCCGTATTTTCGTACCATCCTTACATTTGTAACGACACCCAAACAAAAAACCCAGAACCACGTAGGGTTCTGGGCTATGCAGCCTCGAGCTATGCTCAAAGCGGTTAGAGACTCAAGGTGAGTCTATTACTCCTGCGATTCAGCAGTCTCTCGCAACATTGGAGCAAACGCTCCATCTACTTGCATGTAGTCACAGGACAAAGACGCCATGGAGGCAGTAAGTGCATCTGTTCCCACTTCCAGCTCACGGCAGTCCGATAGCTTGTTGTAGATTCGACTAGCGATCTGTGCAGCCTCGAGTGGCTTGCCTGGAATCGCCATGCGATCGAGCACAGCACACAACTGATGCACGAACGTACGAGAAAGATGTACCGACTCATGTTGCCAGCGATCAAGCTCATCTGCAATGACCTCGTGAGCATATTTACGCACAGGACCAGATCGACTTGGCTGCCCGATCAAATACCTTGAAAGGCGCTGAGCAGAATACGTTACCCGGTCACGAGTTTCGTCAAAAGTGAGACGGTTGCTCGCAAGGTCGTCCAATCCAGCCCTCATTATTGAACAGGAAACTATACGAGCAAATCGCGGAATCAGAGTGCGATCCAGCAACCAGCAATACACAGCTATACGCTCTAGCTCCTCCGAACGCTCTATGCCACCTGCTACCCAATCAGCCAGGATTTGCTCGAAGACTTCATTCTCAGGCTTCCTATTATGTTTTGAAAAATCGTCCACTTATACCTCCTTTGGGACTGTTCCCGAATGACTGTTTGAGATCATTTGTTCAAACTTCGAGCGAGACGAAGTTCAAAAAACGCAGGAATAACAGAGTTATTTCGAGGCTTTTTGAACAAATCGCAGCCGAATGTTTGGACAAATGAGCCAAACGAGTTACTTGGGAACAGTCCCCCCTTATGAGTTGAGAATGGAATCTTCCCAAACATCGCTTATTTTGTCAAAAAATGCCAATTTTGAGTTTAAACAAATAATAACCATTTCGAGCGAACACTGGAAATCTTTTCGATTTAGATTTCTAGCATTCGTTTGAGATAGCGATATGGAGATCTGAGTAGGGTTAATCGACTGCCTTGAACGGTTTTTAACGTCTTTTACGTTTTATGACTCCTAAACAACCAACGGCAATTCATGAATTGTATTTGGCCTGCCCATTAAAACATCAGCAATACGGTACGCGCCATGAGTTGGAGCCTCAATAAAACCATTCCACGCTTTGCTCGCCAATGCCCCAGACTCTATCCAGTCAAACAGCCACTCATTAGCGTAGCGTGGATCAAGCTGATCGATTCCTCCACCTACTTGCTCAAGCCATTTATGATTATAATCTTCCTGACTACCAACTGTTGGCGCCATAATAACTGGAATTCCAAGACCAGTGTAGAACGAGAGTTCACTTGGCTTAGTCCACAAAATGTCAATCTTTCGCATTAACTTTGTAAAATTCTCAAAATACTCTGCTCGATCCTTTTCAAACAAAATGTTTATTCCACCTTTTTTAAGCGCATCACCAAGCCCAATGTTTCTAATTTCTTTTCTAAAATATTCATCCACATCAGGACGAGTACCAGCAACCAAGTGCAAAATAATCTTGCCCTGCTTAATCGCCCTACTTAAGCTTTTTGCAATCACAATACCATTCTCCCGCTGAGCACCAGCGCCACCAATAGCAAAAGCAAGGTTAATAGCTTGTGACGGTTTAGTTTTGATATTTTTGCAATACTGCGGACCAAGATATGTTGTAAGTGCCTGCCCAGTATGCGCAACAAAAATACCATTCGGGTCTAGGTTGCAAATTCTACGCTGAAGATCAACAAGAGCGACTTTTGCATCAAGGCCACCTACGTTCTCGGTTGGAAGTGGGAAACCAGTAAGCTCAACGTTGCCAGGCGACACTCCATAAAGTTGAAGCCGTTCTACTACACGACCATTTGGAGCAAAGTATCTAATTCTGCTCTTCCTTGGATGAAGTGGAGCCCAAGCACGGTTTACATCAGCGTCGGTGCAAAGGCAAAAGATTTCTTCTGGATAACCAAACTCCTCAGCAGCAAAAGCAGGCGACATAAAAGTACACACTAAAGGCTTTGGATTTTTAGACAGCTTTTCAATCAAATGCCTCATATGATCCTTTTGACGAATCAAATAATAAAGCTCTCTGACTTGCAAGCTTGGACTTGATAAATCACGCCTAGGATAAAACTCAGGTATTTTTTGTAATTCATCCATTAAACTAAAAACAACTCTGCCCAAAATTGGCACCTTTTTAAAGCGTGAAATTTTCTCGTATATTTTTCGCCCGTTGTCCCAAAGGCGTTTATCGTGTTCTGGGATCCCCTCGTATTCGTTTGCAATTATGATTTTGCCTCCAACAGCAAATCTGCGAAGAACATGAGCTGGCCTTTCATGACCATATCCCATGTTCACCGCTACGACATGAGCGATGTTTTTAAGGCTTTCGCCACTACCTCCTTTTGACATGTGAGTATTATAGCATACCTTATCGTTCGTTACGGCCCTGTCGACCTATTGCCGCGTTGGTCTGACGGCTCTTTGTTCGTAGTTGTTCGTTTTACTAAAGTGATCGATCAAACGCGAGCTTAACGAGCAACGAACAGATAGTCGTCAGGCAAACGCCGAAATTCAGCCGTCAGTCGGCATCGAACAATGCGGAAACCAAGTTCACTTGCCAAAAATCAGTATTTATTGTACACTCCACGCGCAATCAATTTATGATTTAAAGTTTAGAAATCAGAATTTCTCAAAAAATATGTCTAGAACATGCGAATTGACTGGAAAAAAGCCTTTAACAGGGCACAATGTCAGTCACTCAAAAAGAAAAACAAAACGCAGACAGATTCCTAATCTGCAAAAGAAACGACTTTTAAACCCAGCTACTGGTAAACTTATGTCGATTCTAATTTCTGCTCGCGGACTTCGAACACTTACAAAGTGGCGAAAAGAAGGAAAAAAGTATGACCTTAAAAAGTTGTGCGAATAAAGACTGAAAATTAAATCAGACCCGTGTGGGTCTGATTTTTTATGTTCTACGAGATGCATGTTCAGGTTCGTTTTCGGCGTGATGCTCAGAAATCACTTCAGCGCATTGCGCAATTACATCGCTCGCGCGCTCTTCTGAAAACCCAATCTTTCCAGCTAGCTCTTCGGGATCAAAATCAACTACCTCACGACAAAGCATAATGTCATGCTCAGAAAATGCCTCAAGTTCGGATTGCTTCATACCATCGAGCACTGTAATTGGATAAAGAGTCATATTATCAACCATTCCTGCAAGAGGCCGCTCATCAGGCTCGTTCCAGCCAATCATATGGATGCCTTTGCAGACTCCAAACTTCAAAGCGTGATCGCTAAACTGAGCGTTGGTTACAATCCAAACCTCATCAAAATGAGGACACTTACCAACAGCTGCACCATCTACCAAATCCAAGAAACGAGACCACGTAGCCATAGTATCTTTTAAATCTACGTTATCTTGAAATCTATTTCTAAACTTTGCCTCAATAAAAAATCTCCTCCCATTTTTTTCTGCAATAACATCTACTTCGTGCATTACACATGATCCTTCAAGATCATCCTCTGGCACATAGGCATTATATTGGTATGCCTTTAAAATTGATGCAACATATTTTTCAAACTTGAATCCAGCAGGCCCAAGCTTTAATATTCCTGCTCGCAAATTATACCGACACGCAAAACAACTACTCTGTTTTTTTAACTCTTCTCTAACAACTCTGTAGATTTCACCGGTGGTCATCCCTTCCTTAATTTGAGCTTCAACATCCGCAGCAACGTCTTCAACCAACTGTTTCCTTGCTCCAGTTCTAGAAATACTCCGACGCAACTTAGCGCCGTCATATTCCACTTTACTTCCATCTGATTTTATAATCATCATACGACATGATTATAGCATAATCATGTTACGAGAAGCTAAAGAGCTAGTAGGGCTAGATCCTCCGTGTATCAAACTACCCCGGATCAGAAATGGTCCGGGGTGTTTATTTTGAAAAATTGTCCGACATTTTGACCGATCCTACTCACTGACCAACCCGGCCATTAATTCTCTTCCATGCTGAACGGCGTCATCGAGTCCTAAAGTTGTTTTTTCTAAAATATAAGCACTCACTGCATCGATCGCAGCATCGCGACTCTCCTCTTTTACCTCTTCAACATAACGTCGTACAAAATCATAATGAAACTCCTCACGTGTTTCATCGTCTTCAATCTGCAACCAAATCTTTTGTTGATAAAGTTCATTAATTGATTCGTGAGAGTCTAAACGAGCGCGTACAAAAACCTCAAGCTCATCCTGCACGTCTTCAAGCGTGCGCCCACTAAAATCATCGCTCGATAAAAATGGTCCAATATACTCCATTAACTTTTGTATTTGCTCATCTGCATTTTCTAAATCTAAATGATAATCCACAGTTTGATAATAAGGCTTCATCGCAAGTGAAATATCATCTGGTCGATCTTGAATGTCCGACTCAACATAACCGCTAATTAACGCTCGTGCTGTGCCAAAATCCATATCAGTATCAATAAGTCTGTACGCTAGGTACTGAAATGGTAGCGAAACTGTACTCTCCAAACTTCCAAGCCTATTAATAATCATGTCTTTTATAAAAACTGCCTGATTATGACTACGCTGTGGTTCACCGATTGCATAACTTTGCCTATGTCGAAGCCATTCAAGGGTTTCGGTAGTTGGAAGTTCGAACAAACGTGCCAAGCCAATAACCTGCGAAAATCCAACCGACGCAACATAGTCAGCCTTCACACCAAGAATCTTTTCAATCTCACCAATGCCATACTCAAGTCCCGCATAAGAACATGCATTTGCTAAATAATATTCGCCAACATCGTAAGTTCCTGGTGGAATATAAGCATAAGTTCCACGTGGCACCGAAGTAATTGAAATGGTCCAGTCTTCAACATTAAGTGTAAACATGTGAATAGCATCGCAATGCGGTTCTGTATTTCCCTTGCGTGCATCGAGACCAAGAAGCAAAACATTAATTTCTGAAGCAGTGCCAAAATCAGGACTCCCCTCTTCTAAAAGAACCTGCTCGCGCCCCGCAAGTACAACGTCAACCACTGCCTGAACCGAATCGTCTGTTGATTCGCCGCCCATTTGGGCAAACGTAAAAAAGCCAACCGCTCCAACGCCTGCAATAATCAATAAAATTGTTATAATTCTCTTCATACTTTCTGGCGCCAAATTACCTTAAATTCTGGAATTGATCAAGTTGCTCGCTATGGCTCAGTGCATAGATCATTGAGGGTTCTGATTGCTAACGCTTCACTCGCTCCTCGAATTTCAACCCCACCCCAGTGGTTAGTCGAAAAGCTTACTATGAATCCATTCCAAACAAAAAACTCCCCGGGGTGGGGAGTCTTCTTCCATTGATTTTAGAGTAGTGCGTCTTTTGCTGCTTTGTTAACAGCGAACTTTAGAACAGTTTTTGCAGGAATCTGGATGGTCTCACCAGTTGCAGGGTTGCGGCCCATTCGTGCATTGCGGTGCTTCTTAGCAAACTTACCTAGGCCAGGTAGAACTACTTCACCTGATCGACCAATCTCGCTGTAAAGAAGTGCAAGAAACTTGTCGTACTGCTCTTCTGCTTCCTTTTTGTTAAGACTCCATGCCT
>JAUYIW010000044.1 GCA_030688135.1 Candidatus Uhrbacteria bacterium | reverse complement strand
ATTTCGACGAGTCTGTAGGTCGCGAGGAGAAATCTTTCGGAGATCTCAGCGAACCGCGAAAGATCTCTCGTCGTGGATTGCAAGCTCCTCGAGATGGTGGGGTTCGAAAGATCTCTCACCCGACAGCAGAAAGTTAAATCGGGTTTGAGATGGTAGAGAGCAAGATATCCGCTGTTTTTACCGGTTGAGCTAACCTTTGGCCTCTATGCATTCTCCAGCCAAATTGCGTATGATCCCTCAATTTGCTTATCGATCGGTATATCTGTAATGATCAGTACATCAGTAGGAGCCTTGTAAATTATCTAAAAAGAACAAGGGCTTTCGCCCTCATTCTTATTCTGTGATAATTTGTGGCCTCACATTCTGTGTAAATCTGAGGTTAATCAATCACCGCTCCCAAGTCTTTTGCAAACTCATCATTTAGCAAATCAGTAGTTAAGCTGTCAGTTGTACTTTGGAGAAGTGAGCCTGTTACGGTATCTTTAGCTGAAAAGCTAGCACCAGAAATAAGTTTTGCAAATTTTCCAACGTCATCTTCATCTGGCGTAATAGATATTGCAAAGTTTGCTTGAACTTCGGCTACCGTTGACGGCAAGGTAGTAATATTCCAGCTAACAGTTTTTGATTCGCTGTCGTAGTCAATAGTTCCTAGATTGGCTGCAGTTTGATCTACCCAAGAAATTTGTGGTGGCAGTACTGCTGAAATCATTACATTGTCTAAGTTATGAAGGCTGTTCTCTATACTCCAATACACGCGGTAAGTAGTAGTCTCTCCAACTGTCGGTGGCAGTGGCCCACCTCCTAGCGGTGCACCTTGGCTGTTGTAGTAGAGTACTGAGGAGTAAAAGTCTGCCTCAGAATTTATAGAGATTACAATTGGTGAAGATCGAACTTCGGAAGATTTGGTTGTTGCAATAATGGAAATTGCAATCTGATCAGCCTCACTTGCGTCAACGCTAGATTCAATTGGAAGAATTAAGTTTAGTATTTTTCTTTCTCCTGCTAGAACCTCACCGATGATTTCCGAATCCCAATAGATTCCGTCGCTTGTAACTAGCCCTCCATCGAGTTCAGCACTAGTCCAGCTTATAGGCATTCGCTCTTCTGCCTGAAAATCTAGAAGAAGCTCTAGGTCATCAATAATTTCTTCGCCAGTATTTTGGTAAGAAATTGTTACTCGTAAATCTTGTCCCATCTCTACAGCGATATCTTCGGTTGATCCTGCCGCAACCAGTTGAAGAGAGAGGTCGGTTCCGAGTACGTCTGTAAATCCTTGTGAGCTATCTTGAGGAAGGAAGTGGCCATCTATTACAAGTCCTGCTTCGATATCAAAATATTCAAACCCCTCTGTATCAGCAGCAAATGATCCTTTAAGGGTTAGTTCTGTAATCTCGCCAGCAGCAATGCTATCAATTGTCCAAATAGTGGCAGCACCAGCTTCAATCTTTGGGTCACTGTCGTTAAGATAAAAACCGTCTGGGAGTTCAAGCTGAACTTCAATATTTTCAAGTCCAACTTCTCCCTTATTTTCTAGCGCAATAGTGTAGTCAAGCGATTCTCCCGGTGTAGCTTCTTCAGGCCCGGTAAATTTTAATTCTAGCGTGCTTTGGATTGTTGAAACATGAGCCGTTGCAATATCTTGAAAATCAGCATTGAAGTTTGATGGTCTGAAGTTAGCAAATACTTGAATTGGACTTGAAGATGGAATATCAGCGATCCATACGCCTTCAATAGTTATTATTCCGTCTGAACTAGCAGGAAGAAATCCGATATCCCATTTGAGCTCATCATTGTTACCGGGTACTGGAGAGAGGGAATTGACCTGAAAAGCTGTTGGTAGTCTTACTTCTAGGTCGAGATTAGCAATTGGAATTAATGTTGGATTTGCATAAACGATTTCTATAGATGTTGCGGTCCCACTTACGATTTCGTCATCTATGATTATTTCAAGATCAAATGCGTCTTCTTCACCTGAACTAAAGTATTGCGTATACACAAAGAATGCTCCCCAAGCAGCAGCCGCGATTACAGCGAGCGTAATAACAACCGTTAACAAAATGTTTGTTATCCTGTTATTGGCTCTATCGAGTTTTGAGAAATCTGTTTTTCCTTTGCCGTAAATTGCATCTAATCCTTCATCGATTAGTTGCCCTTCTATCTTTGTAATCGTTTCTTCAGAAACAGGTTTCTCTACATGATCCTCTTTTTTTATATGATGCGCTTTCTTTGTCATATTTGATGCTCAATGAGGAATTGTAGCAGTGAGTCTTTGGTATTTGGAACGATTATTTCAGTGCTTGAATCTAGTCTCATGCCTGAGCCCCATATCACTTTACTAGTTTCAGGAAGATTTAGACTAACTGTTGTATTTCGTGTTTCTACGCCAGGCTGTTTTTGGATAAGTAAAGTATATGGTTCCAAATGTTTGAACCCAAGACGTTCTTTTGCCATGTCTAGAAGACTAGAAGGGCCTTGGTCAATTATGAATTCAACAGGGGTTGTATATTTGATTGTTACTGTTTCAGTTTCGCCAGGGGCAGTTTGCATCCAGTTTCCAAAAACTGTTTTGCCTCCTTCGTCCCATTGGTCAGTTCCAGACATTGGGTCACGATCAACATTACTCATGATTAGCGCGAGGTCTTGGTCGTATGTTAAGTGAACTTCGGATTCTTCAAATAGTTCCGGTGGTGGGATTTCAAATCCGCTTGCAGCAATGAATTTGCTTCCTCGTGGCACATATACTCTTAAGTAGTCAACGTTATTATATCCTTCGAATAATGTTGATTTTAAGCCACGGTGCTCTTTTGTTATGGTCAGTGTATTTTCTACTGTGCCGTCATCTAGAACATCTATTTGAAGATCAATTTTCTGATCGATCACATTGTCAGTTTTACCTCCGCCTAGATTTGTGTTAACAATCATAAGGTAGTCACCCGAAGTGCTCTTTAGCGAACCTGACCAGCCAAGTTCTTCCATTTGCGCTTGCAGGGTGTTGTTGTCAAAGTAAAGTAGTACATCTTTTTCTACTAGGCTGGTTCCAAGTAGATCGAGCGCTGCAAGCATGGTAGGCAGGTCTGCCGATTCAAGACGTTCAAGAATTTTTGGAGCTAGATCGGCAATAAATTGTTTTGGTTTGTTATCGCCCTCTTCTTCAAACTCGGAATATTCAAACTCAACAATTTTCTGTGTTTCAAATAAGAAGTTCTCGCTATCGATGGTTCGTCCGTATTCGTCCATTTCTATTGGCCCAAGAATTTCTAGTAGCTTTGGCATTAGGGAGGCGTTAATCGAAATCACGCCATCGACTGTTGGGCCTCCTGCTTTTTCATAAAACCAAATCATCTTTTTAGCTGAGCTAGGGAAGTCGGCAAACCAATTAGAGTCGTGGAATTCCCATCTTGGATTTAGAAGGCTAAGAGGTTCAGGAGACGCAACAAACTCAGTTAATTGACCCTGAACGTCATATGTTCCACCACCAGGAATGTTAATGGAATCGATTGCTCCATTTAATAAATCAATCTGAGCATAGCTACCGATAAAGCCTCCAGTAGCTCTAAGCTCGGTATTATTTTGGAAAGTAACAAGGTATCTCATTTTTCTATCTGCACCCATGATTGTTACAAGTGCATCTGAGAACTCAAGAAATTCTTCCATTGAGTTTGCAAGTTGTGGAGTGGTAGCTTTAAGTTTTATAACAATATCCTGGTAGTCTGCAGGGACTGCTGACGCATCAACATCTTCGAGCGCGACTGCAGCTTCTTCTACATTTGGAAGGACTGATTCAACGTAGGTGCGCAAAATAGAAAGTTTCGTAACTAGATTTGTAGATGGACTGTTTGAAATTTCGTCTCCTGCTTTGGCAAGCGTAGTCGCTGCGTCAGATAGATTGCGACCTGCGGTCACTAACCCCTTGACTGAATCGTATGTTTTATCGGTTTGTGGAATAACACTTGCAATAGTAGTAACAGCTTTGTTGATTGCTTCGAGCGATTCTTCGGCGTCTGCGAAGTTTTCTGAAGCTCTAGCAAAGTCACTGCCAGCTACATCGAAACGATCTGCTTCTAAAGCAGTGGCGCCTCGCATAAGATTTTCAATTGCGCTTTGTCCAATGTTTGTAATCTCTACAGCTTTCTCTTCGTCATTTGTAAGGCTTTGCATTGCGTGGAGCGGAAGTACAAGCGCGAAAGATAGTAAGGTAAACGCAACTATTGCTCTGTACTGAGCTTTTACAGGAAAAGGGAACTGGATTTGGAATAGCTCTTTAATGCTCCTTGGCATTTTTGGTTTAAATGAAAAAGTTCGTTTTTCTTTTGACCCTGTTTCAATTGTTTGTGGCTCTTCAATTTCTACTTGAACTTCAATCGTTTCAATTACTGGTGCAGATTCCTGAACTGTAATTGGTGCCATTTCATCTCGAATGTTTAATGGCTCACCTGCAACATTAAAGTCTGTAAAGCTGAATATTTCTTCTGCTTGTTTTTCTTTCTTTGGAAGCTTGCTGATTTTTTGAAAATTAACATCAGGTTCCTGAAGCTGAGCAGCTAGTGCAAGTTGATCAATTGAAAGGTCATTAATTTCTAGTTCGGTTACATCGTCAGTGTCATCAGAATCAATAATGAAGCTTGAGGCTAGGGCTTGCAGATCTGGCTTTGCGATTTCTGTTTTTACTTCGTCTTCTCTTGAGAGGTGAATAATATATGGAGACAATCCCATTTTATTGTCGGTTCTGAGGTTAAGAGTTTTGCTTTCATTTTGAATAACACCTTCTAACTTTAGATTTGTTGGAAGAGCGTCATCGTAAAGCATGGTAACGTCGGGTGACTTTACCTTTATTTCTTTTTTACGCGACTGTAGAATCGCAGATTTTGGTTTGTTGACAGGCATGGGGTATTTTACGAGGTTCCTACTTATTTACTGATCGGTCTCAGTAAACCGATATGAACTTGGCTATTTATAGAATTCGGAAGTTGTTATACAGGTTAAGCGTAGCCTCTGTGGCACGTTGCCAAGAGTAACTTGACGCTAGTTTTTTGCCTTTCTCTACTTTGGTTTCAAGATTGCTATTTATGCTCATGGCATTTTGCATAATCCTTGTAAGAGCTTCAATGTCATCCGGTTCAAAAAATCTTGCCGAATCTTTAAGCACTTCCGGAAGGGAAGAAGTCATAGCAGCTGCTACTGGAGTTCCGTAACTCATAGCTTCGAGAGGTGGAATACCAAATCCTTCAATACGTGATGGAAATATGAAAAGCTTTGCTTTTTGGTACAGTGCGGCAATTTCGTTGTCGGTTGGAAGATCAATAAAGCGTAATGAACCAATTGGGATTCCAAGTTCTTCTGCTTCTGTTTCAAGTTGGCGTGAGAAAACATCACGTCGTCCAGCGATCACTAATTGCACATGAGGGAAATGACGCACAAACTCAGAAAATGCATGCAACATCATTTCTAGATTTTTATGAGGGTAGGCGTTGCCAATATATAAAAAATACGGCTCGTAAACTCCAAGGCTAGTTAGACTTACATCGCGAACCGAAGGTTTTGGAGGTTGCACACCATTATGCACGACTGTAATTTTCTCTGGGCGGATGCCAAAATGATTCAGTATGGAATCCTTGGTGTACTCTGAGACCGAAATAATATGACGGCTTTTGTGGATTGCAGTTTCAATTACAGTTCGGAAGCCGGCGTACTTGAATCCGTGTACAATAGGTCCACGCGTTGAAGCTCGCGCTGACTTTGGGTCTTCAAGGAGAATCAAATCATGAATGGTTACAAGGAACGGAGTCTTTGAAAAGATAGGAACGTTCCAGTGTGGATAGTGCATAAAGTCAACTCGAGCATGGCTGACTTCGCGTGGCATTCTAAATTGCTCGGCAATTGTGTACCAGTGAACATCTACGAGTTGCTTATAAAAGTTAGGATTTGTAATCACACATTCGTGAAAATTATCCTTTTTTAAAAACAGTACATACTCATTTTTTTTATCAATGAGTTGCAGATGGGTTACTAATTCAGCGACATATCTTCCTATGCCGCCACCTCCCACTCTAGGCCCGTAAAATCGTGCATCTATCCCGATTCTCATGGGATAATTATATCACAATTAGCTTATAGGTTATAGCTTAGAGCTTGTAGATTTTGGGGATGATTTTATAGATAAGTTACAGTGGGTCAAAAAAGGTGAGAGAAGGTGAAATGTGTGAAAATCTGTGGCGCTCTAAATTCTGTGTTAATCTTTGGGTAGTAAAAAACCGGACCTTTCGGACCGGAGTTGGAGCTAGATAAGCGCCAGAATTCCACGTATCGCAAGTAGCGGAATAGTAACGTAGAGCAGAGTAATACGAGCTGTCTGATCCGCTACCAGGCAGATTGAATCGCGAGCTATGGCAATACGTTCATAGATTGTAAGCGTCTTGATTTTCGTGATTTTTGGGTTGGTGCCGCCCTCAGTGGTCGTCTGCTCGGTGGTTGCGGACTTGTACATGGGTCGCCGAACCATTTTGTGCATCCTAGAGAGGATAGCGCTAAACAGGATGCCGAAGGCAAGCGACACAAGCCACACCAGAGTATCTGGTATTGGCATTACGGAATAAAGCGCCCTGTACCACGTTTCGTGAATTGAAATTATGTAGTACTCAAAGGTTACCAATGACAGGCAAAGAACTAGGACAGAGATGAAAAAGATTTCTATTGAGTATACGAACTCCTTCCATGCGTATCTGCGCATAGTGACTCCAGAAAGAACGAAGGGTTGAAATATCTATCTTGAGAGTGACATGATTCTTGCGTTGTGTCAAAAGAAAAAACGTCTTCTTATTTCCCGCGGACTTTAGTCCAGTTCGCTTATGAGCGCCGACTAAAGTCCGCTTGGAACAAGTGGGTTGGCTGGGAAGAGAGAGCAGGAATTTGAGCCAGTTTTAGCATACTTTTTGTCGCGCTACCTTGACAAAAGGGCTTTTTTATGTTATTATAATAACTTCAAAAAACAACGTTGCTACTTTGGCTGCGTTTCAAAAAGGAGAAAAAGATGATGTTTCGAGTTTTGAGGGTCACCACCAACGACATGGGTGGAACCACTTCGGTGGATACTGTAGTGGTTTGGAAAGGCGAGAGCATCGAGGAGCTCTCGAAAAAATATCCACCAAGTCAGATCATGGGGGCCGACGACCTCGGTTATCACCAAATCGAGGATGGGTGGATTCGCTGGGATCATCGCTTCGAGCGGAAGGTCGACGGCGACTGGCAGAAGATCGAGGATCCTCGAGTTCGTCTAAACTCCTCGATGTCGTCGCTAGAGGCGGCGATCGACGAGGAGAACCGAAGGCTCTTCCCCGGAGACTTCTACGACGAAGACGACGATTACGAAGATTTCGATGTCTACGACGACTTCTAGAAACCTGAGACCGTCACTCGCACTCGTTGCGGCAAAAGCCATCTGGCTTTGCCGTTCCGGGTGCGCTTTTGTTTTTGTGTAAAATAAAAACGACCTGCCATTATCAATTCTAAGGCGGATGCCGAAGAATCTTACGCTAGTTTGTTGAGAAGCTGACGAGAGATCCTTTTCCGCAGTAGTCGCAAGGCCGAACCCGGCTCAGTAATACGTTGCTGGGCGTTACCGCTCAGGATGTTCCTGCAACCCTTAGGGTTGCAGTGATATTGTTTAAGCTAGGCTACGGTTTTATTATTTCTGCAACCCTTAGGGTTGTCCGTATTGATTATTACAGGTCGTTATTTGATTTGGTGAATCGCATCGAGTGTTAGCTGAGCTGTTTGTTCCCATCGAAAGCGCGATGCGCGTTTAAGCCCGCGGGCGATAAGCTTTTCGCGTAGGGGCAACCCTTGTGGTTGCCATTTCGATTCGACCTCATTCGGACAGGTACAAGACCTGCCCCTACGGCAAGATAGCTGCTCTAACGCCAGTTCAAGATCGCTCACATCGAACGGATCAATCATTATTGCTGCGTCACCTACAACTTCAGGCATAGAACCTGTAAAGCTTGTTATAACCGGAGTTCCGCATGCCATAGCCTCGAGCACAGGTAGTCCAAAACCTTCGTAAAAAGATGGAAACAAAAAAGCTTTTGCATGCCGGTACAGCGCTGGTTTGTGTTTATCTATTACGTATCCAATTAGATGAATATCATCTTTAAACTTTGAGTGCTTTAGAACTTCGTTGATTCCATGGGTGCGCCAACCCTTGCCACCAGCGATAATTAAGTGGGGGATCGAAGTCTGTCCAAAACCCCTCCTAACCTCCCCTTGGAAAGTGGAGGAACCGAGTTTAGCTCGCCAAGCCGAATAGGCTTCGATTGCAGTTTCAATATTTTTCCTAGGCTCAAGCGTAGAGAGAGTAAGCAAATACGGATAGTCAATTTTATGTTTGTGTAGGTAGTTTTTGTCAGACGGTAGCTCTCCATGAGAGTATTCATTATCAACTCCAAGATGAGTTACTAAGATTTTGTTAGGGTCAACTTTAAGAAGTTCGACAAGGTCATATTTTGTACTGTTTGATACTGCTAAAAGATGCGTAGCTTCGTTAATAAATCGTTCAGTTCGCGCAACCTTGTACCATACGCGATCCTTGAATGTGTAGAATTTTGGAAAAAGTTTAAAGCTCAAATCGTGGACTGTAAGAATGTATGGAAGTTTGGTACGAGTAATATTTAGATTTGGGAAAAACCAAACATCTGGTTTGACTTTCAAAAAATTCTCAAGTGTTGGTCCAAAAGGAAGCCTCAAAAGCGCAAAAAGAAATCGATTTGGAATATGACTGGTAGTCACGCGTATATTTGGAGCGTCAAATTCTGGTAGATGGGCTAGTGTGCGACGCCTTCCAGCGGCAAATAAAATAAAGACGTCCTCCGGAGACGTCTTTGCCATTTCCTCGATTAGTCGGATTGTATAATGTCCGACTCCAGACGTTCGAGGCGTTGTTAGATGTCTAATATCAATGGCGATGATCATAACAGTAAACTGAAGTTTATTAGCGACAAGCCTGGTTTATTGTCAGCAGCTCCACTCACCATCTCGACCGAGCTAAGCATCAAGTGCGAGCGGAGAGATCTCTCGACTCAACTGAATGCCCTCGCTCGAGATGGAAAAGTAAGTTAGGCCTGGTGTATCGTTCGTTTTAAACAATAAAATTTAGCCGTAAGGAAATAAATATTTGTACTTTACAACAAAAATTTGTTTACCATCAATAAACTTCCTAGAGTAACCCGAGTACAGATCGACTGTGTTCATTCCATTTTTCATTCACAAAGCCATGCATGTTTTTGCGAAAGTTTTGTAAAGAATATTGCTCTGCATGTTCGCGAATTTTCTTGGGATCAAAATTGGTATGATCAAACTGAAGTATAGTGTCGGCAATTTCTTCCCAGCATTGAGAGTCAAATAGTACGCCGGTGACTCCATCAATTATGGTTTCAATCGCACCTCCCTTGCGATATGCAATTACTGGCCTTCCCGCTGCCATGGACTCTACTGGAGTTATTCCAAAGTCTTCTTCTTGCGGATTAATGAACGCAATAGCGTCTGCAAATAATTTGGCGCGTTCTTGGTCTGAAACTCTTCCAAGAAATTTAATGTTTGGCTCTGCTTTCTGTTTTAAGGCTTTTTCCATGGGTCCACTGCCAAATACAACAAGCGGAAGTCCCAGTTTATTAAAAGCATCAATCACTAGGTCGTAACGCTTGTAATATACTAGACGACCTCCAATTAAATAATATTCCTTTGGTCTATCAGAAATTTCAAATTGATCAATGTCAACTGGCGGATGAATAACAAAACTCGATTTTTGATAATATTTTGAAATTCTTCTGTTTACTGTTTCTGAGTTAGCAATAAAATAATCTACTCGATCTGCTGCAAGTTTATCCCAAGTACGAAGCCAAGAAAGCACTGGTGGAAGGAGTTTTTTTATGGGCCCCGGAACATTGAGTTCGGTTAAGTAGTCATGAGTATTACTCCACAAATATCGCGTTGGAGTGTGGCAATAGCAGATATGTAGAGATTCAGTTGGAGGCACTATGCCTTTTGAAAAAGCGCTTGAACTCGAAATTATTACATCGAAGTTTTTTAAATTATAGCTCTCTGTTGCCATTGGCATTAGAGGCAGATACCAGCGAGGCCTTTTTAGCGACAGTGGCATTTTTTGTAAAAATGAAGTTTGAATATTCCTGTGACCAAAGGTACTACCAACAGCTTTTTTGTCGTAAAGTAGAGTAAAAGTCGGCGCTTCCGGCCACATAGCCTGAAGTGCTTCTAGGACCCTTTCAGCTCCACCATTTTGAGTCAGATGGTCATGGACAAGCGCTACTTTCATAACTTATGTAGTAAGATCGTAAGTTTTATAACGATCCATTAATGGGTAGAGGTTATACTTTTGAGAGGGTATTGTCAAACAAAAAAAAGCCTTGTCAGCTTGTGCGGATACTGGGAGGTTCTTTGCTGACCTGTCGGCGCCTGTCATCGTTCGTCTGGCGACTGATAGTTCATCTTATTGCAATTTGTTAGAAAAAGAAACGAACGCGAGGCAATGCCGAGCACGAACATTCTGTCGACAGGCAAACGACTGGCTAAAAAGCCGATGGTTTGACTTATATGTATATCGGTAACAATCAGTACATCAGTAGGTACCTGGTACTCAATATGCTCCTCTATTAAACAACACTACCAAAGGAGTCTTTATGAGTATTACCAAATCAAGCCATGGACTCCAGTTTTCAATGTAGTACATATCGAGCTGAACTTCTTCATCAAACTCTAGATTTGCCCTTCCGCTAACTTGCGCCATTCCGGTTATACCAGGCTTAATTGTTAGCACGCGTTTTTGAGATGGTTTGTAGCTATCAACTTCCTCAGGAAGATGAGGTCTTGGACCAACGAGACTCATGTGCCCGAGTAGCACAAGATAAAATTCAGGGATCTCGTCAATGCTAAACTTTCGCATAAACTTTCCTAGACTAGTCACTCGAGGGTCATGTTCAAGCTTAAATAGCGGAGTACCTTCTCGCATGTTACCGTATTTTTCAATGAACTCTGGATCAAATCTATACTTATGCGCGCCTTTAATCATTGAACGGAATTTAAAGTACTTGTATGGTTTTTCGCCTTGCCCGATACGTTTGTGGCCAAATAGTATGCCGCCTTGTCGTTCGAGTAGTAGAAGAATGGCAACAATAATTTGGATTGGTGAGGTCAAAATAATGAGTATGAGTGAAATTACAATATCGAATAAACGTTTGTAAATTGCTCCCCAGCCATCGAGTGGCGTTTTAGGCACTTCGATTACCGGTTGCCCTGCAAGCGTGTGAATGATTGGCCGCACTGCACTTCCTGGAAAAATTTCAGCAGAGTACATGAATGAGAGATGGTGAATATCGGAAAAGGTTTTTATTGCATTGACTTCTTTGCGGTCAGTGTCTGGATTTGCGAGCAAGATTATATCTGCAATACCGGCCTTTTTTAGTTTTTGAATTCGTCGCTTAGCTTCGTCATCGAATATTGAAATATGATCGCTTACTGCAAATCCAAGCTTAGGATAGTTGTCGAAAAAGTCATGCAGGGTATTCCCTGATCTTGTTTTTCCAACCATTACAACATACTTAACTCCAATTCCAAATCGACGCAGTGATCGTTGAATACCACGGATTAGGATTCGTTCGATGATGATAAAAATAATTGAAAGACCCCATACGGCAAGAACTATAAATCTGGAATCGAAGAGCTCGCGAGAGAAAAAGGCAACAGCTAAAATTACTGCAATACCGGTGGAGCAGGCAAGAATTATTCGTGTGAGCTCAACGGCAAGTCTTCTAGGCCTGATTGCATAAAGCCCTGAGAGTGCAAAAATTGCAATCCACGCAAGTGCAATTATGGCTGCGACGCGCAGGTATTCATCAAATGGAAGGTTGAATAGAATAGGGCGTAGCTCTTCAAGAAATGGAGAGAAACGTAAAGAATATGCTGCTGCTGCCGATGCAAGCAGGGTTAAATAATCCAAAGGCACTAGCGCGGCCGTGAAGAATAAGTCAACTTTTTTCATAGTAAGGCTATTATACAACAAAACCTGCCGCTTGGCAGGTTTATTAAAGCAGACCCTTGAAATACTTTGGCCCGGCTCTAAAACAATTCTTTTTCCCTAGCTCGCGTTCTGCATTCCAAAACGATACGATGGTATCGTTTTGTCACGTCTCACACGATCTAAGAAAAAATTTCTTGTTTTAGCCTCGGACCCTAGTAATTCAAGGGCCTGCTAATGTTCAGGAAACGAATAAGCCGAATTCTGTAACCCTTGCGGGTGACAATCATTTATCTAGCCCTTAGATTGCTCTTAGGGTCAAGCGAGCTACCAAATTTGCTCTTGCACCAGAGTGGGTTTACCACGCATCCATGTTGCCATGGAGCGAACGATGTAGCCAATAGGGGACTGTCCTCTATGACATCATCGAACTTTTCACGTTTCACCCCCACACCTATTTTTATGACAAATCATGTAGTCATTAAAATAGGTGTGGGGGCTAGTATTGTCTCTGTGACACTTTCCCTAGGATTCAGATGATTCAAGAAATAGATCCCATTTCTCAAGCCATTCTTCTCCTGGTTGCCGTTAGCAACACTCTTTTTTACATACACGTTACCGTGCATGCGGTGTTCGGACTTTCCTCGCTGAATTAACCCTAGAGTTAAGATTCAACGCGATTGTCTTGTTTCCTGAACGGCACAATTGTAGCACAGAATACACTTTGTGTCAATCTGTTGGTCGTGCCCGGTCGCGGAGAGGTTATAGCAGAAAGCGGAGGGGTCATGCGAAAAGCGGAGGGGTTATTCAGGTGACGACAGATTTGTCAGGGGGCTGGCGTCATCCTGAGGAGAGCCGATAAGGTCATCAGGGCTCGACGAACGGTTCTCTCTGGATGCGAAGGGGTTATTCTGACTCTGAGGTGGCCGGCGGAGCCGGACATCCTGAGCATCTACGCCCGACA
>JAUYIW010000043.1 GCA_030688135.1 Candidatus Uhrbacteria bacterium | reverse complement strand
AGAAAGTTAAGTCGGGTTCGAGATGATAGAGAGCAAGAGATTCGCCGCTTCTACCGGTTGAGCTAACCTTTGGCCTCTATGCATCTTCCACCTAAATTGCGTATGATCCGTTTCTGGGCTACAATAATTATATGCAAAATAATGACACATCACTTCAGAAACTTAACGAAATTCGTGCATCTGGCTATAGACCAGTTGTTGTTGGGTGTTTTTTATATGATCAAAAAATATTAATGCTCTATAAGTCAGAGCATGGTTTATGGCAGTTGCCTCAAGGCGGTATAGATAATAATGAGTTGTTAGAAGATGCACTCTTTCGTGAGATGAAAGAGGAGCTTGGAGACGCGCTAGTTAAAAGCGCCAATAAGTCGATAGAAGTTTTTGATCGTGATGTTGTTGAGTTTCCATTGAACACACAGGGATCGCGTGAACTCAAAACAGATGACGGCAAGGACGTTCAAATGAAAGGAAAGCTTTATTTTTTTGCAGCACTAAGTTCAAGCACCAACATTCTAAACTTAGATGAGACAGAGTTCGACGACTACAAGTGGCTTGTCTATTCAGAAGCTCGTGAGGTGGCGCGAGGCATTCGGCAGAAAGGGAAGCGACGAATTACAATTAAGGCAATAGAGGCGCTTCATGAAATCGGCAAGATTTAACTATGCAAGACGAGATTTATAAAAAAGTAGATGCCAAGCGTGGCGAAGATTATATTGGGGTCTGTGTTGTATTTTTTTGTCATGATGGTGCAGGACGAGTTTTGCTACACAGGCGTGCGCAGGCATGTCGCGATGAGCAGGGTCGTTGGGATTGTGGAGGAGGCTCAATGGAGCATGGCGAGGATTGGGAGGGTGCAATTCGGCGTGAGGTGAAAGAGGAGTATTGTGTAGATCCAACATGCGTTGATTTTGTTTGTGCTGAAAATGTTTTACGCGACAACAATGGTGTGAAAACCCATTGGATCGCGCTTTTGCATTTAGTGTTGGTTGATCCTTCGCAGGTTGATATTGGCGAGCCAGATAAGATCGACGAAATTGGTTGGTTTTTGCCAGGCGAATTTCCTGAGCCTGGACACTCAATGCTTCAATCTCATTTTGAGTTAGTGAAAGATTTAATCCGCCCGTCACTCGGTGACGGACCAAAAATGCCCGTCACCGAGTGACGGGCGGATTGTATGCGAAAAATATGCTTTTATAACGATGGCTACTATCATGTGTACAACCGTGGAGTAGATTTACGTAGAATTTTCATGGACGAAATGGACTATCGGCGATTTTTTGAATCTATGTATTTGTTCAACGACTCAAATCATAAACATCGCTCAGGACGAGAAGTAGACCGAACTCTTAAACTTTCTGCTCATGAAATTCTTCAGCTGGATCGTGAGCCTTTGGTAGACATACTTAGTTACTGCTTGATACCCAACCACTTTCATATTTTTTTGCGTCAAGTGCAAGATGGTGGCGTATCGCATTTTCTTCACGGACTAGGTATGGGTTACGCGAAGTATTTCAACCTGCGTCATAAGAGAACAGGCAGTCTATTTGAGGGTGCATATAAGGTAGTGCATGTAAAAAACGAGGCCCATTACTACCATGTGCCACGTTATATTCATTTAAATGCTCTGGATGAGATAGATCCAAAATGGAGAAATGGCTTAGTAGATAACTGGGAAGAGGCGATGGAATTTATAGATTCGTATAGGTGGTCAAGCCATCATACTTACATGGGAAGAGAGCAGCTTTTACCGGTTGTAGAAAGACAGGATTTACTCGATGAGTTGCAGGATGTGTCAAATTACGAAAAATATTTGCGCGAGTGGGCTGGCAGAAATACTATGCCATATCTTCCGCCAGACTGTCCGTCACTCGGTGACGGACCAAAAATGCCCGTCACCGAGTGACGGACACGAAATTTTATGAAGATTATATTAGGATCTGGGTCAAGGTCACGTCAGCTTGTTTTCGAAGAGGCCGAAGTTGAGTTTGATGTTTTAACAGCAGACATTGACGAAAAAGTAATTCGCGATAGTGATCCGCGCAAACTGGTTCTAAAGCTGGCACATGCAAAGGCTGATGCCATACTTTCAAAGATAATAGATCCTGCGATTTTAGTTACAGCAGACCAGGTTACGGTTTGGAACGGAGAAATTCGCGAAAAACCAGAATCGCCAGAGCAGGCTCGACAATGGCTCAGTGAATATCATGGAATGCCACTCGAAATAATCAACGGATTAGTAGTAGTGAACACCGAAACCGGTAAGCGTGCAGAAGGAATAGACGTATCGAATATTTATTTTAAACAAATATCTGCAGAAGCGATTGAGCAGGCAATAGAAGATGGACGCATTTTGGCTTGCGCTGGCGCAATGCGCGTTGAAGACAAACCGCTTTCAGATTTTGTAACTCAGATGGAGGGAACGTTTGATTCAACAAGCGGAATGCCGCTTGCGTTAACTCGTAGATTGATGGAACTTGTAGTTTAACGAAAAAGTAAATTCGATGTTTTTAGAGTGTATTTTTTATTTCCGTAAGACTTAAAAAAAGACCGACGCCAGGAGAGGGCGTCGGTAAGGCACTGGCTACTCGAGGCTAGTGCTCGAAATAGCTTCTACAAACCATGGGTTCGTGTGCTGCGCCAGTTCCAGCACAACAGGTAGGGAACGTCGCAAGTAGGTAACGATTTGACTGCGATGCTCATCTGGTAGGTCTGAGACGCTTCGCATGTTGTCGAGTCGATCGGCAAGACGTACTTGACGAACTGGAAGAGCCATTCCCTTCAACGACGGAATATGGAGCAGATCCTGCCCAATGGCCTCTTCGGGCGTTACTTGATCTTTCGAAAGTATAGCCACGTACGATGCCATAATAGGGCCAAATTCACGGGAGATGTCCATGAACGTTGTATTGGATTCTTCCATGGAGTCATGGAGAAGTGCAAGTATCAATGCGTCTTCACTTGCATTGCCAAGTTCTTCAGCAATGATGAGCGCGACTCTGAGGGCGTGACCGAGGTAGGTTGAGCCGTCGAGTCTTTTTACGCTTCCGTAAGCACGTATTGCAAACAGAATTGCTTTCGAAAGTCCTGGGTAGACAGGATCAGTCGTACTCATGAGGCGGTTGATGAGTTGGGAGGTGTCTGCTGGCGGGTTTCTCACTGCTTTCTCCGGTGGGGGTGGCGGGAAGTTTGTATTAGGCCAGAATTAGCAGGTTTTGTCAAATTAAATCAATAGAACATAGATTCGTGATCATAACGATTTTTGAGCCACATAGTAAGCTTTAACCACTTTATAGCTCAGTTACTGATGGAGGTTTCCTATACCACTAACTATCCACTTGCCTAAATTGAGCAAATTATATAAAATAGGGCCACTTTGAATATTATTGATTATTGGCTCTGCTGCGTAAATTTGGTAACAGGCCTTTATCGTCCGGGGGAGGGTCGTAAAGAAGAAAAACACTATGAAAAGAAAAACTGGCCGAAAGCGCTGGAATTTACACGTCGGTATTCTTGCCGTCGTTATTGTTTTTGTGCTAACAGCTTCTACTGCATTTCCTGGCACTTGGAACGGGGCAATTGATAAAATTGGTTTTGGTCCAAAGTTTAACGATGAAGGATTTAGACTTGGCCTTGATCTTCAGGGCGGTGCACAACTTCTTTACGAAGCCGACATGTCAAGTATCTTCGCAGAGGATCGCGGAAGTGCACTTGAAGGCGTGCGTGATGTTATTGAGCGTCGAGTAAACGCATTTGGCGTTGGAGAGCCATTAGTACAGACTACTGTAACCGATGGTCATTACAGAATTATCGTTGAGTTGGCAGGAGTATTTGATATTGGAGAAGCGATTGCAGAAATTGGTGAGACTCCAATTTTAGAGTTTAAGCTTCCGTCTGAAGAAATCCAGGAAGAAGCAACAGAAGAACAGCAGGCAGAAATTACTGTTGCGCAGGAAATAGAAAAAGCCCTTTCGGTTGAAGTTCTTGACCGAGCGCTTGCTGGTGAAGATTTTGCAACGCTTGCAACCGAATACTCAGTTAATGATAATACAAAAGCTGACGGTGGATATGTTGGCTTTGTTGATGCTGAAAATTATATTTTTGGTAGTCTTGTTCAGCAAATCGAATCAGATAAACTCAAACCTGGAGTTATTGATGGCGTATACGAGTCTGATTCAAGTTTGCATATTGTAAATTATCTTTCCGAGCAAGATAGAGAAGAAGTCGAAGCATCACATATTTTAATTTGTCACGTTGATTCTGAACGTTGCGATTCTGATCGTTCCAAGGCAGAGGCTGAATTATTGGCGAGAGAAATAAGAGACGAGGTAACTGCGGAGAACTTTGGCGAAGTCGCTACATTAAAATCAGAAGATTCAAGCGCGTCCAGCGCGGGATACCTTGACTGGATATCGCCTGGCATGATGGTAGATAGCTTTGAAAGTGCACTGTACGCCATGGAAGACGGAGCTATATCAGAAGTTGTTGAAACTGAATTTGGATATCATATTATTTATCGCTCGGACTCAAGAAAAGTTCCTGAGTATGAATTGGCTCACGTTGAGCTTGAGTGGACAACTCTAAGCGATATTTTGGCCTCAGCAATGTGGGAAAATACAGAGCTTTCCGGAAAACAGGTAGAAAGCGCTGCAGTAGCGTTTGATAACAATACTGGAGTTCCTTATGTACAGTTGAACTTCAATACAGAGGGTGCTGACATATTTGAGGCTCTTACAGCAGAACAGGTTGGTAAAGTGATTGGAATATTCCTCGATGGCGAACCGATCTCAACACCTGTTGTGCAAGACGTTATTTACGGAGGTAAGGCCACGATTACAGGAAGCTTTACAATTGAAGAGGCAAAGTTATTAGCACAACGTTTAAATGCAGGCGCACTTCCAGTGCCAGTCGAGCTTCTAAGCCAGCAGACCGTTGGACCATCTCTTGGCGCAGCGTCACTTCAGCGTAGTATCAACGCAGCTTTAATTGGCTTCTTGCTAGTTGCCACGTTTATGATTCTTTATTACCGATTGAGCGGATTACTTGCTGTAATAGCATTGTGTGTTTACGCTACGCTTAACCTTGCACTTTATAGATGGCTTGGCGTAACTATAACTCTTGCCGGTATTGCAGGTTTCATTTTATCGCTTGGAATGGCTGTGGACGCCAATGTTCTGATTTTTGAACGGCTAAAGGAAGAACTAAACAGCGGACGCGATTTACCAACTGCAATTGACGAAGGATTCCGCCGAGCGTGGACGTCAATTCGTGACGGCAACCTTACAACGCTTATTGCAGCAGTGGTATTGTTCACAATGAGCACAAGCTTTATTAAAGGCTTTGCGCTAACACTTGCGCTTGGAATTCTTGTATCAATGCTAACAGCAATCATAGTTACTCGCTTGTTATTGCATTGGGCACGTGGATTGAAGTTCCTAAGACACAAGTGGCTGTATGGAGGCTCGAAAAAAGTAGACAGTATTAAGTAGCTAGTAGTCGGGTACATTGCCCGTATACTAAATTCTAGATTCTGACTACTATATACTTACTCCTTGAAACATATGAAAGATAAATTTGACGTAATTAAACTATCAAAACTCTGGTTCGCAATTTCCGGAGTACTTGTTGTAGCATCTATTGTAAGCATTATTGTATTTGGCCTGAACCTTGGAATTGATTTTACCGGCGGAAGTTTACTAGAAGTTGCAATGGAACAAAATCTTTCCACTGGAGAGGTTAGGGGAGCTATGAGCGAAATTGGCTTTGATGCAGTAGTTCAAGAGAGTGGCGAGAATGAGTTTTTACTTAGATTTGCACCTTTGAGTATAGAAGAGCACGATTTGGTTATCGCTGGTCTTGGTGAACGTTATGGGGCAATCGAGGAGCTTCGTTACGATGCTGTTGGACCTGTTATTGGGGAGGAGCTAAAGAGCAAGTCTCTTTTTGCCGTAATATTGCTTTTAACTTTGATTGCTGTCTATGTTGCTTGGGCATTTCGAAAAGTAACTAAGCCAATCGCTTCTTGGAAATATGGAATTCTTACCATTGTAGCAGCGCTTCATGACGTACTAATACCGCTTGGAATTTTTGCAGCACTTGGGCATTTCATGGGATTTCAAATAGACACTGCTTTTGTAGCAGCAATGTTAACAATTCTTGGATACTCTATTAACGACACAATTGTTGTGTTCGATCGAACCCGAGAGAACTTGATTAGCAATAGACATAGCGATGTTTCGTTTGGTCAAATTGTGAACCGTAGTGTTTTGCAAAGCTTTGCGCGATCAATAAATACATCACTTACAACATTGCTTGTGCTACTTGCGATTCTGTTATTCGGCGGTGAAACCACACGCGAGTTTATTCTTGCGCTTATGATTGGAATCGTTGCAGGTGCATATTCATCAATTTTCTTAGCAAGCCCACTGTTAGTTACCTGGGAGAAGTGGAAGTATAATCGGTAGAAATAAAGATTTAAAACAAGAGCTAGCTTGGCAGTCCCAATAGAGTTCTTGTTTTTTGATATACGAATAAATTGAATATTGATATACGCCATTTGGATCATACGCAATTTAGGTGGAAAATGCATAGAGGCCAAAGGTTAGCTCAACCGGTAAAAACAGCGGATATCTTGCTCTCTACCATCTCGAACCAGATTTAACTTTCTGCTGTCGGGTGAGAGATCTTTCGAACCCCACCATCTCGAGGAGCTTGCAATCCACGACGAGAGATCTTTCGCGGTTCGCTGAGATCTCCGAAAGATTTCTCCTCGCGACCTACAGACTCGTCGAAATGGTA
>JAUYIW010000038.1 GCA_030688135.1 Candidatus Uhrbacteria bacterium | reverse complement strand
GCCTCTATGCATCTTCCACCTAAATTGCGTATGATCCCTTACTTCGCTCCTCAAACATCACCGACATCTACGGCAATTCTGAAAGTTTTGACGTGGATCTTGCCACCCATACCTCGCATCTGAATAACTAAGGCTAATGTTTTATTAGTAAATTATCCTCAAGTTAACCTTGACCAAAATCATCTTTTAGGATACACTTGCGCCAGTAAATACATTGCTTATGCCCTGTAGTGAAACTTTGAATGTTGGCTGCGCCAACAGTTCGAGTCATGCTCAACTTGGTAAGGCATTGATTTAAATCACTGAATCCTGCCTTTGAGGATTTCAAAGTTCTACTACAGGGTATGCAGACACGAGTAATCGTTTTAGCAGCAGGTAAGGGCAAAAGAATGGGTGCCGATGTCCCCAAAGCTCTTGTTGAAATTGCCGGACGTCCAATGATCGACCATCTGTTGGACAGTATTCGAGATAGCGAAGTTGATCCACGTCCTATTATTGTTGTAGCTCCAGACACGCTCGAAATCTTTAACAATATTTGTAGTGACCGAGATTGCGAATACGCTATTCAAGAAGAGCAGTTGGGTACTGGCAACGCCGTGCTCTCGGCTCGTGAAGCTGCAAATGGCGCAGAGGCGATCATTGTACTTTATGGAGATCATCCATTTATAAGCGATGAAGTAATTTTAAATCTTAGCGAAATGCACAATCAAGGTGAGGCCATGATTACCATGCTCACAACAAAGGTTCCTAATTATAAGGGAGACTATGCAGGATTTAATGGTTGGGGGCGCATCATTCGAAATGAGCTTGGCCACCTAGAAGCAATTAGAGAGGCTAAGGATGCGACAGAAGAAGAGCTAAAAATTCGAGAGATCAATCCATCTCTCTATGCGTTCAATGCTCAGTGGCTGTGGGAACATTTGCCAGAACTTCAAAATAAGAATGCAAGTGGTGAGTATTATTTAACTGACCTAGTTGAGATGGCGATTGACGAAGGCTCAGAAGTCATAACAGCGTCAGCCGAGCCTTTTGAAGTAGTGGGTATTAACACTCCGGAGGAACTGGAAACGGCAGAAAGAATGGCCGGGTAGCCTCAGATCCACACACAACCAACTGCCACAGATCTTCACAGACTGAAAAGCGGACTCGAAAGGGTTCGTTTTTGGTTGGGGAGATCAGGACGCCTGCCCGCCACCTGTCATTCTGAGGAGTTTGTCATTAGCAACGAAGAATCCTTTGCTGGAGTCAGCTAAAGATCCTTCGACTCAACCGATCACCCTCGCTCAGGATGACAGGTAGTGGTAAGCGAATTTCTTCATCGATCTCTGTATCAAACACCAGAAAACTGATAAACTGCAAGGGTATGTCACATGTATATGATCGACTATTAAATGACTGGAGAGTCTCAATAAGGCGTTTATTTTCCGATTGGAAGCGATTATGGAAGGCGTCTAGAGCAACGTCGGTCTCAGTGCTCGTAACACAGGTAATTCTTGGCTTGGCACCAGTTTTATTTCTGTGGATTTTTTCTGAATTAGTGAGCGCGCTTATTGGGGCGCGTGGAGTAGGAATATTTACGAGCGATGTTAGCAAGTGGTTTTGGTGGATGATACTTCTGTGGCTATGTATAGTTGTGTCTATTTCATTCACAAAAGCTTTGAAGGGTTTTACGCTAGATGTTGGCAGCCGAACGCGCGTTGCATTGTTTGTATTAAGTCTGTTTTTTCTTGCATTGCCCGCAGGACCAATTAGAGTTGGATTGATTGTTATCGCTATAGTGGTTCCTGCGTTTGTAAAACTACGCTATGCGTCGCTTGTAACGTCTGCAATAGTTTTACTTTTAACCTTGCAGGTACTTTATGATCTTGTTGCCCTTGTAGTTCATAAAGGAGTCTTGATTGGCGATGGCATTGCCTGGGGAGGGGCGTTGTTGGTGTTCGCGTCGTGGCTGATATTGCAAACAAAAGTTAAATCCTAACGTAGGGGCAACCACAAGGGTTGCCCCTACAAAAATATGCGCATAATAACCGACTGGCATTTTTCGGCAGTATAATAAATTGGCTCATTTTAGCGAAATTTAACATAAGTTCTCTTGACAAAAGAGCAAAAATATGCTACTATCTATTGTTGTTTCGTTCAGTCCTAGCCAAAAGTTCCTCAGTGTTTGTGGGATTTCTGGCTGTGACCATGGTGGTTACGGTCGTGACAAGTCCTTATCTACAAGGTAGGGCAAATCGCCTATTAGGCGAAGGAGAAGATATGTCAAAATACGGACACCGTCCACACAACTGGTTTGAGGCCATTGTGAACAAGCTCGGTGGCGAGGAAAAAGCTGAAGCCTTCCTGCGTGGCGAGCTCGAGGTTGTAGAGCCAAAGCGTGCGTGGCGTGAGGAAGATGGTGTCATCTACTTCACGCTCACGAGTGATGGCACGACTGGGCAGGAGTGGATCTCCCGACTCGAGGAGTCCGGGTTCCGTGTGAGGGATTACGCCAAGAGCGTCTTGTGTTCCCATGACTTCAGGCCAACGACTGGTGTGACAACCGTGGTTGCAGTTCTGAAGGGCATGTTCTTCGAGGACTGCGATCGCGTCACCGGGAAGATCCGCGATGAAGCGACGAAACGTGGGCTCACCAATCCCGGCGCCGAGGTCGCCTGCCTCATCCGCGAGAAGTTCTCAGACAAGGATATCGAGGCCATGGGTCTTTGGTGGATTGTCACCATGCACGATCCGATCAAGGATTCTGACGGTGTTCCGTGCTTGCTCGGTGCGTACCGCGACGGTGACGGCTCGTGGCTCGTTGCGGACTACGACGGGCTCGACAGCTGGTGGTATCGTGAGTGCGGGTTCGCGTTCGTGGCGGCGCAAGTTGGCGCTTAGGCTTTAGACCCTGTGTCTTCTGCCCTTTGACCCTTAGCTCTTCGCCCCCACACCTTTCGAAAGAAAGGTGTGGGGGCTTTTATTTTGTTATACTGTAGGTGGTAGTAGGTGAATACGCGGGCGGTCAAGGCTTCCCGCTACCGAATCCAGTATCCATGCATCCGGAATATTCACGGCTACGTCTGTCTGTTGACAGGCAAGGTTTTGGATAGAGCGGTTCATGCAGAAACTTCAAAAAATGAAGATACTTGGCGCAGGGCGTTAGGGCATTACAATGCCGAATTCTATTCAACCCTAAGAATTTCAAGGGGTGGTGTTTTGGACGATGCCTTGTGTAATCTGACGGTGATCCGAACTTGCTCAGTGCGAACCGCAACGATGACGGCTCGTGGCTCAATGCGAACTACGACAGGCTCGACAACAGGTGGAATCGTGAGAACGGGTTCGCGTTCGTGGCGGCGCAACTCTCTTCATTTCTCTTCTGCTTTTGCAGGAGAGTTTTGTTTTTGCACCTGTCCATGCCATCCACCAAGCATGCGACCAACTTCTTCCAGTTTGCCGGAAATAGCGATATACTTCTTATTATCAAGTGATTTTGTTTCCCAGAGTATAAGAAGGAAGATTTTTAAGGTATCGAGTTTCCGGATGGCAACTCTTAAGTACGGTAGCTTTTCTTGTTTCGATGTAAAGCCGGCGGTGGCCGTCATTTCTATTAGTTCAACGAATAGCCCATCAATTTTTCCTCCAAGCGGGTATCGGTGGGCTTTTGGAAGGTCTTGGTGGTAACTAAACCAAAGAAGATATGTATTTTTTAATGATTGCAGGTTGGGTAAGTGTTGGGGGGGGGTGATGTTAGTAGTTTTTTCTGTGAAGTCATATGTTTGAAGAGATTATTTCCATGGATAATTTGCTTAAAGCATGGCAAGAGTTTCTTAGGGGTAAACGAAAACGGTTGGATGTTCAACTCTTCGAACGTAATCTGATGCAGAACTTATTCGCGTTGCATGATTGTCTTGCGGCTCGTACATATAAACACGGATCGTATGAGCGATTCATAATTTCTGATCCGAAGACGAGAATAATTCACAAAGCAACAGTGACCGACCGCGTACTGCACCGAGCTGCCTATCGCATATTATATCCTATTTTTGACCGTACATTCATTTCCGATTCATTTTCTTGTCGCAATGGGAAAGGAACGCACAAAGCACTCAATCGCCTTGAGGTCTTTGCGAGGCGAGCATCTTTCAATGATCATAAGACGGTGTGGGTATTAAAATGCGATGTAAAAAATTTCTTTGCATCAATCAATCACAACATTCTTTTAAATCTCCTTGAGCGACGAATAGATGACACTCGAGTAATATGGCTTCTCGAAAAGACCATAAGAAGTTTTTCTTCCAGTACAGTGGGTATAGGTTTACCACTTGGAAATTTGACATCACAGCTTTTTTCTAATATATACATGAATGAATTGGATCAATTTATAAAACATGCGTTTCGTGAAAAGTATTATATACGATATGCAGACGATTTTGTTATATTGAGTCGAAACAAACAGTATTTAATTGAGCGTTTGTACCAGATTAATCAATACATACACGAACAATTGCATTTACAACTTCATCCTAATAAGGTGGATCTTCGGACGATTGCTTCGGGTGTTGATTTTCTTGGCTGGGTACATTTTTCGGATCATCGTGTCTTAAGAACAGTAACAAAGCGTCGAATGCTTGAAAAAGTAGGCGAATGTAATGTTGACAGTTACATTGGTTTGCTTAAACATGGCAATACATATATTCTAAAACAGAAAATAAGTTCACTAAGGAGATATGAGAATCATAACCGACTGGCACTTACATTCACGATTCTCGCGAGCATGTTCGAAAGATCTAACGCTTGAGAATAATGCGCTTTGGTGTGCTAAAAAAGGCGTTGATGTTTTGGGTACGGCGGATTTTACGCATCCGGCCTGGTTTTCGGAGATTCAAAGCAAGCTTGAAGAAGCTGAACCGGGTTTGTACAAGCTCAGAATCCCTCTTACATCTCCACTTGGAAAAGGGGGGGACTCTACCGGAACCTCCCCCAACCCCTCCTTGGAAAGGAGGGGAGTCTCTGAGATTAGGTTTATGATGACTACCGAAGTGGCGCAGATTTATAAAAAAGATGGCAAAGTTAGGCGCATCCATAACATAATAATGGCGCCTTCGATCGAAGCAGTCGGCAAGATCAACAAGTGGTTAACCGAGCAGGGATTCAATTTAAAGGCAGACGGCAGACCAATACTTGGAATCGACTCAGAACTACTCTACAGGCAACTTAAGGACATTAATGAGCGCATTATCGTAATTCCAGCTCACGCCTGGACGCCGTGGTTTTCTGTATTTGGATCAAAGTCAGGATTCGATAGTATCGAAGAGTGTTTTGGCGAGATGACGCCTTATATTTATGCAATCGAGACAGGGCTCTCGAGCGACCCGCTGATGAACCGTCAGCTTAGTGCGCTCGACAATGTAATGCTCATCAGCAATTCCGACGCTCACAGTCCACGCAATTTTGGTCGTGAAGCAAATGTATTTGAAATGGATCGTTCGGAATTAAGTTATGATGAATTCGTGCGTATTTTACGCGAGCGTGACACGTCAAAATTCGCCTACACGATTGAGTTTTATCCGGAAGAAGGAAAATATCATACCGACGGACATTCGAATTGCAATTTTTGGTGTGCACCGGAAGTTACAAAGAAACACGGCGGACGGTGCCCTAAGTGTGGCAAGCTAATCACCGTGGGCGTTTTAAGTCGAGTTCAAGATTTAGCCGATCGCGACGCACATGAGATGCCGAGCGGACATGTACCATATAAATCGATTGTGCCACTTCAAGAATTAATCGCTGAATCATTTGGCGTAAAATCAACTTCGTCAAAACGCGTTCAGGCAATGTATGAGAAGATGATTGCTCAAATTGGCAATGAGTTTTCAATTCTTCTCGACGAATCAATCGAGCACATCGGAGACCGTTCAACGCCGGCCGTAGCAGAAGCCGTACGCCGCATGCGAGCAGGAGAGCTTAATATACGCCCAGGTTTCGATGGCATATTTGGCGAGGTTCATATTTATTCAGAAGATGATCCGCCACCAGTGGCGGCGCAAGAGAAGTTAGTGAAGTAATTTTGTCAGGACGCATTTGATTGCGTCCTTTTGTTCGCAAACAAAAATCCCCGCACGCTCTAGGATGATTCCTCCATAGGATTTCCTCCTTAGAACGACGGGGATTTTACTAAAGAAGATATTATTTCTTCTTACGCTTTGCTGGCTTACGCTTTGCTGCTGCCTTCTTCTTAGGAGCTGCTTTACGCTTTGCTGGCTTACGCTTTGCTGCTGCCTTCTTCTTAGGAGCTGCTTTACGCTTTGCTGGCTTACGCTTTGCTGGCTTACGCTTTGCTGCTGCCTTCTTCTTAGGAGCTGCTTTACGCTTTGCTGGCTTTCGTTTCTTTGCTGGCATAATAATTGTTCTCCTTTCTTCGTGTGTCTCAAGCATGTAGAGACACAGAAATGTCATCACTGATCATTTCGTCGACCACGAAATTTTTTTTGATTCAATGATGCGCATGAAATATTTTATTGCATCATGCGCACGTGCGTGCACCATGCAACAAAAATATTTTCATACATAAATTATATCTCTGATTGCATCAAAATAAAAACATAAAACAAAAAGTTATACACAGAGAAAAAAAATTGTCATCCTGAGTGAGCATTCTAACTATCGCGAGCGAATGGATATTTCGTAGAAAAATTCTTTGCCACGGATAGATACTGCTACTCAGAATGACAATTATAATTTTTAAATTATTAATCCTACTCTACAATTTCTACTACTGTTCCTACATTAGCCCAGTTATATACCCACTCAACCCCATCGTATGGTGCATTAACGCAACCATGGCTCATCACATGACCAAAATTATTGTGCCAGTATGCGTAGTGAATATAAAAGCTAGGCTTAAAACGAAGATTATACTTTACATCTTTTAGGTCGTAATTTCTGGAATCTCCGGCACCGTAATACCAGGAGTAATCATGCCACAGTAATTTATCTGTTACGCTAAATTCCCCTGTAGGAGTAGGGTAATACTTCGTTCCGCTAGATATTAGAAAAGATCTTGCCATTGTACCGTTTTCGTATGCATATAGAGTTTGTTCACTCAAATCAACTAGGATATATTGTCCCATCATATCTTTTGTTTGAGGTGAAGTATTCATTGCAAGAAGATGATCGGGACTTCCATTTTCAACCGTTGTCGATGTTATACCGTGAGTAAAGTCTTCGCCAAATGGTGATGAAGTTTGCGCTACGGCTCCTGTCATCTCAAAGAATTTAATCTCTCCATTACCATTTGATTTTGTTGATGCTCCAAATTCATCCATTCCGTCGCCGTCAATGTCACCTGCTACAACATTTAATCCATTTTTATAATCTTGAAATGCGTTAAGTGAAAGAACAAAAGAAAGTTTATCATCTATTTTGTCCAAGACAATTATTGTTGAGTCGCCAACGCCATCACGGCCTGTAATAATTTCAGCGTCACCGTCTCCGTCTAAATCTCCAACCGCAACATCTATTCCAGTATTTTCGTGTGCGCTACCAGTAAAAATTTCATACTTCATGTTACCATACTGATCGAAAACTTTTACATGAGGTCCGCCGGTAATGCCTGCGCCGGTTACAATGTCGTCAACTCCGTCGTTGTCAACGTCACCACATGCGACATTAACGCCTCCGCGGAAAGCGCTATCGTATGCAAAAAATCCTTCACCGAATGGTTCACCTATTTCGTTGAAGATACGAATATGCGGTCCACCTCCGTACATTGTACCTGTGATAATTTCGTTTACATTATCGCCGTTTACGTCGCAGGTTGTAACATTGACACCATTAATGTAGGTCTTGGCATAAGCTAGAAATTCTCCAATAATCGATCCATCTTGTCTATAAACTTTTACATACGGCCCAAATCCATGACCCGAGCCAATTATAATTTCAGGTACGCCATCTTTTCCAAGGTCGGCAGATGCTAGGCTAGCGTCACCTCGATAGGTATCGCCAAATGGCTGGAATTCTGTAGTAACCTCGCCGTTAGAATCAAATAGCTTCACCGTAATGGCCGAGTCAGCTGTATGATATGCTTGCGCGAATGCCGGCATTGCAAAGGCACAACTTATTATGAGTAACCCTAATTTTTTCATAGTCATTAGATTATATAGTATTTTCTTGTATAAATCGAGTTTAATATTGACAGGTATGTAGTAATATTGTATATTTCTCTCGCACGGATCATTAGTCAAGTCAAAAAAGGTGCCCTGCAATTGTTCCATAAATTCTCAGTTTGAGATTAGTTTTGATGAAAGGGTGGTGCCGAAGGAGGCGTACTCAATGTACGGCGACAAGGCATCGGGCCCCTTGAATCGAAAATAAGCCAAACCGGGAATTTATGGGCCTGTAGCTTCCTCCTTCGCTCTTCGAGCTTCGGAGGATTTCACAGCTGGTCCAAACACTAAAACGGATGTTGATCTGGATTCCGCATTGATAGCCTAACTGAAATGTTTCAGATTAACTGTTCCATAAATTTCCAGTTTGAGATTAGTTTTGATGAAAGGGTGGTGCCGAAGGAGGCGTACTCAATGTACGGCGACAAGGCATCGGGCCCCTTGAATCGAAAATAAGCCAAACCGGGAATTTATGGGCCTGTAGCTCAGCTGGTTAGAGCACCTGCTTTGCAAGCAGGGGGTCAAGGGTTCGAATCCCTTCAGGTCCACCACCCTTCGCTTCAGCTTCAATTTTTTGAAGATGCAGTGAAGGGTGTTTTGGTAGTTTTCAAAATTGTGAAAGAGAGATTGATAACTTCGTTGAAGTTAGAATATACAAAAATCCCCAGCAAGGCCGGGGATTTTTTAATTCTTTGTAATTATTCCGCGCTTGGTGTTGGATTCTCGCATTCTGCTTTCATTGTTGTGGCCGTATTCATTAATTCTTCGCCCGGAGAGAATTCACCAAACCCACTATATGGGTCGGTTATGTTCAATGTAAGTAGTGAAGTAGTCTCTGGGTTGCTTGCTGCGAATGAGTAAAGATTTTCACATTCTTGCATAAGAATGGATCTATCTTTAACTAGAATCACTAGCTTACCGTTGTCGTATCCGGCTACGTGGAAACTTGGCACAGCTCCACTTGCAATATCATCAAGGCTTCCAGTGGAGTAAATTGTACGGAAAATTCTTTCAAAGTTATAGTTATCTGTTCGGTAACTATAAATGCTAATCAGATTTTGTTTTCTAGATGAGTCATACGCCGAAGCAGCAAAGTAAACTATGTTCTCGTCGGTTGGATCTTGTACAATTCCATCTAGCATAATTTGTCCGCGTGTAAGAGTCTGAATTCCGCCCTGTGCTCTTTCTGACAGTTCCCATTGTGTTATTGGAGTGTAAATGTAATTTACTGGTTCAGCTCCTATGGCTGCAACATTTGAAGTGTCTTCTTCGCCTGTGCTACCCTCTTCCATTTGAGCTGGTTTTAATAGTGCAAATAGTAGAAGCACAATTATTACTGCGACCACTCCCGACAATATATTAGGCCATCCTTTCGGCAGTGGCCTTCCTCCGATCTTTACCTCTTTTCCCTCCTTTGCATGTTTGGATGATTCTTCATTCATAGCAAAGTTATTAATTATATTTTATTTGGTATTTGTTTGTTGCTTAGAAAAGCCAGAATGTTTGTAGCTGCAGTTCGGCTCATAGCCTGGCGAGTTTCGACCGTAGCAGACGCAGTGTGCGGAGTAAGTATAGTATTTTGAAGCTTCAAAAGAGTCTTGTTGATTTTTGGTTCATTTTCATATACATCAAGCCCTGCGCCTGCAATTTCACCATTTGTAAGCGCCTTTGTCAAAGCGGCCTCATCCACAACTGGCCCTCGTGAAGTATTAATGAGAAAGGCTGTTTTTTTCATCATTTTAAGTTCACGCGCACCAATGAGATGAACTGTTCCTGGTAGAAGTGGCACATGAAGACTTACAAAATCCGATTCCTTAAGTAGTTGATCTTTTGTTCTAAATTTCGCACCGTATTTCTTTTCAAGGTTTGGACTTCGTTTAATGTCGTTATATAAAATTTTAATATCAAAGCCATCATGAAGTCTTCTGGCAAGCGCGTTACCAATATTCCCAGTTCCAATAATGCCTAAAGTTTTTCCAGTTACGTCAGTTCCGAGCAAAAGCTTTGGTCCCCATCCAGTATACTTACCAGCTCTGTTGAACTTATCAGTTTCTAAAATGCGGTGCGCTAACCCAAATATAAATGCCACAGCATGTTCTGCAACAGATTCTGTTATTTCTGGTCCAGGAGCATTAGTAACAATTATCCCGCGCTTTTTTGCTGCTTCAATATCGATATTATTAAAACCAACTGCATAATTCGCAATCATTTTTAACTGAGGGCCTGCCGCATCCATAACTTGCGCATCTATTTTGTCGGTGAGGATAGAGAGTATTATATCCACTCCTTTTACATGCGTCAGCAGTTCCTTTCTTGGGATCTTTTTATCTTTTTGGTAAATGCTTAGCTTAATACTTTTGTGTTTCTTAAGCATTTTTAATCCAGCATCTGGAATGTCCCTTGTTATAAAGATCTTGGTCATAATAACTGTAATTGAATTATTCAAGAATCGTAACTGACATGTTAAGACCTTCGCCATTACCTGATGCAATCGTAACCGATGTAGTTACGGTTTTCTCTGTAGTAACTTGTTCCAATTCATTTTCGCTAGAAGAAATTGTGACTACGGTTACGGGCTCGTTTGATCGGATCATATTAAGTGTAAAGATTCCGCCAAAGGCAATGATTAACGCAAGACCACTAAGAAATAGGGATAGGTTAAACGCATGTGGGTGACCTGTAGTTGGGATTGGCTGGACACACTGGCAAGTATTATTTTCTTTACATGCTTCACCGCAGTTGGAACATTGTGGATTATTCATAATTTTTAGTTACTAGTTAAAGCGTTCTCACGCGTATTTTATCTGTTAATTTTTTGTTTGGCCAGCTTGCTAGTATGCCCTGCTTTGCCCCGAATGATTGAATTACCGATTCCGCATTGATTGTACCGATTTGAAGAGCTTCATCAATGCCTTTATCGTTCATTAGTGCAGCGACAAGACCTGAGCCAAATGCATCGCCTGCGCCAGTTCTAGAAACCGCCTTTATATTTCTTGGTCGAGCAAACCATAGGGTGCCATCGAGATACGCGTACGACCCGTTTGAGCTATCGGTGATTACAAGCATTAGTCCAGGCTTTGCGATTTTACTGGCAATGCGTTTAATGTCTCGACTTTTTGACTTTGCAAGCATTTGCGCTTCTTCAAGATTAACGTTCAGAAGTGTTAGGTGTCTCATGATTGGCTCAAGAGACCTTACGCCTGCTCGTAGCTCGAGCGCGCCTGGGTTAAACGCAACTCTAGCTCCATTTTTTGTAGCAGTTTTTGCAATCTTAAGTGCGAGAGCGTTGTTACCCGCAAGGGAAGTCATGTAAACCCACTTTGATTTAAGTTTAGACCATGGAATATCTTTGTCTTCAAAGTCAGAGCTCACACCACGATGCGTAAGAATTGATCTTTCGCCAGTCTGCGTAGTTAAAAGAGCGCTAAATCCTGTTGTGCCATTTTTTACTTTGTTTACAAGTGTAGTTTTTACACCAAATTTTCGTAAATCCTTGATGACCGCATCTCCTGGATCGTCTTCTCCAACGCGGGTTATGGTTGCAGTATTGAATCCAAGGCTAGCAAAAGTAGCAGCTGCGTTAGTTGCACCTCCGCCAGTTGCAAGAACAAGTTCATCAACGTCAATTTTACTCCCAAGCGAAATACATTCACCTTTTCCTGTTGAGAATTGAGGTGAACTTATTATTTTAAAGTGTCTTGAGACAAAAAATACGTCTCTTATAGCGCTTCCAATGGTAATTACATCGTACATACTTAGCTATTATAACAGAAAGTGCAACCGGGGTAGTCATCTAATTATTTGACTGACTTTTCCCAGAGCTTTATAAAGTGTAAATAATTTTTTGCGATTCTTTCTACTGCTACTTTTCTAGCAATCTTTTTATTACTATAGTCAGAAATTACTGAAGCAAAGATTGTGCGCCCAACTGCAAATCCATCAACGACGTTACTTTTAGCTGCAACACTGAGCCATTCATCAACTTTTTTCTTTGAACTACCTCGTCCAAGAACAATGATTGGAATATAGGTAGCCCTACGCATTTCAATCCAATCTTTTACGTGTGGCAAGCCTTCGAGTTTCCAAACGCTTGGTTCTACTCCAGCTTTTAATATTTGTTGAATTGAACGCATTAAAACTTCTTTTTTATTATCTTCTTGAACCAGTAGCTCGATTATTAATTTAATATCTTCTTTCATGCAAAAATCTGACAACTTTTTTAGTTTTGCATTTTGAATTTTATTTGCCTTATGCTGATTCGGGTTATAGCGTACTAACGCTTTTGCAAATTCTGGTTTATATCTTAGAAGATGTTTATCAAAGTCATCTTCGTAATTAAAATCAAAAAATTCTTGGCTTGTCTTTTCGACAGTTTGAGCAAATTTAATGTTTTTCTTCTTTGCTTTTTTTAAAATATCAGTTCCAAATTCTTCATCAACTAAAATTGCTAACTGATCTTTATTTTCAACTTGATTTCGCGCTTGCAAGAAACCATCAAAAATCACTTCTTTCATTGCCTTAGCCTCTCTTGTTCCTTTCCGATTTGTAGGATACGTAAACCCAATAAGCTTTGAAAATGAAGATCTATGGTCGAATGGAAGGATGAATAAAGGCATAAATTAGCTTATGGCTGTTAGCTTATAGTTCTGTTGTTTTGTATGTTGGGTTTGCTTTAAGGCGCTTTTTTATCTCTGTGTGGCTAAGTAGTCCTTTGGTTGGCCCAACGCTTCCAACTACCGAAGCGGCGTTTATGGATCCCCATTTCAACGCTTCGTTATGTTTGTTACCGTGTATTAAGGCGCCTAGGAATCCTGATGCGAACGCATCACCGGCACCGGTTGCTTCAACACGCTCACCAGGGAACATTGGGACTACATCAAGCTGTTTACCGTCATAGGCATAAGCGCCAGAGCGCCCAGCAGTAACTACTACCATTTTAGGTCCAAGTCCCATGAGCTTTGCCATAACATAGTGAATCTGCGGTTCGCCTTTAAGACCCAGTATGTCTCTTGCCTCATCTTGGTTTAAAAATAGAACACCGGATTGCTTTATTAGATCAAATGTTTCTTTCTTGCGTTCTTCAATTTGTATAGCGCCAGGATTAAAACTTATTTTTAGGTTACGCTGCTTTTTTAGACTTATGATATCTTTGTATAACTTTTCATAGCCTTCTCCAAGTTCTGAAATATGAATCCATTCAGATCGTGGAGTATTTTTTGGAAGTCTAAAATGTTTGTTATGGTGTGACACCAGTTGCGTTGATTCACCTTTGTAGTTGATCACTGTCGCAAGGCTAGTGGCCCCGTCCTTAGTTGCATTAATGTAGCGCGTCTCGACTTTATGAGATTTGAGATACTCTACTGCTAAGCTGTACAGAATGCCTTTTCGCATCATGCTATGGATTGCAGCAGATTTATTCATTTTTGTAATGCCAATTGCTACGTTTGGTGCGCTACCGGCAATTTGGGTCTCCATACTATCTACTGGAATTTTTGTGCCATATTCGATACAGAGCTTACATGAAGGCATTTTTAGTTCACACTGAACACTTGCGTCTGAAATAACAATAAAAGTGTCTAGTTTAATATCGCCAATTGTTAGTATGTCGTACATATTATGGTTTTGGTATTGGGTTTTAGGTGTTAGGTTTTAGGTGTTAGTTTTTAGGTGAGGTTATGCAAGTGCATTATAACATTTTCAGCGAAAATTTTCGCTTTTATAAAAGTATATACTCAGCAGATCAGGCTCTTTGATAACTTCGGTTGGATTAATTTCTGGTAATGGCCAAGCCTCAACAATTACGGTTACATTATCACTCAGGTCTTCTTTGAATTTTTTGATTAGTTTTGGATAGCACTTGTCCAATAAAAATACGAATACTATGTCAGCCTTAGAAAGATCCTGTTTAAATAGATTTGCGAATTTTATTGAAACATTTTTATATTTTTTACCACCAAACACTTTTCTGGTCATTGCCATTAAATACGGAAGTAGCGAAATTTCATAGCCAATTAGATTAACTTTCGAGTTTCGTTTAGCAATTTCAAAAAGCATTGTTCCACTACCGCAACCTAGGTCATAGATAGTCATGCCATCTTTTAGGTCGAGTAGGTTTACTAGCTTTTTACGTTGCTTTGGTTTTGTGGGTACCCATGGGGCTGCAGAAATTCCAGCAATTGAGAAAGTTATTAAAAATGGGAGAGCGATAAGCATTAATATAATCTTCATAAAATTCTAAATCCGGAATTCTAAATCAATTAAAATTTGAATTTTGGTTTATTTAAGATTTAGGGTCTAGTCTTTAGAGCTTCAAGCAACTCCCGCCTTTCTTTACTTGAAAGATATCTCCAATTACCATCACCAAGCTCGCGGAGTTTTATATTCATTATTCTAATTCGTTTTAGTTTTTTTACGCTGTATCCTAGCGCTTTGCACATGTTTCTAATTTGTCGGTTTTTGCTTTCTGTTAAAATAATATTGAATCGATTGTCAGAGAGCTTTTTAATTCGCGCTGGCTTGGTTACGTATGGTCCTGCTTCGCCATCAGTATTTTTGACGTTAACTCCACTTCGCATGCTATCAATAAATCGTCTTGTCATTTTTTTGTCTACTGTTACAACATATTCTTTTTCGTGATCTTCCTCCGATCGTGTGATTTTGTTTGCTACGTCACCATTGTTTGTAAGAAGCATTAATCCAGAACTTAGAACATCAAGCCTGCCAACATAAAAAAACCGGTCATTGGTTTTCACATAGTCGAGTACCGAGTTTTCAGCTTCGGGATCAAGGGTCGAAATCACGCCAACGGGCTTGTTGAATGCGATGTATATATCCTGCTCGCGAGATCCGATTGTTTTTTTACCTATTGTGATCACGTCATTTTGTCCCACTGTATCTCCAAGCTTTGCAACTCTATCGTTGATTTTGACCTCTCCGGCTTCGATTAGTTCATCGGCCTGCCTGCGTGAACAATGTCCTGAACTTGCTATGAATTTATTGATTCTTGATTGTGTCATAATGCTGCCATTCTAACACGTTTTACTTCTTCCGTCTTCTAACTCAATGGGTTGGCTTTTTGGCTAGTTTTGGCGATGGCAGCCTATCTCATAGGTTTGTTGGAACGATTGCTTAGTTTGAGAGTGCGTGATCAAAAAAACGCGGTCATCCCGCGTTTTTTATCACCAAAGTCCGTTGTGGCCCTGTCGACGCTTGGCCATGTTCGTCTGACGACTTTCTGTTCATAAGCTTTTGGCCTGTTCGTGCTTATCGCGCTTACGTTGGTTATTATATGAACACGAGGCCTTTGCCAACATGGAGTCACGTTTAAACCTCTTTTTAACCTCTTTATAACCTCTCTGCTAATCGCAATAATTTCTTTCGATTACGCCTTCCGCTTCATAATCTTCTTCACTGCCTTTACGATCGCTGGCGCGGTGAGTCCAAACGCTTCAAGCAGTTCTCGTGGTTCTCCACTCTCTCCAAATCTGTCTTGCATACCTATTCTTTCAACAGGTACCGGGTAGGTTTCTGCCAGAAGCTCACAAACAGCTCCGCCCATTCCTGCTGCTGCTTGTGCCTCTTCAATCGTAACTACGGCACCGCACTCTCGAGCAGCTGCTATTATTGTTTTTTCATCCATTGGTTTGATGCTCACGTTGTTGATTACGCGCGCTTCAATTCCTAATTTCGACAACTCCTCTGCAGCCATAAGCGCTTCGTAAACGAGTGGTCCACATCCAATAATTGCTACGTCGTTACCAGTACGGAATACCTGCGCTTTGCCAACTTCAAATGGAGTTTTTTCAGTTGTAAACACGGGGCTTCCAGATCGAGCAAATCGAACATAAACTGGTCCTTTCATTTTAGAAGCTGCAACTGTAGCTTTTCTGGTTTCGATAGCGTCACACGGTACTAAGACTTTCATTTCAGGAAGTACTCGCATTAGTGCAATGTCTTCGGTCATCTGGTGCGTTGCGCCGTCTGGCCCAACGGATACTCCGGCGTGCGCACCAGCGATTTTCAAATTAACACGTTGTAAACATCCGGTAGTCCTAATTTGCTCCCAGTTTCTTCCAGGAGAAAAACATGCATAACTTGCAATCCAAACCGTTTTTCCAGTCAAAGCCATTCCAGCTGCAACAGCGGCTAGCGATTGCTCTGAAACTCCCATTTGAACAAACCTTTCGGGAAATACATCTTTAAACATTTGTGCACGAGTAGATTCGGTCAAATCTGCACTGAGTACATAAATATTCTTGTCAGCTTTTCCAGCTTCAACTAACCCTTCGCCAAATCCATTGCGAGTAGGGATTTGCTTTAGGCTTTCTTTTTTTCGCCAAGCCGGATTTAGTTTTGCAGTTTTAGGTACTGTCATATCGGGGCAGGAGTGAGTAGTAAGTAGTCGGAAGAAAGAGGTTATACGACAAGCGGAGGGGTTATGCTTTCGTCTGAAGGGGGTTATAGGGACTATTACTTCTTATGGTTAAGTTTTTGAATAATCGCTTGAACAATGAAGTAGAGAATTCCGAGCGGTACGATTATGGCTCCGCCAATAATCACTATGTAGATTAGCGCGACAAGAGCGCTTTGGGACAATCGAATCACAGATTGCACAGCATTTTTGATTTCCTGCCATGGTCGGAAGTCACCGGCTTCAAAGGATACGCTGACATCTTCGGACATGGATACCGTAATCATTGAGTAGTTAGTTTTTGCTGCGTAATAATCAAGCTGAGCCTGAAGGCGTTCAATTTCTTCCCTAACATTTGAGAGGTAATTATGAACATTTAGAATGTCTTCTACAGTTGTGGCACTATCTAGCACAGCAAGATAGCTCTCTTCTTCTGCACGCGCATTGCTAAGTCGAGCTTCAATATCGATTACTTCTTGTGTTACATCTTCAGCATCAACATTTTCCGATTCTACTACTTCGGCCAAGGCTTTGATTTCGAGTATTGCAGTTTCGAATTGAGATTCCTCAACGCGCAATGTTACATAGCCGGAAATTTCATCGTTATAGCTGTTGATTGATCGCGTTAAAACATCTCCATTATATTTTGCTGCAACATCTTCGAGCGCATTTGCAGATTCCTCAACGCTTAGAACAACTATTGTTAGATAGCCGGTCTTTATAATTTTTTGATCAGTGGAAATTTCTGCAGTTCCTGAAGTGCGTTTTATAGAATCGACTGCAGTGGTTTCGAACCCCATGTCATAGACCATCATGTCGCTCATCCCACTATTGAATATTCCAGGCATTCCGCCAGTAGTGTATGTAGCTGGCTGTTGGAACCAAGTTGTGAAGAACGCAATAATAATGATTATTGCTACGGTGATACCGGCGACGGCAACCGCCATGCGATAGTTTGTATTCCATTTCATATTATTTTGGTAAAAATTTAGCTAGTAAATAGTAGTTATTCGAGAGATTTTTTGGTCTGTGATCTGTAAATCAGTAACAATTGGTACATCGGTAGGGACTTAGCTACTCTGATTCAGATTCTATTTTACCGCCCAAAGTTCTAAGCTCTTTCAGCGCTTCATTAAGTTGGTTCGGTTTTTTGTATTTGTCTTCTGGGCCTGATCCGGGCGGAACTCCGTGCCACTTAAAATCAAACTCCATAAAATCAACGCCTCTCCCAGGAATAGTGTGCGCAATAATGACTACCGGACGCTCCCAGACTGATTTTGAATATTCGCAGGCATCAACAAACTCTCGAATATTATGGCCATCAATTTCTACAACCTCAAAATTGAATGCTTCAAATTTATCCCGTAAAGGCTCGAGCGGCATAATGTCTTCGGTGTAACCGTCGATTTGAATGTTGTTTCTATCAATAATCCACGTTAAATTATGCAACGCATGCTTTCCTGCAAACATGGCAGCCTCCCAAGTAATTCCAGCTTCGAGTTCACCGTCTGACATTATGCAATACACGTGCCAAGGAGCACCTTCTTTTTTTCCAATGTATGCCATCCCGGCTGACTGAGGCGACCCATCGCCCAAAGGTCCGGAAGTACTTTCAAGCGCTGGCATCATAAGATATTCAGGATGGCCTTGTAGCTTTGATCCAAACTTGCGAAGAGTTTTTAGTTCTGATTTTGGGAAGTATCCAGCATGAGCCATTGTGGCGTAACGAATTGGCGCAACGTGGCCACATGAAAGTAAAAGCCTATCTCTATCTTTCCACATTGGTTTTTTTGGGTCGTGGTCGAGTACGTGGAAGTAAAGTGCTGTAAAAATATCAGCAAGTCCAAGTGGGCCAGCCGAGTGCCCGCTCCCTGCAGTTTCAAGCATTTGTAAAAGATCCTGCCGAATAAGATTGGCTTTCTTTTCTAGGCTAAGAAGCTTTTTTTCAGTAAGCGTTGGGATGTCTCTTACATGTGGCATTTTCAAAAATATTAAATTATCAAATCCAAATATCAAATCAAATTCATTATATCAGAAAATAGATTTACAAGCTCGCGAAAACAAAAGACGAGCCACTTTGGCCCGTCTGATTATATCTGTAAAACTCAGTGTTCTAATCAACGTATACTGCTCCAGAGTTTGTTGAATCGTAGCTGTCGAAGAATCCGTATGTTCCTGTTTCGTTAAATGTTCGAATGAATGAACCGCCTGGACTGATTGTTCCACTACCCCATGAAAGATCGTCAGCTGTTGCGGTGTGATTTTCAGAACCGTTGTTTGTGAATCGTACACCTGCACCTGGATTAATAGTTACATCGAGTGGCGTGTATCCGCTATCTGTAATACTTATATCTTCAGGAGTTACTAATTCTTTGTCATCGCCAATATCGCTTACAGATGCTTCAACTGTTGCAGGTACAAAATCTGATGAGCTCGCAATAGCTGTACCAATTGTGTAATTTGTAAAGAATCCATCGGCAAGGTCATCGATCATTGTGTTCCAGCTTGCACCGTACATGGCTGTTGCAATAGCTTCTGATCCAACATGTCTTAGAGTTCCTCCAGGAGCAACTGCATAAGTTCTTGGGTCTGACTGAATTTTTATCATTTTTACTCCAGGCTTGTATGTTACGTTTCCACCAATTTGGATTGTAGCTAGATCGGCATCTGAAATAAAGATTACGGTATCAAAGTTATCGTACCATGTGAAGTATGTATTTGAGTTTGGGAAAACGTATCGGAATCCGTCAGCTCCGTAGTAGTAAACCGCCGAGTAAGCTTCTCCACGGATCAAGTCTCCGGCATCAACGCTAGATAGACTTGTGAGAGCGCTTGCTTCTGGTGCTGAAGAAACAAAATAGGCTGTGCCTATTAGTAGTGCAGCCGCTGCAATGAAGAGGGTCTTATAAAAAGCTGATGTAATTGTCATAAAATATATATTTCTTAATTCACTGCGATTATATCATACTGCCCCCGTACTGCGTCAATAGGTTAGGTTTAAAGCAAGACGTCCCGCAGACATTCCATACTAGCGCTCTATTGGTCTTTTCCTTCTAGTCTATGAAAGACAGTTTCAATATTTTTAGCTTTCCAAAGTGTAGAGGCGACGCAAAGTTGATCTGCACCAGCTTTAACAATATCTGCTACGGTTTCTAGGCTAACTCCACCGTCAACTGCTACTTTTAATTTTGGGAATCTCCGTTTTGATTCACGAATTTTAGAAAGGATTAGGTTTCCTAAAAACTTTTGTGCAGATTTTCCAGGATTAACTCCCATGATTAATAGAACATCAATATTTTTAACATAAGGTTCTATGGCCGATACAGCTGTTTCTGGATTGATTGCTAGTCCAGTTTCAATTCCAAGTTTTTTAATTCTATGAAGCACTGACCCTACTGGGCGCTCAATCTCGGTATGGATAATCGCGCGTTTTAGGGTTTCAACTTTGTTGTACCACTCCATTACGGTCGGTAGCGGATTTTGAATCATTAAGTGCAGTTCAATGCTTGGGAGGTTGCCGATTGTTGATACTTCTTTTGCATTGGCCCAGCTAGAGCTTTTAAACATTGTTTTATCCAAAACATCAACCTGCCATAATGGTGCAAGTTTTCGAAGAGCTTGATTTGTAATTTTATCCTCGAATTTTACCTTCGATTTTACAAGGATAGCTGGAACGACCTGTGGCATATGGGGATCAGAGATTAGGTGTTAGGGATTAGGTGTTAGGGGCTAGGACTGACCTTGGTTCTCCCCCTTTCCAGGGGGGAGTTAGAGGGGGTTATGGACAGGGTTAGTTTTCCTGTTCGATCCTCTCGACTTGGCTTAAACGACGCAAATGACGCGGTGCTTTGGAAAATGGAGTACTAATAAAAGCATCAATGATTTTTAATGGGTCGTCCGGAATATCAATTCGTCCTGGAACACTAATAATGTTTGCATTGTCATCGCTTCGCATAGTTGTTGCTGCGTCGATTGAAAAGCCAAGCCCTGCCCTAATGCCATCGAATTTGTTTGCAGCAATTGTAACTCCTTCAGCATTACCACAGGAAAGTATTCCGAACGATCCGGGATGTTCAAGAACTGCCTCGGCAACAGCTTCAACGAATTCTGGATAATCATCATCTGGGTTAAGGTTAAAGGCCCCCAGGTCTTCAACAGAAAATCCCTTTGCATCCAAATGCTCGCTGATAGATTTTTTCATATCAAACCCTGCGTGATCAGCTCCAATGTAAATGGTTGGTTTCATAATTATGTTGTAGGGGCGGTCCCTTGTGGCCGCCAGGTGGTGATAGGTTTTGGGGATTAGGTATTAGGTACTGGGGACTAGCTTAAGACTCGACGTCACAAATACAGTATATCACGCTCAGGGCTTGATTTCCTATGCTTTCACTGGTAATCTGGGGTTATTAAAGATCTAATACTTTTATGTCAGACGAACACAAAAAAACGCACGCACAAGAGGAGCACGACGTGCTAGCTTATTGGGACGATAATAAGTGTTTTGAAAAATCAGTTGAGCAACGACCGGAGGGAAATCCATATGTATTTTATGATGGCCCTCCATTTGCCACAGGGCTTCCGCATTATGGTCATATCGTTGGGCAAGTTATGAAAGATGTTGTGCCTCGATTTTGGACTATGAAGGGTTTTCGTGTTGAGCGAACTTGGGGTTGGGATTGTCATGGTCTTCCGATTGAAAATATTGTTGAGAAAAAGTTTGACCTTGAATCACGTAAAGATATTGAAAAGTTTGGTATTGGTGAGTTCAATAATAAGTGTCATGAGGAGGTACTCACTTATGCCGAGGAGTGGAAGAGGGTTGTTCATCGCTTGGGGCGATGGATTGATATGGAGAATTCATACAAAACTATGGATCTTCCATTTATGGAATCAGTTTGGTGGGTATTTAAGTCGCTTTGGGATAAGGGGCTTATTTACGAGGGTAGGAAGCCAATGCATATTTGTCCACGATGTGAAACAGTCCTTTCTAACTTTGAAGTTACTCAAGGCTATTTAGACGTTACTGATATTTCGGTATACATTACGTTTAAGCTAACGAGTGGAGCTTTCGAAGGGCATAAAATAGTAGCTTGGACTACAACGCCATGGACTTTGCCAGGAAACGTACTTTTGGCCGTAAAAGATGATCTGTCGTATGCGGTAGTAAATTATGAAGGAGAGAATTATATTGTTGCACAGAAATTAGTTGAACATGCATTTGATGGCATGAAATATGAGGTAGTAAATACGATTAAAGGAAGCGAACTTGTTGGTGCGACTTATGAGCCTTTATTTCCATTCTTTGCTGATCATAAAAATGCATTCAGAATTGTGGCGGGAGATTTTGTTACAACTGACGACGGAACAGGAGTTGTACATATCGCTCCGGGTTTTGGAGAAGACGACATGCAACTTGGTGAACAGGAAAATGTTCCGCCAATCATGCATGTCACAATGAATGGGAAGTTTATCCCAGAGGTTGCTGATCCACTCGCCAAAGAAGGGTACGAAGTAAAAGATAGAATGGTGAAGGAGAAGGCAAATCCTCAAGCAGTTGATATTGAACTAATCAAGTATTTGGCTCATCATAAAAAGCTTTTAAGAAAACAAAAGATAACGCACAGCTATCCTCATTGCTGGCGTTGCGATACACCACTTTTGAATTATGGAACTTCGTCTTGGTTTGTGCGTGTTACAGATTTGAAAAATCGATTAGTAAGTACTAATCATGAAATTCATTGGGTACCTGAGCATATTAAAGAAGGACGTTTTGGAAAATGGCTCGAAGGCGCAAGAGATTGGGCAGTATCACGTTCACGTTATTGGGGTACGCCGTTGCCTATCTGGCGTTCAGAAGATGGGGAGGTGCTTTGCATTGGTTCACGCGAAGAATTAGAAGAGCTATCTGCACAAAAAGTTGATAATTTACACAAACATGTAATCGACGACATAGTAATTCAAAAAGATGGCAAGGAATTTAGAAGAATTCCAGAGGTTCTGGACTGTTGGTTTGAGTCCGGTTCAATGCCATACGCTCAGTTACATTATCCGTTTGAGAATATCAATAAGTTTGATCAGGGTTTTCCTGCAGAATTTATTGCTGAAGGTCAGGATCAGACAAGAGGGTGGTTTTACACTCTTCATGTGTTGTCCAATGCCTTGTTTGAGATGCCGGCGTTTAAAAACGTGATTGTAAATGGAATTGTTCTTGCGGAAGACGGTAAAAAAATGAGCAAGCGATTAAATAATTACCCGGATCCAATGGAAGTTATGGAGCGACATGGGTCTGACGCTGTTCGGTATTATTTGATGTCAAGCCCGGTAGTGCATGCGGAAAATCTAAGATTTACAGAAAAGGAAGTTGAGGAAGTTTCTAAAAAATTTATAAATATTTTGCGTAACGTGCTTTCGTTTTATAGCATTTATGCAGAACACAATGACGGTAGAAGGCCATCTCAGACGCATGTATTGGATAAATGGATAATGTCACGTCTAAATCAGACGCTTGCTGTTGAAACTCAGGCAATGGAAAGTTATGACTTGCAGGGAGCGGCTCGAGTTTTACAATCTTTTGTTACCGACCTATCGACTTGGTACATTAGGCGATCCCGTGACAGAATGAAAATAGAAGGGGAGGATCGTTTTGAAGCTCTAGCAACCCTTAGGGTTGCACTTGAAACGTTTTCAAAGATGATTGCACCGTTCATGCCATTTTTAGCTGAAGTAATTTATCAGGAAATTAATGGTGGCTTTTTGGGGCGTGAAGATAGAGTGTCGGTTCATTTGGAGAATTGGCCAATCGTGCATGATATAGACGAAGAAGTTGTGAAAGAAATGGGGCAGGCGCGTGCAATAGTTAGCCGTGCGCTCGAGGTTCGAGAAGAGGCAGGTAGAGCGGTGAAGCAGGCACTTTCTGACATGACCATTACCGTGCCATCTGGCAAGATTGATGATAGTTATCTTGAGGTGATTCAAGGCGAGGTAAACGTTAAGGTTGCTTTTGTTCAAAAAGGTGAATTGAACGTGGAGCTTAATATTGAGCTCACTCCGGAATTAATTCGCGAAGGAATGGCACGCGATGTAACTCGCCAGATTAACTCGCTTCGAAAAGAAGCAGGGCTTACTGTGAAGGATTCAATCGAATTGAAGGTTTGGTCAGGATCAGAAGAAGTTAAAACAATGTTTGAAGAGCATAGTGAGGTGATAAAAAGTGGCGCGCTTGCAGAATCAATTATTTTTGACAAAGACGACAGTTTAAAGAATCAGAAAGAGTTCCGCGTGGCAGAACATGACGTTTGGGTAGGGTTCTAAGCCTAATATTGCATAGAATTGAAGTGCTACAGATTTACGCAGATGAAAAACGAGCCCCCACGGCTCGTTTTGGCTAATTTAAGCCAAGCGGGCTTGACATAAAGGTTCATTTGTACTATTATTCTTCTCCAATGTTCTTTGCTCCAACCAGTGTGCGTGGTGCGTATTGGAAGAGCTCATCCGGTGTCACGACTCTTTGGAGTCATTTTGACATCAATTCAACAGGGAGATGACGTCATGAACAGGAAAGAAGCTGTTACAGACGAACAGGAGCTTGCCATTCGTAGGCAGGCGAGCGAGCTGGTAAAGCGTGTGCTTTCTGGAACAGTAGCGTTCGAGTTCGCTTCACCGAGGCTTCAGGCAATTATTACCGGAGTTGACTCGGTAGAAAAGCGTCAGGTCAAGAAGCGCAACCTGGCCGAAGAGCGCTGCGCGTGGTTTCAGAGGTGGTACAACGAGCTCGGGTTCGAGATTGAAGTTCCGGTTCCTACCATTGGTGGCAAGGCAGTGTCGAACCGCGAGTTTGACCGTCGAGCCAAGGTCGGCAAGTTACTGTTCTACCGCCCAGCCACCAGCGAGGTGTCCTACGAGGCCTTTATGACCGCCGTGGGGCAGGAAGACCATTGGACGGTCACCGACGAGGCTGAGCGCGAGAAGGTCGGCTGGGAGCCTGTAGAGACCGGTTACTGGTTCTGGGCCGAAGTGCAAAAGGAGTGCCCCAGGCTCAAAACGAGCTGTAATACGCTCACCAAAAAAATCACCCTTCTTTCCATTGAGGAGTATGTGATTGTCTGGTGCGCGCACAAGGCTGAAACCGGCGAGATGCTGGATCAGGCCACCTTGACGTGGTTGCGTACTCGCTACCGGACCAATTCCGGCTCCGGTGCCTTGGGTGCCTACGAGTTCCACGGCCGCGTGTGCGTCTGCAGGTACGGGCCCGAGGGTCTGTCGGTCGATTGTGACGACTGCGGGGGTCGCGCCGCGGAAGTGGTCAAATGAGTTTTGAGGTTTGAATCTTTGTCCGGTATGCAAAAGCATGCCGGGCATTTTTCTTTTTGAATTTTGTTTCGATATTTCTTAATGGTTCATGATACAATACGCTTCGTATGATAGACATCTCAAAAACAGTACTTATTTGCCCTCGAAATGATGAAGAATCTCTCATGATTTTAATGATTGCCGAAAAATTGGGGCTTGCAACAGTAATATCAGGTCAACCTCATGGAGCAAAGCTCGACAGGGAGAAAAACCTGCTAGCGCGCGTTATGGATGAAAATCCTGAGGCACAAACATTGGTAATTGTGGAGCTGCCAGGCATAGGTGCAGAAAAAGAGTTGGAGGAGCAAGGGCTTAATGTGATAATAATTGATCATCATCGTTACGATGATTTAGATCGCATGCGGGACAAGAGTTCACTTGAGCAGTTCATTGATTTGTTTAATGTAACAGATGCGATGCTTAGTGATTTTGGGTTTGATTCTGATATGGTTCGAGGCGTAGGCGTGATTGATCGAGGATTTCTTTGGGAGTTACCCAAAGCTGGCTATAATGGAGAAAAAAGACGTAAGGTAATTGAATATTACAGAAAACTTACTTTGGAACTTGGACAAGACCGGCGCGCGCGTGAAGAAGAGGCCGCGCAGGTTGCCTGGGAGTCACGCGAGGAACGCGATGGGGTGATTATAATTCACAGCGACGAAGATAAGAGCAGCATTCGAGACGCCATTTCATTTATTATAGCCAAAGAGTTTGAGAAACCCACGCCGGCAATTATCATTCAGGGTAAACGAAGAATGTACGTGCAGGACTCAGATAGCGCTAAAGATCTTCATGAAAAATTTGGCGGTTTTACATTTGGGCATGACCGCTGTTGGGGCATTTTAACAGATGAAGAACCTTTGCCTAACCTCGACGAGGTGCTAGAAATTGTTGTACAATAAGTAAATAATGACCAAGGAACGAGCCATTAATTATCAGTCAAATATTTGGCAAGGCTTAGTTGATTGGAAATTGGTATTTGGTAATTGATAATTTTAAGGATATGTCAGTGTCAAAAATTAAAACAGTGCTTATTGAATTAGGGCTTAGCGAAACAGAGTCAAGAGTTTATTTGACTATGTTAGAACTTGGTTCTTCAAGCGTTCAAGTTATTGCAAAAAAAGCAGCGGTTTCAAGAACGGCAGCTTACGATATTATTGCTACACTGCAAAAGAAGGGGCTTGCGAGCACTTTTGAAAAAGGGAAGAAGACACTTTACACTGCAGAAGACCCGGAAAAGTTAGATAAATATTTCAAAAATAGACTAGACGGAATGAGGGGTCAGCTTGGGGCTTTAAAACAAATGGTTCCGGAACTCCGAGTAATACAGGCTGGCGACAGGCCACGCGTTAGATACTTTGAGGGTGAAGAAGGGATACTGGCGCTATTCCGTGATACGCAAATTGTAAAAGCAAAAGAGCTTTTAGAGTTTGCAAACATTGACGTAGTGTATTCTGCACTTGATGAAAAACTTCTACTTGCCCTTCGTAGCGCTGAGGAATATAAAAAGATTCCAATTAAAATGCTTTACACTGGAGAGCTTCGAAATCCTAATTCTAAAACTGCTTATAGAAAGTTAAAAGATCCAGTTTTAGATTTTGAAGGCGACATTTGGATCTATAGCAACCGCATAGCTTTCATAAAGTTCTTAGGTGACATTGAGGTAGTAATTGTAGAAAGCCAAATTTTTTCAAACACAATGCGCGCGTTATTTATGGCCACATGGAATTCAGCGGGAGTAAAATAAAAAAAAGTGGCCGAACTCGTGTAATACGAGCCGGCCAAGTAAGAAAGGGTTAAAATGTTGTTTCCGTACGACTCCATAAGAGTCGCAGAGGGGGGGGGACTATCGAAGCCAAAGGGTGCAAATTGTGCAACGCGCATTAGCTCGGTTCAGATTTTAATCGGGTTTATGCGGTAGTAGTACAGCTCCACCTAAACGAGCGATTTACTGCTCAGTTTCATCCGATTGCGATAATCGGGTATTAGCGCGAGACAGAGTCTCGAGCGCAAAGAATGAATATATCGTTTTCAAGATCTTTCGGACCATTAACCATTCATTCTTCCTCCTTCCTCGCTTTCCACGAAGGGAGTAATCTACCATAAATACATGGTTTTGTCAATGGCCAAAGGGCAGCGTTTTATAAAAGTGGCTAAAACTAGCCGTTTTTGCTTTTCATAAATTTCGGACGAGATCTGTAGTTTTTGGTATAATTGAATGAATCAATAATTAGTATGTTTGAAGATTTACAAGCAAAAGCCAGTAAAGTAAAAGACCCAATGTATTTTATTGATTGGCTGGAAGGCAACGTATTGGAGCTAGGTGTTTGGAAACAGGCACGTGAGACGCTTATTGGTGTTCAGAATAAAGTCTATGCTGTTGCTCAGTTTAGCTCTATTCCCCAGTCAGCAAAGTGGCATAGCGAGGGTTCAACACTTGCGGATCATGTGACGAGAATTATTGCAGGTGTTATAGCTCTACAGTCGGGTGCGAAGCTTTGGAATATTGATGAGTTTGCTAGGTACAAAAATCTTCAATTTGAGGTTACGGAATTGGAAGAGATTATTTGTGAAAATGCAGCTACGTTAATTGCTTTTGCGCTTGTTCATGATATTGGCAAAACCGTAACTGTATGGACCGATACACCTAAGGGCTCCAAGGGAGAGGCAGAGGGATTTAAACAAAACAAGCGACGTTCAAGGCGCGAGGCAAGTGAAGAGGAGATGTATAGGTATTTAAAACTATACAGAGCATTTTTTACAAAGCATTCAAATTTGTCTAACCGGCAAGTATGCGCCAAGTTTTTTGATGAGTATGAAATTGAAGTTCATTATTCCGGTCATGCTCGCGTTGGGGCGAGTGATAAGTTTTTAGAAGCTCGTGAGGCGGTCGCTGATATTTATCGACTGACCGAGCGCGACAGAGCAATGCTTACATGGTTAGTAAGGAATCACATGGACGCAATTTCTTTCTTTAAAGATTCGCCCGATCTTTCAAAATTTGAGCTTATGAAAGCTCGTGCTAATAAGGCAGGTTTCGATGCCGACGATGCTCTTGATTTACTTGTTGCCGCACTATTCTTAGATGCGACTGTCGGAAGCCTTCAGTATAAGGAAGGTGTTTTTAATACTGACTTTAAATCTATACTAAATTTTTTACTTGCCGAAGAGATTGTGGCTCCACAAAGAGGTGAGGCGCGCAGAGCGAGAATTAAGCAGGCGGAAAAAGAGAGAATAAGAAAGTATCTTTTAAGCTCTGGTTTGTCGGCAGATGAAGTATTTAGTATTTTGCAAATTCCATTTGGACCAAATCGCGCAGGCGTAATGGATAAGGTTTTTGCTTTGGCACATGACCAGACTCAAGAAATCGACTTTGGAGAACATACGAGCGAAATGGCAGGACGTCTTAATAAAGCTCGTCTTCTGTTGACCCGGAACCCTTAGCATGAGAAGATGAACATCGATAATCACTTATGATAGCTTACCTTGAAGGAGCAGTACGATCGGTTAGGCCTGGGAGACTTGTTCTGCTAGTTGGAGGTATTGGCTATGAAGTGTTTGCAGTTGGATTTGATGCCGAGGTTGACACAGCTCTTCAGCTTCATATTCATGACTATGTTCGCGAAGATCGTAGAGAGTTGTATGGATTTACAGACAGGCCAACGCAGGAGTTGTTCGAAAGGTTAATTGATATTTCCGGCGTTGGCACAAAGCTAGCTCAAAAAATTCTAAGCGTTGGAACACGCGACGACATTGCTGACAGAATATTAAAAGGTGATTTAGGATTTTTAACTAGCATTTCTGGTGTAGGAAAAAAGACAGCACAGAAAATCATTTTAGAATTAAAAGGAGTATTGGTTCAAGAGGATGACCGTATTGAAGATGCCGACACACTCGATGCTCTGATGAGTCTAGGCTATCCTAGAAATCATTGCATCGAAATTATAAGACAAGTTAATGGCAATACTCTTGAGGAGAAAATTAAAGACGCACTACGATTGCTGGGGTAACATCATCAGCGAGCATTGAGGAGCTAGAGGAGCTAGAAGGGCTAAATGGGCTAAAGGAGCTAGTCAAGACACTGAAGAGATCTTGAATTACGAAACTCGCGATCTTTGCGTTCACGGGCGCCCGTCGCCCCCGTTCTCCCTACGTTTTAGTAGGGTTCATGGGGATCGACAGCCCGTTCACGCAAATCTCATCGAGTTTCGTAATTCAAGGGAAGAGAGATCTGATCGATTTTTACTAACTACTAACTATCGTGGACCGTAATCACTGGAACAAATTAGTAAAAGAACACGCGCCGCCATTTGGGGTGTTTTTGCAGTCATGGGAGTGGGGTGAATTTCAGCGCACTTTGAGCAGAAGAGTTTTGCGTATTCACAAAGAAGATGGTGGTAAGGAAATGCTAGCGCAGGCAATCGAGATGGATTTACCATTTGGGCATTTTTATTGGTATTTGCCAAAGGGGCCTATTGGTAGCATGAGTTTGGAGCGAAAGAGTGAAGTTTTGCGCGCCGAGCTTCCTGACGCTATGTTTTTACGCGTAGAACCAGTCGAAGAGTCACGCATGCTTCAGGTTTACGATGTTCAGCCTTCGAACACTTTAGTGCTCGACCTTACAATGGGCGAAGACAAGCTATTATCTCAAATGAAGTCAAAGACTCGATACAATATTCGTTTATCTAATAAGAAAGGAGTCGAATGTAAGTTTGTGAATGTTGAATCGTTCGAAGATTTTATTCGTCTCATGGATCAGACTACTCAGCGTGACAAATTTATTGCTCATCCGGAGGTTTATTACAAAACAATGTTGGAGGCAATGGCCAGTGGTGAGGCCAAGGCAAGTCTGGCAGCTGCATTTTATGAAGGCAGGCCAATCGCTATGAACATTGTTATGGATTTTGCCGGTACTAGATCATATCTACATGGAGCAACGAGCAATTTACATCGAAATGTTATGGCCCAGTACGCATTACATTGGTTTTTAATAGAAGATGCAATTGCAAAGGGAATGAGCGCATTTGATTTTTGGGGAATCGCTCCTATTGATGCTGATGAAAAACATTCTTGGGCAGGTATTACTCGCTACAAGCTTGGCTTTGGAGGCGAGAGACTTTCTATGCCTGGAACTTTTGATTTACCAACAAAGCATTTTGTATATTCACTTTATAGGATGGGAAAGAAGTTGAGGACGGGGAGATGAGGGCGTTACGGATTTACAAATAATACAGATATACTGATGCAGTACGCGGGTGATCGCGTTTTTTTAATATAAGTTAAAAAGAAAATCGCCCAGACCGGTGAATGTCTGAGCGAAGTCCCGTCGCCTGGCGGTTTGGCATGGGGCCGAGTTCGATAAGCTTGCTAGCTCAATTTGGATCATACGCAATTTGGGTGGAGGAGTCGTCCAATCTGCCAGGTTAGGATTTGTTTGATCCATTTAATAAGTAGAAAGTTACCATTTCGACGAGTCTGTAGGTCGCGAGGAGAAATC
>JAUYIW010000036.1 GCA_030688135.1 Candidatus Uhrbacteria bacterium | reverse complement strand
TACGATCTTTGCGTTCACAGGCGCCCGTCGCCCCCGTTCTCCCTACGTTTTAGTAGGGTTCACGGGGATCGACAGCCCGTTCACGCAAATCTCATCGAGTTTCGTAATTCAAGGTAATTGATATGAAAGTAGAACTTATAGCAGCAATTAGTGTTGACGGCAAGATTGCAGAATCTAAGGATCAACTTGCCGATTGGACAAGTAAAGAAGACAAACGTTTCTTTGTAGCGAAAACTAAAGAGGCTGGTGTTTTGGTTATGGGGCGTACAACTTATGAAACTATTGGCAGACCATTGCCTGATCGATTGAATATAGTCATGACTCGAGATACGTCGGGTTTGGAAGGTCGTGAAGGTGAGCTTGAATATACCTCGGCTTCGCCTAGTGAGATTTTGGATGATCTTAAAGTGCGAGGCTTTGAAACTGTTGTAATCGCTGGTGGTGCGCAGATTTACTCACTTTGGTTACGCGAAGGATTAATAACTGATTTATATTTAACCGTTGAGCCTGTTTTGTTTGGAAGTGGAGTGTCTTTAGTCGATAACGTTCCTGCTCAGAGACTTGAGCTTGTTAGTTCAGAGCCAATAGGTAGCCAAGCAGTGTTGTTGCATTATCGCGTACTCAGCGTTAGCGAAGGACTATAACCTCTTCGTGTACCTGTTCAAATATGTCACAAATCGAATATCCATATCTCCCAGAGGGCAGAGAATTCAAGTTTGTGCCTGAAGACAATCCTATGATGCAACAGGCCAGGCAGGCGCGCGAGAAGTGTGCAGGTGACACCATTTTTCCTATTGGAGCTGTTCTAGTGCGTGATGGCAAAGTATTGGCCTATGCCGGAAATGGATACAATAAGGGTAGCATGGTTCCTCATGTGTGCCCTCGAGTGGTACAAGAGTGTCCAAGTGGTGAAGGATATGAATTGTGCAATATGCATGATTCGCCAGGGCACGCAGAGCAAATGGTGATAAACGTGGCTCGTGAGCAGGGAATTGATACCAAAGGGGTTGATATGTACTTTTACGGCCACTGGTGGGCTTGTAAGCCCTGCTGGGACTATATAATCGACGCTCGGATCCGCGACGTTTATTTGGTTGAAGGCGCTTATGATAAGTTTCAGCGGGATAAAGTATTTGCAACCACATTGAAGCCTAGTGTGAAGTCAGCGTATATCTCGGGAGCTCTTACAAACCTTCCAGAAGATAAGAAAGATAGCCAGAAGAAGCTTTATGAGGATTTAGGTAAGGTATGTAATGAGCTTGGGATTGACGCCTATATTCCACATCTCCATAGCGATCCTGAAACAAATATAGATGTACCATCTTCTGAAGTATTCAAGATAGACGCTCAAAAAGTTTGCGAGGCTGGCGTTACAATAGCTGAAGTTAGTTATCCGTCGCTTGGAACAGGAGGCGAACTTATGACTGCGCATGTTCACGATAAGCCATTAGTGTTGCTTAGCAAGAAAGATACAAGCGTTTCAAGATTTGCAAAAGGAAACCCAGCGGTCGTGTATCATATTGAATATGAAGATAGTGAAGATGCATGCCGTCAATTAAAAAATGTTTTAAAGCAACTATGAGTTTGGACTTATAAATCAGTCCATTTTCGATCCTAAACCTGTACTTGTGACAGAACGCCTCTTATAAAAAAAATTCAGGCATTAAAGCCCGAATTTTTGTTTGAGGTCATCGAGTCGTCCGCTCACTAGTAGCTCGCGCTCGTCTGATTTATCTACTTTATATTTTGGTTCACCTGAGTTTGAATATTTCGCCTCGGTTAGTCCGTGCATACGCGCTTCGTCATCGCTTAATGGTTCTTTTAGCTCTTCGAAAATTACTTGGCAAACACGCTCACCTGGGTAAACTCGTAAAACTTGGTTACCTGCCTCGTTCTTCATTGGAAAAATTAAGTGGCCATTGTAGCCGGTATCAATAATCCCTGAAAGTGACAGATTGATTCCGCGCCTATTTGTAGACGTTCGAGGAAAGAGAATAGCCATCAAGTCGTGTGCATTCATTTCTATTCTTTCAAGCGATGTGCCAATCACAAATTCATTTGGCAAAAGGTCAAAATATTGCCCAGGTTCAAGAATGACTTCGTCAAATTGTTCTTTATGCCAGTCCACGTCTTCAATCGAAACATTTAAGGCTTTACGACCATGGTTGGTCATCACCCAATTTTTTGGAATCAGAAACTTGTAACCAAGCCTTAGATCGAGCGCATGAGGTTGAAGTTGAAACTGGTCAATTTGAGGCTCAAATTTTAAATCACCTGACTTTATTCTATCGAGTATATTTGTGCGTGTGAGTATCATACACTGGTAGGGTAGCACGACTTTAGGTTGGCGGTAAAGCTTGAACTAAAGTCTAAGATAATGTTAAACTTGGAATGTAATAATATAAAATATGGAGATCATAAAAGTACCATCAGGAGAGGAATCGCAGAATATTCGCTACGGCGAAGCACTTCTTGCTCATCAAATGAATCTATCTGAGCTTCAGACTCGGTTGCGCGATATTACAGAAAGTGAGGGTGAATTATTGGAGCAGTTAAATGGGTACAAAGCTACTGCAGACGCGATGAATGAAGTTTTACAGCCTTATCTTGATAAGATGGATGATTTTAAATCTGATGAAGAACTAGATGAGTTCCGATCTGCTATTCCCGATGATATTATGAAACTGCTGGATATTTCAATTGAGTATGACGGAATTGTGAACGGCATTACTAACAATCTTTCAGAATTAAGAGAAACGGCAAGTCAAATAATGGAAGCTATAAAAAAGAAGGGTATAAAAATAGATTAGCAAACAAAAAGACAAGGCTTTTGCCCTGTCTTTTATATTTAACCTCTTCGCTATGCGTTATAACCTCCCTTTAACCTTTTTGTAACCTGATTAACCTCTTTTTAACTTCACTCTAGCCTCTCGATATCCTGACTAACCTCTCTCTAATTTGCTGGAAGCGAGAATTACAAGCTCGAAACATCAAGTTTAATTCCAGGACCCATTGTACAGCTGATAGCAGCTGACTTTATGTAGATTCCCTTGGAAGATGCAGGACGAGCCTTTTTTACTGATTCGAAAACGGTTGTGATGTTTTCTAGCAGTTTCGCTTCATCAAATGAGGCCTTACCAACAGTAGCGTGAACATTTGAAGTATTGTCGTTTTTGAAAGATACTTTACCGCCCTTTTGTTCCTCAATCATTTTTGCAATGTTTGGTCCAACGGTATCGGTTTTAGGGTTTGGCATAAGTCCGCGAGGGCCAAGTACTTTAGCCGCTCTTGCAAGCTTAGGCATCATGCTTGGCATTGCAACTGCAACGTCAAAGTCAATTGTACCTTTTTTAATGATCTCTTCAATTACTTCTTCGGTACCAATAATGTCAGCACCGGCTTCCTTAGCTGCAGTTTCGTTGGCACTGTCTACAAAGGCTATAACGCGCTTTGTTTTACCGGTTCCGTGTGGAAGTATAACTGTGCCACGAATTTGCTGATCACCTTTTTTTGGATCGATTCCGGTGTTCATTGCCAGTTCGATTGATTCGTCAAATTTTGCGCTTGCTGATTCTTTGCAAAGCTTTACTGCGTCTTCAAGAGCGTAGAATTTATTTTTATCAACAAATACCTTTACCTTCTTTTTCTTTTTGTCAGTCATATTTTTAGTGGTTTAGCGCTTTTCAGCTCCCACGATTAGATGTTAGTTATTTGCTTTTAGCTATTAGTCAGTCGCCAAAGGCCAATCGCTAGTTACTTAATCTCAACGCCCATTTGACGACAGGTTCCGGCAATAACTTTCATTGCCTGTTCAATGTCGTTTGTATTTAAGTCTGAAAGTTTCTTTTCAGCAATTTCTTGAAGTTGCGCTTTTGTAATGCTACCAACCTTTGTTGTTAGCGGACTTCCTGATCCTTTGCTGATTCCAGCTGCCTTTTTAATAAGGTCAGATGCTGGAGCAGTTTTTAGTACAAACTCAAACGATCTATCGTCAAAGATTGTTAGTAATGCAGGAACAACTTCACCACGTCTGTCCTGTGTTGCGTTGTTAAAGTCGTTTACGAACTGCTGAATATTAACTCCGTATTGGCTAAGAGCTGGTCCTAGCGGTGGGGCAGGAGTAGCAGCGCCACCTTGTGCCTGAACTTTCAGGACTTTAATGATTGGTTTTCCCATACGACGTTTGTTTAAAATGGATTCCGGTCAACACATTGACTCAGTAACCATGTCGTTAATTAATGTCGGAATATTGCCAGATTTAGCGATTTTTGTCAATCACCTATTTGCCAAGGCGATTGTTCAAAGCCCTAAAGGCTGTTCGTGCTCGCTACGCTTGCGTTCGTGCCGAGCGATGCTCGGCGTTCGTTCCGGAAGCGAACAAGGCGCAATCAGACGAACCTTCAGTCGACATACGAACCTGCCTGCCGGCAGGCAGGCTGCAGGACTCTGTGATGAGTTGACCAATTAACAAGTGTAACCAGTCTAAATCTTCTTAACCTGCAAAAAGTCGAGTTCAACTGGAGTTTCACGTCCAAACATAGAAACAAACACCTTAACTTTTCCACGAGCTTCATCGATTTCATCAACTTTTCCTTGCTGACCTTTAAACGGTCCGTCTGTAATGGAAATAGGGTCGCCCGGTAGAACGTCAAGCTTAAATTCTGGTTCATCAACTCCTACGCGCTTCATAAGAGCTTCAATTTCTTCATCAGCAATTGGAGTTGGAGTTGTTCCAGTTCCAATAAATCCGGTAACGCTTGGAGTGTTTCGCACAACGTACCATGAATCATCGGTTACAATCATTTCTACCAAAACATAACCTGGGAAGATTTTCTCTTCAATAATTCTGCGTTTTCCGTTTTTGATTTTGATTTTCTTTTCCTTTGGGACAAGCACGTTGAAGATTTTATCTTCCATGTCCATTGTGTCGATACGTTGAATGAGATTTCGCATCACGTTTTCCTCGTACCCTGAGTATGTGTGGATCGCATACCAGCGCCGACCATATTTAGCTGTTTGTTTGGCCATATTTTGTATTCGTTTTTAATGTATTGAACGTAAGTTAAGTTGAGATTATCCAAGCGCTAAATACGCTTCGAGTATAATATTTAGAATCCAGTCGGCAAGACCGAAATAAATGCCTAGCGCAATACTTATCACGATTACTAGAGCAGAGTATCGCATGGTTTCTTTTTGACTAGGCCATGTAACTTTTTTAAGCTCTTCTTTTGACTCACGAAGGTATCTAAACAAAATGTTGTTTAATATTTTTGCCATATGTGTGTTTGTTAGAACGTGTTATAGGTCGATGACCTAGTTAAAAGTTGTAGATAGATTAGTGCTATGGATCGCGATTCTGGGTGATTTTGCGTGATCTAATTTGCTAAAAATTGCACAGAATCGATGAGATGTAGGTGAAGACGGAGGAGCGAAGTAAAGCGTACTGAAATGTACGATGTCGAGCACCGGACGGCTGAACCAACAGATCGCGATTCTGGGTGATTTTGCGTGATTTAAAAAGCCCTTTCGGGCCGATGAGAATAAGATACACCCATTTGATATTTTGTGCAAGGGGCTGTGCAAAAAAAAATCCGAAACCGGGTTTCGAATTTTTTAACGATTTATTTTGATCTTTCCTATACGTCCAAGTTCTCCACATCCTTTGCATGAGTTTGGATAAATTTCTTTCGAGGCGCTACTTCAGAGCCCATTAGAATATCGAACGTTTCACTTGCTAGTTCGGCGTCATCGATTGTTACGCGCTTCATTGTTCTTGCAACGGGATCCATTGTTGTATTCCAAAGTTGCTCTGGGTTCATTTCTCCAAGACCCTTGTAGCGCTGAATATTAACTTTCACTCCTCCTGCTTCAACTACTTCTGCTTCAAGTGCATCATCTCCTTCGCTATCTTCTGCACCTTCTATTGTTTGCTCTCTTTCTTGATTTCTAACCTTTTTATTCTTGTCAGGTTGCTTCATTTCGGTAAGCTCTGCGATTACAGATTCTTTTTCTTCATCGCTAAATGCGTATTTAAAGTTTTTGCCAATTTGTATTCGGTAAAGTGGTGGCATTGCAATGTATATATGACCTCCAAGAATAAGATCTTGGAAGTATCGGAAGAATAGAGTTAACAAAAGTGTACGGATGTGAGCTCCGTCAACGTCAGCATCGGTCATAATTACCACACGATGGTAACGCAGACCGGTAATGTCGAAGCCTTCGCCAATATTTGTACCAAGTGCAATAATAAGGTTTTTGATTTCGTTGTTTGCAAGTAATTTGTCGAGTCGAGCGCGCTCCACGTTTAAGATCTTTCCTCGAAGTGGCAGGATGGCTTGGAATTCTCGGTTGCGACCTTGCTTGGCAGATCCGCCAGCTGAGTCTCCCTCAACAATAAATATTTCTGATACCTCAGGATTTCTACTTGAACAGTCTGAGAGTTTTCCTGGTAGCATTAAGCCTTCAAATGCACCTTTTCGAAGCACGGTTTCTCGCGCTGCGCGTGCGGCTGCTCGAGCTCTGGCCGAAAGTAAACACTTGCCAATGATTTCTTCTGCATCTTTTGGATGCTCTTCTAAATAAATTTGAAACGCTTCACCAAAGACAGCCTCAACCGCAGTTCGCGCTTCTGGGTTTCCAAGCTTAGATTTTGTTTGACCTTCAAACTGCGGTTCTGGCAACTTAATACTAATAACAGCAGTAAGACCTTCGCGAGCATCGTCACCAGTAAGATTTGTATCTTTTTCTTTTATGTAACCTTTATCGCGTGCGTAGGTGTTTAAACTTCTTGTAAGCGCAGTTCGGAATCCTGCCAAATGCGTACCTCCTTCCGGGTTTGTAATGTTGTTTGCAAAGCAGAAAACGCTATCGTGATATTCGGTAGTGTATTGAAGCGAAACTTCTACATCGATGTCTTCGTGTTGTTTTCTAATGTAGAAAACATTTGGATGCTTTGCTTCACGTTTCGCGTTTATGTGACTTACGTAAGAGGCGACTCCTCCTTCAAAGTAAAATGAGTATGGTTCAGGTTTTTCGCCACGTTCGTCTATAATGTCAAACCGTACACCGGCAGTTAGGTAAGCTTGTTGCCTAAGATGGTCGACTACAGTTTCTAGGTTGTATTCTATAGTTTCAAAAATTGAAGCATCTGCATGGAAACGAATGCTAGTACCGTTCAAGGATGACTTTCCGATTGCTTTTACCTTTCCCTGTGGTTTTCCAATTTTATATGTTTGCTCCCAAATTTTTCCTTCTCGGTGAACCGTTGCTGTAAGTTCGGTAGATAAAGCATTAACAACAGACACGCCAACTCCGTGAAGTCCGCCAGAAACTTTGTATCCGCTTGCATCTCCTCCGAATTTTCCACCAGCGTGAAGTTTAGTAAGTACCAGTTCCAGCGCGGATATCTTTTGTTGAGGATGCATTGCGGTTGGAATTCCACGACCGTCGTCTGAAACCTCAACCCAGTTGTCCGGCTGAAGTTTAATTGTGACCGTAGTCGCGTGTCCGGCCATGGCTTCGTCAACAGAGTTGTCCACTACTTCCCAAATCAAGTGATGTAGACCGGTTGGACCAGTTGTTCCAATATACATTCCAGGACGCTTTCGTACTGGCTCAAGCCCTTCTAGAACAGTGATGGCTTCTGCGCCGTATCCTTCTGTTTTAGCGTATTTTTTTGCCTTTTTTGGAGCTAGTTTTTCTACAGGTTTTTTTACCATATCTACTTTATCGCAACTAAATAATAATGAATAACAGCCTACATTTTATCATATTACCAGGCACGACACAAGGGATTGCTAATTAGGCTTTACGATCTCTATCGAGCTTTAGGTGGGACTTTCAGACTTTATACCTTCGGTTAAAGCTCAATCTGTTTTGATTTGGCAAGGTTATGGATCATACGCAATTTGGGTGGAGGAGTCGTCCAATCTGCCAGGTTAGGATTTGTTTGATCCATTTAATAAGTAGAAAGTTACCATTTCGACGAGTCTGTAGGTCGCGAGGAGAAATC
>JAUYIW010000034.1 GCA_030688135.1 Candidatus Uhrbacteria bacterium | reverse complement strand
CGTGGATTGCAAGCTCCTCGAGATGGTGGGGTTCGAAAGATCTCTCACCCGACAGCAGAAAGTTAAATCGGGTTCGAGATGGTAGAGAGCAAGATATCCGCTGTTTTTACCGGTTGAGCTAACCTTTGGCCTCTATGCATTTTCCACCTAAATTGCGTATGATCCATACAAGCCCATAAAAAAAGAACGAGGTATTGATACTACCCCGTCCATTGGCTGTTGTCAAAAGTCCTATTAGTCGTTCTGATTTAAGATTCCCATCCCCCCTCGGTAGGATACCCCGCCTCTTGCCAACCGCGCAATCCGCCAACCACGCGCCCTATCTGCTTATAGCCAGCCGTCTCTAACATCAAACCTGATTCAGTCCCCTTCCCAAGCTCGTCATACTCGCCATAAAGAACAATTGATATCCCCTTGTCCTTTAATGTACCTGGGAAATATTTTGCAAACTCATCAAACGGAATATTAATAGCCCCAGGAATATGCGCGTGCTGATACCCTGCGCTATCCTGAAGATCAACTATGTTCATTGAAGTTCCCTTTTCCATCTCTTCTTTTAACCTTTGAGGTTCTATGTTGTGCATAACGGAGATGAGTTTATTGTCTGACGACTAAAATTTATTACGGTGAGCTTAGGTTTATTTTCAATCTACTAAGGTTTACCGCCGAGCAGAATCAAGCCGCTCGAGTGCAAGAATAAATGCACCGCGACGTAAGTCAGTACTATACTTCAGTTTACGCGCCCAAACCTCTTCGGCAGCGCCATGCATTAACTCCTTTAGTTTTGCATCGACATCTTCTTCGCTCCAATGCTCCCCCTTCATGTTCTGATCCCATTCAAAATAACTTACAGTTACTCCTCCTGAGTTAGCCAATACATCGGGCACAACCTGAACGCCTTTTTCAAATAATATATCATCAGCTTCCGGAGTAGTAGGACCATTCGCAAGCTCTAATACAACCTTTGCCTTAATACGCGCTGCATTCTCTTCAGTTATAACATTCTCTAGCGCTGCCGGTACAAGAACTCCGCATTCAAGTTCTAGTAACTGTTCGTTTGTAATATTTTCCGCACCTTCAAAATCTAAAACCGAATGGGTAGAATCTTTATGATTTTGAAGTGCGGTGATGTCTAGTCCCTCCGGATTGTACACCCCACCGCTTGAATCAGATACTGCAATTACTTTTAATTCGTGACGTGCGCAAAGACCAGCAAAAATCCTTCCTGCGTTTCCAAACCCCTGAATTGCAATAGTACCCATTTCAGGGTCAACAAACAATCTATCACGAAGTTTATCGAACACATAATACCCTCCAGTAGCCGTTGCTACTCCTCTTCCCTCACTTCCACCAGCCTCGATGGGCTTGCCTGTTACAACTGCCGGATGACCAAACTCATCTGCGATCCAAGCCATTTCTCGTGGAGTAGTGTTAACGTCTGGAGCAGGGACATCTATTTCTGGCCCGATCACACCATGCATTGCCCGTGTCCATCCTCTAGTTAAGCGTTCAAGCTCTCCCTCACTTAATTCTTTTGGATTTACAGTAACGCCACCTTTGCTTCCTCCCATAGGAATGCCAGCAACAGCGGTCTTAAAAGTCATCCAAGTAGCAAGAGCCTTTACTTCGTCTAAGTCAACATTGTTATGATACCGAATCCCGCCTTTATACGGCCCACGCCAGTTATTATGTTGAACCCTAAATCCTTCAAAAATTCTTTGTTCTCCATTATCCATTTTTACAGGAATTGACACACGCACCTCACGCATTGGAATAGAAAGGATATCAAGAACATCTTGCGAAATCCCAGCTAGGCTTGCAGCTCTGTAAATTTGATTCAACGCATTTTCGTGTACTGACATAATAGCTACTTAGTTTATCGGCATGCTTGCTAAAAGATTAATAAAAAAAATCATAATTAACATTGTAATCGTTTAGCTACTCGCGCGCTGCCAAATACCGCTCTGCTTCGAGCGCGGCCATGCAACCAGTACCAGCAGCAGTAATGGCCTGCCTATACCAGGGATCAGCAACGTCGCCAGCTACAAATACGCCTTCAACATTAGTACTTGCAGAATCTGGTCGGCGTTTAATATAACCCTTAACATCAAGCTCAAGCTTACCTGCAAAAATATCTGTATTTGGCTTATGCCCAATAGATGAAAACACACCATCAAACTCCATTATTGACTCAACATTTGTTTGATTATTAAAAACTCGCAATCCCGTTAACCTTTCTTGCCCAAGAACCTCGCGAACTTCTGTATTCCAAACAAAACTTATTTTTGGATTTTCCATTGCGCGAGCTTGCATTATTTTCGATGCTCTAAGTTCGTCACGCCGATGGATCACCACTACCTCACTTGCAAACTTTGTTAGAAAAGTTGCTTCTTCCAGCGCCGAGTCACCACCACCAACAACGGCTACTTTTTTGTCGCGGAAAAAGAAACCATCACAAGTTGCACAAGCCGACATTCCCTTCCCCTTTAGCTCAACCTCACCTGGTACGCCAAGCCATCTTGCAGAAGCTCCTGTTGCAATAATAATAGTCTCCGCAAAAAATTCTTTGTCGTTAGTTCTAACTTTAAATGGCCGTTCACTAAAATCAACATCAATTACAGTGTCCGACATAAACCTTGTTCCAAACCTTTCTGCTTGCTTTTTTAAATTATCCATTAATTCTGACCCTAAAATTCCTTCAGGCTCCCCAGGCCAATTCTCAACCTCAGTTGTTTGCATTAACTGCCCACCTGGCTCACTACCAGAAATTAAAATAGGAGCTAGGTCAGCTCGCGCAGCATAAATTGCTGCCGTGTATCCGGCTGGCCCCGAACCGATTATAAGTACTTTGTTTATATCCATAGTGCGAACAGTTTATCACAAAGGTAAAAGAGGTGAAAGAGTTAAATAAGACTAAACAAAAGGACGCGATAAACCGCGTCCCTACATCATTTTATATATTCGCTATTTCATGTGTCCCTGTATTTTCTCTTTGAGCATCTCTTTGGTCATCGATCCTGAAAACTGTTCAACTACCTGACCTGATTTAAAAATTAAGAATGTTGGAATTGAAAGAATGTTAAATTGCTGAGCTAACTGTGGATTATCGTCAACATTCACAGTAGCGATAGTTACATCTTGTACTTCAGCTTCCAACTCTTCAATAATAGGTGACATTACCTTGCACGGCCCACACCATGGAGCCCAAAAATCTACAAGAACAATTTTTTCAGCCTGCAGTACTGCTACATCGAAGTTGTCAGCATTCAATTCCATAAAAAAGAAATTTTAAATTCGAAATTAGAAATCCTAAACAATTCACAAAATGCATTCTATCATACAGATGACTACCGCGCTACCATCTCTTCACGGTACACTTCCAGAACATCGCCAACTTCAACTTTGATTTTACAAATAAAGTTAATGCCGCATTCTTCACCTTGCTCCGCTAATCTAACATCGGTTTTTCCACATTGTAATGAATCAATAGTGCCCTCTGCAATGATTTGACCGTCTCGCATTACGCGAGCTGTAGAACTTTTCTCAATCCTACCCTTGGTAACCTGACCGCCAACAATCAATCCATTTGCTGTTTTTTGGAAAATTGCCAAAACTTTAAGGCTTCCGAGCTCTGTATATACTTGCTCTGCAGGAACTAGCAATTTTACACGATCCTCAACCTCTTCAAGAAGTTTGTAAATCACGCTATATTGGCCAATCTGAACCTTCTTATCTCGAGCAAGCGCAGACGCAGTGCCGACAGGCTTAACATTAAAAGCTATAACAAAAGCTTTAGTTGCCTCAGCTTGTAAAATCTCAGTATCTGTAATATTCCCAAGACCTCTGGCGACAATCTTTACTTTCACATAAGGATTATCAATTTTTTCAATCATTCCAAGGATTGCTTCAAGTGAACCAAGAACATCAGCCTTAATAATTAAATTAAAAACCGGTTTTTTACCACCGTCGTCTTCATCGTCTGAACGCTGAACTTTTGCAGAGACTGTGATCTCTTCAATTCCGGCCTTACGTGAAGGTTGAGATTTGAGCTTGCTTAGAGTCTTAACGTCTTCAGGAACCTCCATAATATCCCCAATAGAGGGAGCTTCCTTGAAACCAATAATTTTAACCGGAGTCGAAGGCGGAGCAGTCTTAATATCTTTGCCGTCCCACGCTCTCATAGCTCGCACTTTTCCGTATTGTGTGCCCTTAACGCCAAGTACATCGCCTACCTTTAACGTGCCAGACTGAACAAGAACAGTAGCAACCGGACCCTCGCCACCATCAACGTGCGACTCAATAATTGTCCCAATCGCGCGACGATTTGGGTCTGCCATGATGTGACCCTTCTGAAGATCAGCGACAAGTAAAATCATATCGAGCAGCTGCTCAATGTTCTGCTCCGTCTTAGCTGAAATTGGAATCATTATCGTTTTGCCTCCCCATTCCTCTGGGATAAGGTTAAGCTCGGCTAACTGACTTTTAATTTTTTCAATATTCGCTTCTTCTTTATCAATCTTGTTGATTGCAACAATGTATGGAAGATGCGATGCTTTAATAATATCGATTGCTTCTCTGGTCTGAGGTTGAACGCCATCGTCTGCCGCAACAACTAAAATTGCTATGTCTGCTACCTTTGCTCCACGTGAACGCATAACTGTAAATGCCTCATGTCCAGGAGTGTCAATAAATGTAAGTGCACGCTTTTCCGCTTTAACATCTTTTGGCTCATGAATAACCTGGTAAGCTCCGATGTGCTGTGTTATCCCACCAGATTCAGTATCGATTACATTAGTTCTTCGTATTGCGTCTAGTAATTTTGTCTTACCATGATCAACATGACCCATAACAACAATAACTGGCGCTCGGTATTCAAGTCCTACGCCGTCTCCCTCCTTCATTACTTCCTCAAGCTTCACAAGACCTTCTTCATCTGCCTTCTTTCCGCCCTCTGCTAGAGTTGCTAAAATCCCAAGGTCTTCGGAAATAATAGATGCTGTATCAAAATCGATTCGTTCATTTAGTGATGCCAAAATCCCGGCTCGCATTAATTCTTGCATTACTTTTGCGATCGGCATGTTTATGATTTCTGCAAACTCTCGAACTGTCATAGTGGCTGGCAACTCTGCAGTTTCCGCAGTCCCCTCTTGAACCATAGCCTTACGTTCAGCGCGAGCCTTCTGGTCTTCCATTTTTTTCTGTAAGTACTGACGATTCTTCATTTCTCTCCAAGCATACTGTATTCTGCCCGCATCTCGATCCGGAATCTTAATCGCCTTTTGTCCAATATCAAAACCGAGCTCTGGCAATTTTGCGCGGAGCTCCTCTGTTGGGACTCTTAACTTTCGTGCGAGTTCTGAGATGTTCATGGTAATCGTTACGGATTTACAAATGTTACGTATATACGGATGCAACTGCTGATCTGTAAGGCAAAGAATAGCTGAAATGGTGATTTTAGTCAATCTTACACCAAAAACGAGGGGTCTAGATGGGATCATTCGCAATTTAGGTGGAAGATGCATAGAGGCCAAAGGTTAGCTCAACCGGTAAAAACAGCGAATATCTTGCTCTCTACCATCTCGAACCCGACTTAACTTTCTGCTGTCGGGTGAGAGATCTTTCGAACCCCACCATCTCGAG
>JAUYIW010000032.1 GCA_030688135.1 Candidatus Uhrbacteria bacterium | reverse complement strand
ACGAGAGATGCTAAATAAATTTGAAAATAAATAGTCACCGCGTAAGCGGTGACTATTTATTCAATCATCTTTCTTTTTGGAAGTGGTCGTTTGTATTTGTGTCCGTATTTTTCAACTCGATGCTCAATGAAGTCTACAATTTTTTCAGCAACGTCTACTTTTGAAGCTTTGCTTATGCCCTCTAGTCCAGGGTTAGAATTTACTTCAATTACCTTAGGGCCAGAGTTAGTTCGAAGAATATCAACACCTGCAATATCGAGGCCAATAACTTGAGTGGCCCGAATTGCCATTTTCTTTTCTTTGATTGAAAGGTCTGCCAATCTTACATGACCACCTTTATGGAAATTAGCTCTAAATTCTCCACCTTTAGCAATTCGCTCCATGGCAGCAACAACTTTTTTTCCAAGTACAAAAACTCGCAAGTCCTGACCTTTCGCTTCACGAATATACTCTTGCAAAGAAACAGGTCCTTTTTCTTTATCAACAAGATATTCAACAATTGGTTTCAGAGATCTTTTTGATTCAGCGATAAATACTCCTTTACCATGAGTGCCGAAAATTACTTTTACGATTACCGGAAAACGGAAATCTTCAGCAGCGTCAGCAATTAGACTCGCATCTTTAACAACAAGCGTTTTAGGTACTGGGACTCCAAAATGGTCGAGCATTTGAAGTGTTCGAATTTTATTTTTTGCACGGAACACTCCAATGTAGCCATTCAGAACGTAAAAGCCAGCGAGTTGAAATTGTTTAATGAATGATGCATGAATACTTGGTTCGCTACTAAATCCAGGTCTTACTAATATTACATCGTACTTTTCAGGATTTAATTTTCTACCTTTGTAGGTCAGCGACTTATCATTACCGAAAGATAGTCCAATCAGTGGACTATAAAAAACCTTTACGTTGTGTCCGCGAGTCTTAGCTAATTTTATGATACGTTTTGTGCCAATGGCAAGGCTCTTCTGTGAATTTACAAATGTTAAAATTCCAATATTCATAAATTGGTTTAAGTATCGGTATGATAACCATTATATTGCAACAGGTCAATAGTGTTCAGTGATTTCAAGAAGTATGTCGTTTATTTCGTCGTGGGTAAGGGCTGTCATTAATTTTTGCTTATATTCCTTAAAACCAGGCACGCCTTTAAAATACCAAGATAAATGTTTGCGAAAAGTTGGAGCAGATCGTTCGCCATACTGAATTAGATGCAGATTTAGGTGATATTGCACAAGGCTGATTCTTTCAGTTAGAGATGTTATGCTAGGTTCTTTGCCGTCTAGCTTTTCTTCGATCTGTTTGAATATCCATGGATTGCCAAGCGCTCCGCGGGCGATAAGTGCTCCATCGCAATCAGTTTCTTCGAGCGCACTAAAATAATCCTGCCAAGTAAAAATGTCACCATTGTACAAAACAGGAATGGAAACTGCTTCTTTTGCTTTACGCACAGCTTCTCGGTCCGCTAGTCCGGCATAGCCTTGAATTTTTGTTCTTCCGTGAATTGAAATTAAGTCTGCACCAGCCTGTTCTAACACTTTAGAAAATTCAATGCACTCAGTATGCTCGGACCACCCAGCTCGAATTTTAATAGAGACAGGAACGCCCACAGCGGCTTTTACTTCTCGAACTATTTTAGCCGCAAGTTCCGGTTCGCGCATTAAAGCTGCACCGTTAAAGCTCGATGTAATTTTGTATGCCGGACATCCCATGTTGATGTCGATTGCTTCCGGCGCAAAAGATTCTTCAATGATTCGCGCTGCTTCTGCCATTACTTTTGGATCAGCTCCAAATATTTGTTGCACTATTGGCCTTTCTTCTGCATGTAGCTCGGCCATGGCTAGCGTCTTTTCGTTTTTACGTACGACAGCTTCTGCTGATACCATTTCACGGAAAAGAATCAGCTTAGAATCTAGTATGGTTTGATCTACAACAGCTCTAACAGTACGACAGTATGGTGAGTCGGTCATGTCCGCCATTGGCGAAAGCGCTAATATTGGTCTAACTTGCGATATCCAGTCGATTTCCATGCACAGTTAATTTGACTGCAAGGTCATTCTTGATTAAAGTTGTCAGCATGTTCTTTGCGTATTATAATACTTAATGGGCTTATAAAGAAGTCCACATCTTAAAAATCATAAATTTTATGAAAATATCTTCAACAACATCAATGATAGGTTTGGCAGTTTTAGTAATAGCAGGACTAATAGTCGCTGGCATGTGGAAAAATTATGCACCTGGCGAGTATGACGATTTTGCAAAAGACCTAACCGAGGCTGGAGTTGTCATGTACGGCACTTATTGGTGTCCAAACTGCGCAGCTCAAAAAGAGGCATTTGGTTCATCGTTTCGTCATATTGAATATATTGAGTGTTCATCACCAGGTTCAAAAACATTTGATCTTTGTCCAGATATCAAGTCTGTTCCGTACTGGGTGAATGAAGAAGGCGTTAATTTAACCGGAAAGGTGTCATTGCAAACACTTGCAGATACCTTTGGAGTTTTACTTAATCGAGAGTCTACACCTGGCATAGAAGATGAAGGTACTTCAACTACGGTAGAAGTTACAGGTGAAAATGGAGACGGAACTGTGAATGCGGAAGTTACAATTGAGGGAGAAGATGTAATCGTGGAAGATGTGGTGGTAGTGGAAGACGACTCAACTACAGGTGAAGAATAAGTTATGCGTAAATGGTTAATAGGAGCAATATTAATATTTTCAATATTTGGAGGCACGGCCTCGGTTTACGCTGCGCTTGCTCATTTTGATCTTGGCGATTCTTCATTTTGCTCAATTAACGAAACGTTTGATTGCGAAGTTGTAAACAAAAGCTCTTATTCGGAGTTTTTAGGTATTCCGGTTTCACTTATGGGATTTGGCGCGTACATATTTCTGTTTATATCCACAATAATTTATATTTTCAGAAATGAAGAGTCGGCAATAACCGCAATGACGGTGTTTGCAATAGTGGGACTTTTCTTTAGCTTATATCTCACTTTCATTGAGGCGCTTGTTTTATACACTTGGTGTTTGTTGTGTTTAGCTTCACAGCTGAGCATTTTAGTCATTGCAGTTTCATTATTCCGGTTACGTCACATAGATCACATTAAACCAAAGTTAGAAATAATCCATGACTAAAATATATTTATGACTGAGAATTTAGCTACATCAAATCAAGAATTATTTGAAGAAGTGGTTGAACTTGCAATCGCGAATGGCGTTGCAGACCGTGAAGCGTTTGACCAGCTTGTAGAAACCGTGCTAGAAGAGCATCGTGAAGTTGGCGAGTTAAGCGCTGATCAGCCTATCGAAGACATGGAGGATGCAATTAAAGCAAGATGGGATGAGTTTGCTGCAGAATTAGATAAGCGCAGTTAGCCTTTAGCATTTTGCTATTAGCAATTAGCATGGAAACTAGTGAATACGGTTTTAGATTTCAGAATTGGGAGGTATACAGGGAAGCAAGGTCATTTCGTGTTTTTATTTTAGGAATTGTAAATACTTTCCCTGTTGATGAAAGATTCGTATTGAAAGACCAGGCCAGACGTGCATTGGGCTCAATAATTTTAAATATTGCAGAAGGCGCGAACAGAAGGACTGATCGGGACATGGTAGTCTTTATTAATCGTTCTCGGACCTCATTGGACGAAGTAGTCGCAATACTGGATTGTGCCCTAGACGATGCTTATCTATCAGAAGCTATTTATCGCGAGTGTCTTGAAAAAGCATCGGTTATTGCTAAGATGCTTAATAGGTTTACTAGTCGATTAAGCAAATAGTTATATTATAAATCAGCTCGCTTACAGAGCTAACAGCTAAAAGCTAATCGTATGAATATTTCCTTTCACGGAGCGGTTCGTGGCGTGACAGGGTCTTGTTTTTTATTGGAAACTTCCGACGCAAAGATTTTAGTAGATTGTGGAATGTTTCAGGGCGAACGCATGTGCGGAAAAAAGAATTACGAAGAATTTCAGTTTGAACCAAAATCTATCGATGCTGTAATCGTTACGCACGCTCATTTTGATCACATAGGAAGAATTCCAAAGCTTGTACGCGAAGGCTTTACAGGCAAGGTATTTATGACTCCGCCAACACAAACTCTTTCTAGATTAGTACTCGAGGATGCGCTAAATGTTATGCGCGAAAATGCTATTAAGTGTAGGGATGAAGTTTTGTACTCGGAAGATGAAGTAGCAAAAATGTTTGAGCTGTCTACTACTATTAATTATCACGCAGAGTTTGAACCAGCGCCAGGACTTAAAGCGATGTTTCATGACGTTGGACATATTCTAGGATCTGCTTATGTAACGATTGACGTACCCGGTTCAGAATTGAAGGGCGGAGAGCAAAAACGTTTTTTGTTTAGTGGCGATGTTGGAAACGACAATATTCCAATTTTACCTGGAACAGAATCGATTTCAAAAGCTGACATTGCTATTGTTGAATCAACATATGGCAACAGAGACCATGCGCCAGTTGCCGAGCGAGGTGGATTATTGGTAGATAATGTAAAACGAGTAATTGAGCGAGGTGGCACATTAATAATTCCAGCTTTTTCAATTGAAAGAACGCAAGAGTTATTGTATGAGTTGGATGAATTAATAGACAAAAACGAAATCCCAAAGGTTCCAATCTATCTAGACAGTCCGCTTGCAATTCGTACAACTGAAGCATATCAGCAATATAGTGACTATCTTGATTTTGATAGGTCAATTGTTCTAAGTCCAGATAAAGATTTTTTTAGTTTTAAAAATTTGATTTTAACATTAGATGTAGCAGGTTCAAAAACAATAAACGATGACACACGTCCAAAAATTATTATTGCCGGAAGCGGCATGATGACAGGTGGGCGAGTGCTACATCATTTAAAACGATATCTTGAGGATAAGAAGAGTGGGGTATTGATTATTGGATTTCAGGCTGAGGAGACTTTGGGAAGGCAGATTCAAGATGGAGCTAAAGAAGTTTCAATATTTCGTGAAAAAGTTGCGGTAAACGCTGAGGTGTCTGTGATTAGCTCTTTTTCTGCGCATGGCGATAGAAATAAACTTGCAAAATGGCTTAAACCTAAAAAAGGGGACATTGCAAAAATTTTTTTAGTTCACGGAGATCCAGAAGTAAAAGAGGAGTTTAAGAAGTTTTTAAGTGACAAGATTAAGTCAGAAATTATAATACCGAAGATTTACGAGAGCTTTGAGTTTTAGTATAGCTTTAAAAAACGGTCCTTCACTCGGTGACGAACCGTTTTTGATTAACGCTAAACGTAGATAAAAAAAGAACGCCTCTAGCCGTAGGACAGCTGTCCTTTGACTGAGGCGTTTTGAGTTAGATCAGAGAACTTGAGCACGCAGGTGCAAAGCAAGTACTTTTGCGCGATTTACTTTTCCAAGATTCCCTGTGGGTTCGCAAGATCCGCTTACAAGGGCAAAAAGGAATTTGGTCACAATCACTTCTGTGCTACCTGTTACAAAGATTCGGTAAACAGTTTCATCGGCTATTCGTGCACGGTGAACATAGGCTTTTACATGGTTGCTGCTGTATTCGCCGGGTTTAATTTCTGCCTTGAGTTCCGTGGATTTTATTTTCAGAAGCTTTTGAAATCCTTCGTTGCTTTCAAAGTTTCCAGTCACACCAGACAGCAACTCTTGATCGCACTCACCAGAAAGACAAAGTTGATTCATTTTTCCATTAATAACCTGGTCACGTAAATAGCGTGCCTTGGTGATTCCTGAACAGTCAATGATGAACTTACCAACAACTGGCGGATAGCGGTCAAGAGCCTCCTCTTTTCTTACTTGCACGAAGATTGACTTCCTTTGCCATCTGCCTATGTTCAGTTTGCCGATTGTACGAATATCTGTACACGTACCTTCGATTAGAGCTTTGCGACAGGCTGCGAAGATAATCCTCATCCTTCCGCCGTCTGGGAGTTCGGGTACGAAGAAGACGCATGGGCTATGCTCTGGCTTGACTTCGAAGTAGACTGGTACGATCCGTTCGTCAGTGTGCCGGAACGTTGTACGGTCAACAAAGATGTCGCCACGCACATGCTCTAGTACGATCCTGTTTGGATTTGCGTAGATACTTTCGGTTATAATCCAGGTTGGGTGGTAAACCATTTTCCCTCCGCTTCTGGTTGTTTTGTTTCTCGACCACGATTTTAATCGAGGGCCTAAGGTATCAAAAAAATGCCAGAATGTCAAGCTGGCGCTATGCTATGGCTAGTTATTGGCTCGGGACTAGTAGTGAAGGTAGGCTACAATGCCCAGTCGTAAAAATCCGATGCCGAAGATGTGGAAGCGTCAAAATCGATTTCTTCATCGGTATATGGCGATAGTGTTGCTGTTTGAAGTGCCTTTCCTGAAAAGTCTTCAATGCGGTCATCTCGGTAAAGTTTTAGCGAACCATCAATGCTTACAATTTCGATCTGATCAAGCCAGCTATAATGCACAATCGATGCCGTTCCATCTACTACTGTGCGAACGTCACGTGTGCTCACAGTTAGATTTCCAATTACTACAATCCTGCCTTGAATAAGTGAAACTTCTAGTTTATTCGGTCGACCGTCGACAAGCTTGATTTCAGAGTCTTTATACATCAAAATCTTAGTATTATCGAAATTAACTTCCAGCCATTCGTCTCCACTTGAAATTATTTCACCTCGAGAATACAGATTATCATTAACGATTGCAGTAGCATGAGCTTCGTAGCCTTCGCCTCCTGCCCACTTTGCATCAAACCGATTCCCAACTAAAAGCACGGCTGACAGCATTGTAATGGTCAAGATCAGCATCAATGTGGTAGAATTTATGCGTTCCATTTGTATCTTCTAATTTGATATTATAACTTACACACTATGTCTTTACTTGAATTTTTTGGCGAAACATGTCCGCATTGTATCGAAATGATACCTTTAGTTGAAAAAATGGAAAAGGAAAATAAGGTTAATGTAGAGAAGTTCGAGGTGTGGAATAGTGATGAAAACGCCAAAAAGATGGAAGAGTACGATACCGGACTTTGCGGAGGCGTTCCATTTTTCTACAATACTGACTCAAAGAAGTTTTTATGTGGTTCGTCTGATTACGACGCTTTGGTTGCTTGGGCAAAGGGCGAGTAGCTAAACAAGTCGATCAAGCCATCTAGAATCTACCTGGACATTAAGATCTAGGTAGAATTTTTGTTGCGTTACAGCTTCAAGTTCATTACGCGTTGCGCGTCCGATTTCGGAAATACCGCGTCCTTCTTTTCCGATTATCATACTTTTATATCTTTCGTCTGTTGTGTATATAACTGCCTTAATATAGACAACTCCATTTTTTCGCTGGTCAATCTCTTCTACCTCAACATGAGTAGAGTAGGGAACTTCTTGGCGCAAACGCAGAAATAGTTTTTCACGAATGAGTTCAGCGATTTGCTCCTCTTTCCGCATATTTGAAATGTCACTTTCTGGATACATTAATTCTCCTTCGGGTAAGTTTTCAAAAATCCAACGCTTTATAAGATCCAAATTTGTTCCTCGAATCGCTGAAACTTCAACCATTGCGTCAAAGGTATCGTTATTAAAAAGATCTCTATAAAAGGCTATGTTTCTATTTGATGATTTTTCATCGATTTTATTAATTACGAGTAGTTTTGGTTTTTGAACACCTGCTATTAACTGCATTGCTTTCTTTTCCTCATTTCCAATTGGACGAGTAGGATCGACAACATAAAGTATTACTTCAATATCTCTTAGTGAATCTTCAACCCATTGCAATAATTTTTTTGTAAGTGGATCTCTTGCTTTTTGCATTACTCCAGGAGTATCCACAAAAACAACCTGACCTTCGTCAGTTGTGAGCACTCCTTGAACTGGCTTGCGAGTGGTTTGTGGCTTTGGAGTTGTAATTGCCACTTTTGTGCCAACAAGGGAGTTAAGTAAAGTTGATTTTCCAACGTTTGATCGGCCAATCATGACCGCAAATCCTGATTTCATAGGTTAGGTTATAGGTTTTACCACCTTTCGCCAAGCTGAAGGTGGTCCGCCCACGTTCTGCGTGGCGGAGGGATTAGGCTCGCGTAGTGGCAACCCAATGTGGTTGCCAGGTAGAATATAGGTATTATGGACTCCACCATAGCTCAAATCGTGAAAAAAGAAAACTGTCGCAAGTACGACAGTAAGTGCCTGTCAGTAAACAGGGCGAATTTCTTGACGAATCAGCGGGATTTCTCCCTGTTCATTTGTGATTCTGAAGAATTGGTCGGTAAGGTCGTCGTCGATGTCGGTGTTCACGCCAGAGACCCTTGCGGACGTTGCAAACTGCTCCACGCATTCATATCTGTGAAAACCACCAAGTACTAGGTGTGACGTTGGTCGTGGAAGTTGCTTTAGCACATAGCTAGGCTTTGGCTTTATGCGTTGTAATGTGAGGCTACGGAAGCAGATTCCAGCAGGGATGATGACGTCTTCATCCGCTGGACTCAGCTGGTCAGGGAATCTGTCGAGAAAAGGTATAGCCTTGTTATTTGGCCTACCTAGTAGTAACCAATATACTTGATAGCCCCGTCTTCTGTAGCGAGCGTCAATGATCTTGTCCATTCGACATGGATCGTATCCCTTGGTTTTGAACTTTTGGCCCCCTATGTGCGCTAGGCAACAGTTGAAGAAATCGCGATCTGCGAGGTAAAAAAGGAAGACCTTCATTTTTCTCTTTTCTAATGGTTTGATGTGGCGTTTCCCGGCGCAAGAAGATAATGCAGCAAATTATCGAATTTGTCAAATATACGAGTATGAGGCACACTAAGGAGGCCGAAAGTCTAAAGTCACAACGGAGTTATTATCCTAACCGTAGGGGCGGGGGTTCCACGCCCTCTTGTCAAAAGGGTTCTGTAACCCAACTCCTACACATCTCGATTAACCAATGGGGGTACTCCGTCCCCCAAACCCCCAGGCCCTATTTCTTTGAAGCAGCAAAGAAATGGAGGAAAGAAACTGCTTCCGCCTTCCGATCACACTCGGCATTTGGTGATTCCTCCGCCACACATAACGTAGGCGGACCACCAACGGTTTTGCGAAAGGTGGTAAAACCTAATACCCACCGGGCAACCACATTGGGTTGCCCCTACGCGAGCCTAATCCCTCCGCCACGCAGAACGTGGGCGGACCACCTTCAGCTTGGCGAAAGGTGGTAACACCTAAAACCTATAAGCTATCACTATGAAAGAAGTAGAAGTAAAAATTCTAGAAGTAAATGTTGATGATGTTGTAGCTAAGCTTTTAGCTTTAGGGGCAAAGAAATTTTTTGAAGGAGACATGGATGTAATATATTATGACACTGCGAGTCGCTCTCTAAAAAATCAGGATTACAGACTTCGGTTGAGAACAAAGGGAGAGACTAATGAACTCACTTTCAAACACAAGATTAGTAAAAAGGGTGTTAAAATTGAAGAAGAGCTTCAGGTAAGCGTTGATAATTTTGAGATCATGAAGGAGATTATGGGTAGGCTAGACTATGCAGAAGTTGATAGTTATAAGAAGCATCGTTTATCTTATTCTTTGGAAGGCGTGTTATTTGAGTTCGATACAATCCCAGGAGTTCCTACGTTAATGGAAATAGAAGGTAAAGATGAACAGGCGGTCTTTGAGTGGGTGGAAAAGCTTGGATTTAGTCGTGATGACGCAAAGCCTTGGACTGGTGGAGACGTGCTAAAATATTATAAAGCTTTATAGTTTATGGATGAGAGTCGACGTCCAAAGGTCGGTGTTGGAGTACTAATCGTTAAAGACGGCATGGTTTTGTTTGGTAAAAGAATTGGTGCTGGCGGTGGTAAGTGGTCAACTCCAGGAGGTCATTTAGAGTGGTTTGAATCTTTTGAGCAATGCGCTCGGCGGGAAACAATGGAAGAGGCAGGAGTCGAAATTGACAATATTAGGCACGTTCATACAACAAATGATTGTGGCCATGAAGAAGGCGTTCACTACATAACTGTTTGGATGGTCGCTGATTGGAAGAGCGGGGAAGTACAAAATTGCGAACCTCATAAATGCGAAGGCTGGCATTGGTTTGATTGGGGTGATCTACCAGAACCGCTACTTCTTTCCAATGAGAATCTTTTGTTAACTGGGTATTCGCCATTCAAATAATATGAAAATTACTCTTTGCGGTAGCATTGCATTTTATAATCGTATGCAGGAAATCTGCGCAGAGTTAGAATCGTTTGGACATGAGGTGAAGTTGCCGCCGTCGATGATTGAAGACGATCACGGTCAAATGATCTCTGTGCTTGACTATTATACGCAGCGAAAGAAAGAAGCAAATGACGATAGTTGGATTTGGCAAAGGAAAAGCGAGGCAATGCGAAGTCATTTTAAAAAAGTTGAATGGGCAGACGTAATATTGGTGGCGAATGAAGATAAGCGTGGGATTCAGAGTTACATAGGAGCAAATACGTTGCTCGAGATGGGCTTAGCGTTTCATTTGGGGAAGCCAATTTATTTATTGAATAAGATTCCCAATATTGAGTCCCGTGAAGAAATATTAGGCATGAAGTCAATTGAGCTCTACGGTTCTATTGCGTATTTCGCTAACATGGTATGATTTAGTCACATAAGTTAATAATTTTTTTTATGGATAGTTTAAATCCAGAGTCTAGCCAGATGTCAGGCAGGCCAGCTGGGGCTATGTCAAAACCCGAAGGAAAGAGTCAACGTGGTTTTTGGCTTACAGCATGGCTTGTTTTAATTCTAATCGGCGCAGTTTTAGGATTTATTGGTAATCTTGCGGCTCCATCGTCAACAGAAGTCATGATGATAATTCCAGCATGGGCTAGTTATGTGTTGGCAATTTTCTCAGCTGCGAATATTGTTTTTATTGTAATGTTATTTAAGTGGAAGTTAATGGGTTTTTACGGAATGCTTGTAGTAGCAGCGCTTGCTGTAATCATAAATATTGTTAGTGGCTTAGGCGTTGGATCGTCACTTCTTGGTCTTCTTGGCCCGCTTGCTACATATTTGTTTATGCGACCAACATGGAAGATGTTTAAATAATCGCGGAGTAAGAAGTTAGTAGTAAGTAGTACAGAACGACAGGTATAAGAAAGTATGGGCGTTTTGCTCGTCCTTTTTTTGGATTGATTGTAACCGTGATATAATAACTCCAACAAAGATTATATGGAGGACACACCAAAAAGTTTTAACATATGGCGTCTAGTAGCAGTACTATCCGTGATAGTAATCACTATTATTTTTCTGTTAGCTGCGTATAGAGTTTATCCAGAAATTTTTCATTTTTAGATATGACAAACCCTGAGTATAAAGAAAAGACTGAAAAATATCGTAAACAAAATGAATATACTCTGGAAATAGAGGAAAAGATTTTAGATAAATTATCACGTGGTATAGATAGGTACTCAGACATTGTTACTTGTCCAAATCGGTCTTGTGGTGTACCTGTTAAAGTTGATATTGAGGAAAAGCTAATAACACTAACATGCTCAAGTTGTGGCTGGACTCATATCGTGAAGAGAATCAAGAGAGTGTGAGATGAGGTGAAAAAAAGGGAAAGAAGTGGGAGGAGGCAAAAAAAATACCATTTCGACAAGGTCGTTTGGGATCATACGCAATTTGGGTGGAGGAGTCATCTAATCTGCCAGGTTAGGATTTGTTTGATCTATTTAATAAGTAGAAAGTTACCATTTCGACGAGTCTGTAGGTCGCGAGGAGAAATCTTCTAGTTGCTGTCATCCTGAGCCTGCCTGCCGGCAGGCAGGCTCGCCCGGCATTAGGTCAGGCATACGTCAGGGCATTTTGGACACCTTGCATTATATATTTTCAAGACGTAGATCTTGATTTTTGTTATGAAAGGGTTAAAAATGCTATTTCCTGACTCCTGCCCTACCAAAGCCGGGCGTGCTCGGAAAGGCGGCGGTTTTACAGTGCAAGAATTGAGCTACTAAATGAGTAAAAAGTATATAACGATTAGAATAAGAGGCCAGAATTTCTCGACCACTGTCATCCTGAGGAGCTTTGTGATCTAGCGATGAATGGATTTTTTATCGATTATCAACTTGGGCAGCAGTTCATACTCGGAGTAAATCAATTCGAAATGGTGAAATGCGAAATATCTTTTGGAAATAGTAAACCCACCTTTACGAGGCGGGTTTTAGGTAGGGTCTAGCCCTTGCGCAGTTCGCGCTGTACCGCTAGCGCGAGTTTGATTGCGCGTTCAGGCGGGAGGCATCTCGCTTGTTCGATTGTGAGTCCATAGCTCTTGAGTATTTTTCGGAGTGCTTGTTTCCTGCGAGCATTGTCGAGCGAAATAACCTGTCCGCTTTCGCCGTGGTGCTCGGTGGCATGAATTTTCTGTAGCTCAATCTGATCGCTGATGTGTGTTCTTGTAAAAAGTTCCAGCTGTCGCATTTTTCTCTCCAGGTTGAAAATGTCTAGAACGAGACTATCATTAATTTATGATTTTGTCAATAAAAAGAACTGACCCACCGAAGTAGGTCAGAACGATTACGCTAACGCGCTTGTTCGATCTTGACGACCCTCTGCCGGATCCAGTCTAAGAGGCACTGGTAAACGGGAAGGTCATCGATCGCAACACGATCTTCAAACCACGGGTCGCTGCAACGCATGCAACAAAGTGGAGTATATCCCCAAAGCAAGCGGAACTTACAAATAGCGATGTCGAGTGCTTGTCGAGACACTCTTTCACTACGCTCCATTTTTTGGAGCTGCTTTGTTGTAAGCTGCACGCCCCTTGAGAATCGAACAAACCGTTGAGGTTTGTCTATCTCGCCGATCTCTTCATCTTGCGTGCCCCAGTAGGGAATGGAGTCCACCGGGAAGGCGTACCACATGCCGTCTTCAAAGCGCATAAGAATTAGGAGTTCGAGGTCGTCAGATCGTATGATGTCGCCAGTTGCGGGCGACGCGATGTTGTTGTCGGAGATGGGTCACCTCAGTTGTGGCAAAATTGCCAACATTTAGAGTCCTTTGTTGAGGTAGGTGACCACTCGACAATATACAATATCATAAAAAACAGCCCCTGTCAAGGACTTTGCGCTAAAGGTCAGAGAATTTTAAGGATTTTAGTGAAGTTACGGGCTGAGGAGGCTATACGAGAATCGAGAGGTTCATCTGATTACTAGGAGGTTATGCGAAGAACGGAGAGATTAAAGAGAGGTTTTACGATTAACGGGGAGGTTTATTAGGTTCCGAAAGGTTGAAAAGAGGTAAGATATATAAAAGTCGATAGTTGTCGATTCGTAGTTTAACAAGTGTGGCATAAAGTGACCGATCGGACGAAAAGTGCCACACATATAATTGACGCTAACAAACCCGAGTCTCTATCACCTATAAGCTAACACCTAGTCTTTTAAATTTCTTCGGCATCTGCCAATTCCAGCTTAACAACCACCTCAACGTGTGGAGTGTGTGGGAACATATCGATTGCGCGGATTTCCTGAACATCATAATATTTTCGCAATATCAATAGCTCGCGCGCTAGATTTTTATAGTTGCACGAAACGTATACGATCGTCGGTGGCTTTGCCTGAATTAGATCGGCAAGCGCTTTGTCGTGCATTCCACTTCGTGGAGGGTCGATTATTACAATATCAGGATTCAAAGACTGCCAGTCAAACTCTTCTGTTTTAGCATCATGGAATTCAATATTAACCTGATTCATCTCTGCGTTTGCCCTAGCGTCAGCGATTGCTTCGGCAACTAGCTCAACGCCAATAACTTTGCCAGCTACTCTAGCTAGCGGAATAGAGAAAAATCCTGTTCCACAGTAAAGATCGAGTACAGTTTTATTTGATATGTCGCCTGCAAACTCTTGAACAGTATCCATAAGCAATGGAGCAGCATGTGGATTTGTTTGGAAAAATGCGTTAGGACTGATTTTATATTTAAAGCCGTTAATACTTTCTTCAATATGGCCAGGACCAGAAATCACACGAACGTCATCACCATAGGAAACATCGCTCACTGTATTGTTCACAGACCAAATCACAGTAGTTGCATTAACTAAATCTACTAGTTTTTTTAGTTCCGCAAGCCCTTCTTCACCATTTGGAGCGCTCGTAACAATGTTTACCATCACTTCACCGGTCAAGGTTGATCGAACAACGGCATAGCGCAAAAACCCAGCATGAGACTTGCGATCAAAATAGCTAAGACCTGATTCTTTAGACCATATTCTAATAATACTAAATACCTTTTCAATGATCTCATCAGCAATGAAACAGGTATGATCGTCAATTACACGCCACCATTTTCCTTTTTCACGAAGTCCCACACGACCTTCAAAATCAATCACAAAATCCATTCGATTTCGGTAGTGGCTAGTCTGTGGCGATGGCATAATCTCTTCAACTTGAAGATCAAGACCTTTCAATTTAAAAGATCCATTAATATCGCTTAATTTTTGCTGCAACTGATTATCGTATGGAATGTGACTCCATCCACAGCTTCCGCAGTGTTCTTTATTTGGACATTCTGATTTCATAGCGCTGACTATAAGACTGAAATTCATTTTGGTCAAGGTGACTTGTACTTGATTCAGAGCCGGCAACACTATATAGTAGCAATATGATAGTAATTGCACATAATATACGAAGCCTTCATAATGTTGGTTCGATTTTTCGGAATTGCGCAGCTTTTGGAATTGAAAAGCTATTTTTGACAGGATACACCGCAACTCCTCCTCGTAAAGAAATCGCCAAAGTTGCTCTGGGCTCGGTCGATTTGGTTGATTGGGAAGAAGGTAGTATTGGCGAGATCGTGGAAAATCTTAAAGCAGACGGTTTTAAAGTGCTGGGGCTAGAGATAGGGGATGAGGCCTTGAATATATCTTCTGTTGATTATGAAAAGATAGCGCTTGTGCTTGGTAATGAAGTGGAAGGAATTGATTCCGAAACAATTATGTTACTCGATGGATTGGTTCAGATTCCTATGGCCGCTAAACAATCCTTAAATGTTTCTGTTGCAAGTGGAGTTGCGATGTACGTGTTGAGTAGTTGAGAGTCTAAAGTCTAAGGTCAGAAAGTCGGAAAGTTTACAGTTGGAAAGCTTGGACTATACACTTACCGATCCGTAATAACTCAAACTTAATCATTGTGTTATTACAAACTCGCCATTAACAAAAAAATCTGATATTATATTCTCAGAGTTTTGTATGCCCTGTAGTAGAAACTTTAAAAAGCTCGAAGGGCGATCGTCTTAATAGAGGGCCTACGTAATAGTTATGACATTCAGTCACCGATAATTTTATAAAAGGCTTTAATAATGGAACGTGATTAAAGTTTTCACTACAGGGTATGAAGCTTTCAATAATAATTCCTGCAAAAAATGAAGAGGACTGCTTACCGCAACTGCTAAGGTCTATTGATCAACAGACCATGCAGCCTGTGGAAATTATTGTTGCCGATGCTAACTCTACCGACAACACGCGGAAGGTTGCGTCAGGGCTTGGCGCAAAGGTAGTTAACGGTGGGCTTCCCGGAGTTGGCAGAAATATTGGCGCAAGCATTGCTACAGGAGATGTACTCTTATTTCTCGACGCAGATGTGGAGTTAACTAATCCAAATTTTTTACAAGTTGCGTTGGAGGAATTTGAGTTTAGAAATTTAGATATTGCCACTGTTGACGTCGCACCGCTTGGCGGAACTCGCTATGACGTGATCTCTCACAGGGTTTATAACCGGTACGCCAGAATGTGGGGAAGTAAGCGTCCGCACGCACCGGGATTTTGCATTTTCGTTCGCAAAAGTCTTCACTATGCAATAGGTGGATTTGATGAAGCCGTGATATTTGCAGAAGACCACGATTATGCGAATCGTGCAGGACAAAAAGGGAAGTTTGGATTTCTTTCAACTGCTCCGGTACGTGTTTCAACAAGACGGCAAGATCGCGATGGAAGATTTATTATTGGGGTGAAATATATTTTAGCCGAACTTCACTTGTTAACGATCGGCCCAATCCGACACAGCAAATTTAATTATACTTTTGGACACGAGTCAAAAAAGGAGGACTATGCGAGAGGTAAACCAATTATTTAATCCGCAAATAGTCAATCATAAAGACGTGATTGATAAACTTGTTATTGAAAGTTCGCCAAGAAGAACTTTTCTTACAATGATTTTGATTTCGAGTGTTTTGGCAACGCTCGGACTTCTAAATGATAGTTCGTCAATTGTTATTGGCGCCATGCTTGTTTCACCACTTCTTTGGTCAGTGCTCGGTATTAGCATGGGTATGATTGTTGGCGACTTTAGAATGGTTAAATTAGCATCTGTTAGTATTTTATTTTCTGTATTCGTAGCAGTAATAACAGCCATAGCAATTACATTCTTTTATATTCCACTTGGCGCTTCAACTGAAATTTTAAGACAGACGAATTTTGGTTTTATGATACCGGTTGCTATTGCGGCAGGTGCTGCGGCTGCATTTGCAATGTCATATGAAACAATCAAAGAGGCAGTTACCGGGGTCGCTATTTCGGTGGCATTACTACCTCCGCTTGTAACAATAGGTATTGGCTTAGGTGGAACCGATTGGTCCCTTATGCGTGATGCAACTGAACTTTTCTTTATAAACCTTTTTGGAATTATTTTAACAGCTTTTGTTATTTTCTGGTTGCTGGGATTTAGAAGACATCATCATGAACTTAGATCAGCTGTTGATAAAGAAGAAAAAGTACTCAAAGGAAATAAAAAATGAGTTACAAAAAATTCAGGGATCTATACAGTGGTCATATCTGGTCTAAGGCGGTTACTTTTCCCGAGCTTACGTTCAGGGCTCCTCGATAATACGCCGGTATTACCCTGTCATCCTTTCCTGCCTCTGGCGGAATCCCGTCCTAAGGTCTGCAGATTACCCGTAGGCGGGACATGTAATCTCAGAAAAACTCACTCGCTTTTGACTCGAACTGACTATGCACAGATCCCTAAAAGGAAAGAATTTTGTTTGGTGGCATTTCTCAAAAATAGAGGAGGCTGATTTTAAGGTACTCGAAGATGAGTTTAAATTTCACCCACTAGATTTTGATGATCTTCGTGAAGAGGTTGAACTACCCAAGATTGATATTTATAAGCACTATATATTTCTAGTTCTAAACATTCCTGCACTAAACGGCGTAGGTTTACGAGTTGTAAAATCAAATTTAGCAATTTTTGTTGGTAAAGACTATGTTGTAACTATTACGCGTGATGAAATTGAAGCTGTAGATAGATATTTTGCCCGCGCTAGTCGCAGTAATGGTTTGAGGAAAGAGGTAATGAGCAAATCAACCGGTTTCTTTTTGTACAAGTTGCTCGATTACGCATTTCGTGACGCAAAGGTTGTATTGCGTGAGTTAGCACGGGAAACTCAAGAGGTTGAGCTGTTGGTTTACGATGAACACACTAAAGTTACTACCACTCGTTTAGGATCGCTCCGTAGGAATGTGTTGTTTCTAAGGCATATTATGGATCCTCAAAGGTTAGTTATTGACCATATTATAAATGCTCACAAAACTTTTCTTTCAGATGATTTAAATATTTATTTTGAGGATATTAAGGATACTCTAAACGAAGTAAGTATAGTTGGAGAGAATTTGAAAAATATCGTTGAAGGATTATTCGATGTTAATGAGGCATTCTTGTCGCATAGAACAAACTCAATTATTCGTATTCTTACAGTAATTTCCGTGATACTTATGCCTCCTACGCTTATCACGGGATACTTTGGCATGAATGTAAATAACATTCCTTTTGTAGAAGACATTGCGATTGTAAGTTTGATTATTGTAATCTCAATGATCGCATTTTGGTTATTTATCCAGCGAATAGATCGACGCTAAGCGTGCTGTTGCTTCAATTTTCTTAAGAGCTTAAACGAACTAACATAATTAAAGTTTTCACTACAGGGTATGTCAAAACCTATTCCGGTTGATGTAATTCCATCCCACGTGTATTTGTCTCAGGCCGACCAGGCTGTTCTTTTTGGAGTGGGGCATCCAATGACAATCGCGCAAGAAAGAAGCCAGGCAGGACAATACGTGTACGAGGAGTCTGTTGAAATCCTTGGTAAGTTAAAGCGTTCGCTTAACCTACGAGTATTGGGTCCAAATTGGGAAAACTCAATTGTAGAAGTCACGTCAACCGAAGCAGTATTTTTGGGATTGAATGCGCCTATTGCAAAAACCGGAGATACAACATTATCAGCGCCATGTAAACTTGTTGGACCAGATGGCGAGGTAGATTTAAAAAACGCAGTCTCGATTCCTTTTGCGCATCTTATGTGTTCTCCAGATGAAGCTGATTCTATGAACATTAGAAACGGTCAAAAAGTCGCTGTTGATATTATTGGTGAGAAGACCAGAATATTAGAAGACATTTTAGTACGCGTGCATCCAACTTTTAGATTACGTCTTGAAATAAATCAAGATACCGCCCGCGACATGTGGATAACTCGTCCAACTCATGCCAGACTACGAGATTAGTTTAAAGGCAGTTAAATGTGATATAATTTTATTATATGATTCGCAGATTTTTCTTCATTGTTTCAATATTATTTCTAGCGCCTGTTGCAATGCACGCTGCAACGCCTGACATTGGGGTTAGGGCAGCTGACATTAGTTTTTCAGAGGCTGTTCTTGTTTCCGGAGATCAAATTCGCATTTACTCAACTCTTAGAAACATGGGCGATACCGATATAACCGGGTATATTTTCTTTTATCAAGGAGTTCAGCCAATTGGCGCAAGTCAGGTGGTAACATTGGTGGCTGGAGGTGAGAACGAAGAAGTTTGGGTTGATTTTACAGTTCCTTATAACGCATTTAACATTCGGGCTGAGGTAAAGGGAAGCGAACCTCAAGATGTAAATCCCGACAACGATCTTGCTATTACATCGCTTTTTTACCCGATTGTTGATGAAGACAGAGATGGGATTGAGGACGAAACAGATAACTGTCCGGAAATATCAAATGCCGATCAAGCCGATGCAGATAGCGATGGAATAGGTGATGTATGCGATGACGACGATGACAACGACGGTTTAACCGATGATGTTGAAGCCGAGCTTGGCACAGATCCAAAAGATGCTGACACCGACAATGACGGGTCTATGGACGCACAAGACTCAAGCCCTCTTGACCCAGAGGTGCAAAATGCTGAACCGGTGTTGATTGCCGAAGCAGAGCCAACGTTAGTGGACGACTCGACTGTTACCGTAGAAGAAGACACCTTCGCAGACAGCTCTGCCGATTCTGTTATTGCAGGTGAAAATTCAGACGTGGAAGATTTGTTAGTCGAAGTTACTTCTGATTCAGATGTTGAGGTAGACGCTGACTCAAACATGGTTGTTTCTTCAAATACCACTTTTGGATATACTCAGGAGGATTGGAAGACTTATAATTTTGAAGTTTTAGCGCCTAATTTATCGGGCATGCGATTTTTGTGGGATTTTGGAGATGGCGTTACTTCTGCTCAATCAACAGTTAGTCACAAGTTTAGAAGTGCTGGCAAGTACGTAGTGACGCTAGTTATTACAGACAGTGAAGGTAACTCTATTACTGACTCAAAAGCATTAAATATTTCATTTTTCCATATTGCCAATCCACTTGTTAAAATAACTATTGGACTCTTAGCATTAATATTTATTGGGTCGTCAATTTTAGCCCTGAAAAGAAGTGGAAGACAGCGATTGAAAAAGGTTGATTCTTCAGACGTTGCTAGGGTTCATGTGACTTCGGATGAGTTAAGCAATCCAGTGCCAGAGGAAAATACAGTCGCAGATGATGATGCTCTTGAAGAAGAAGACGAGCCCGAAGAAGACGAATCTTCTGAGGAAGAGACTGAGGAGGAAATTGACGAGGAGATTGACGAGGACAAGCCTGAGGTAGACAGTCTCGATGAGGAGGAATTTATAGATATTGATTCTTTAGCTCCGGTATCGGTAGTTAAGAAGACTGCAAGCGGAAAAATGAAAGCAAAGCCTAAATCTAAGAGTGCGGAGAAAAGCGCAAGCGTTTCGGAGCCAAAAAAGACAGCGAAGAAAAAGATAACGAAGAAGAAATAGCAACATGTTCAAGAGATTTTTGAACGGAAAGTCGAACACAATAACGAGTGCGGCAGTAATTGTCGCCTCGTTTTCTATTCTTTCCCGTTTTGTTGGTTTTATTCGGGATAGAATTTTGGCTGGTGAATTTGGAGCGTCTGACACACTCGATATTTATTTTGCAGCTTTTAGGGTTCCTGATTTATTGTTTCAACTTCTTGTTGTAGGTGCGCTTTCGGCCAGTTTTATACCGCTTTTTACACGGTATGTTGAGAAGAAGCAGGAGGAGAAAGCCTGGCAGATGACCAATAATCTTTTGAACATCTTAGCTGTTGTATTTGGTGTATTTCTTATTTTAGCAGCAATATTTGCGCACGATCTTGCTCCTTTAATCGCTCCGGGCTTTGATCCTGCAAAGCAGTCCGCTGTTGCTGACATGGCACGTGTAATGTTTTTAGCGCAGTTTATACTTTCTATTTCAATGGTTTACGGATCGGTTTTGCAAAGTGCAAAGCGTTTTGTGCTTTATTCTTCTGCACCGATTTTTTATAACCTGGGAATTATTCTTGGTGCAATCGCATTTGTTCCAATACTTGGGCCAATGGGGCTTGCATGGGGAGTAGTACTTGGTGCAATTTTACATCTACTAATACAAATAGTCGGTGTTTATTCATTGGGATACAAATTTAAATTTACATTTCAAGTTAAAGATCCTGACGTTAAATATACGCTGAAACATATGATTCCGCGTGTTATGGGGTTAGCGGTAAATCAGGTCAACTTTTTGGTAATGACAATTCTTGCCTCAACCTTGGCGGTAGGATCGGTAACAATTATTCAATTTGCGTATAACCTAAACTTTTTTCCAGTTGGAGTAATCGCCGTTTCATACGCAGTTGCTGCGTTTCCTACTTTTTGTGAACTTGCACACAGGAAAGATCAGCAAGATTTCATTAACGCTTTTTCTGGAACCATAAGACAAATTCTTTTCTTTATTATTCCAGCAAGTGTTCTATTCTTATTACTTCGCGCTCAAATTGTTCGAGTTGTCTTGGGCGCTGGTGCATTTGATTGGGAGGCCACAATTCTTACTGCAGATACACTTGGGTTATTCGCTTTGAGCTTTTTTGCACAATCATTGATTTTTGTAATTGTGCGCGCGTATTTTGCAAAGAACGACACGCTAACTCCTTTTGTAGTCGGGCTTGTTGCTGCACTTATTAATGTCGCTGCCGCATTAACTCTGACGCAAACATATGGAGTTGTAGGATTGGCAATGGCTTATTCGATTGCTGTTATGTTTCAGTTGATTTTACTCTGGGCGCCACTGCGCGCTCGTGTAGGATCACTCGATGAGTTACGCATTGCACGTTCGCTTGTGATTTTATCTACTGCTGGAATATTTGGCGGCCTTGCTACGCAGGGAATGAAGTTAATTGTGGTAAAAGTAATTACGCTCGATACTTTTTTTGCAGTTTTCGCGCAAGGTTTTATTGCCGGCATGGTAGGCCTTGCAGTGTACGTTGCCTCCGCATATATGTTCAAAAGTGAAGAGCTTAGTGAATTTGTACGCGGGCTTAAAAAACGGCTATTTAAAAAGGCTCATCCGGAAGAGACTGTGGTTACAATTTCAAACCAATAAAAATGAAATTACCCGCATTAAAATGCGGGCTTCGCTGTAAGAAAAAACCGGCAGAATTTGCCGGTTTACGGTTTTAGAAGCTCTAATTATTTACGAGTAGAACGGGGTTTAGGCACACGTTCAACTTTCTCTCTTGCTTCACGAAATTTCGAAACCCGCTGTCGGATTTTCGAAACCCGGTGTCGAAATTTTTCCACTTCGTAGGCGATACTCTTTTTTTCGCAAAGGCGAGATATTCCTTTATATAGAGCAGATATGCTTTTCGCGTTCCGGGACTATAGTTGTGCAATCGCAAAACTTGCTCCGTTTTATTCAAAATATTTTCCATGATTAAATAATACTCAAGGTTTGCATAATACACAAGATATGGTTATCCTTGAGAAGGAAAGTTTGGATATCAACGAGTTACTCGCAATTCCGCTTCGCTTCATTACGAGTAACGTGCGCGGCTATCGCCGCTGTTCCACTCCATTCCGCTTCGCGGAACTCCGTGTAACAACGGCTATCCAAAATTTTTCTCCGCAAACCCTTCGGGATTTGCTCCAAAAAACATTGGATTACCCGCGCACGTTGTCCTAAATTCGCTCGCTTCACTCACTCCCTCCGGTCGTTCACTCCACTCTCGAATTTAGGACAATGTGCCGCGGATGTTCATCCCACTGTGTCCTTCAGTCCGCTCGCTTCGCTTCGCGAACTTCGGACAACAGCGGGATATGCGACATTTGCTCGCAAAAAATTGTAGCAATGCTACAATTTTATACTCACAAACATCGCATCATCCGCGGCACATTGTGTGAAATTGTGCTGATTTTTCTCTTAAAATAAACTAAAATCATAATACTTAACTCAAAATCTATGACCAATACATCCAAAAACATTTCAGTAGCAATTGGGGTAATTGTAATTATTCTGGTGGTTGGCGGCATCTATTTGTGGACAAAATCAGAACCGCTCGCTGAAGTACCTACCACAATAGAAACCACAAACACTGTGGCTGACGAAAGAATTTTGCTTACAGCAGAAAATCTTTCGCAATATAATTCACCTCAAAATCCACAATGCGATGAACAATTTAATAATGATTTGCCGAACACTGGGGTTCGCTACTCCAATCCGGAAAAGGGTATTGCTTTCGATGTTCCATATAATCCCAACTGGGGAAGCACAAAATTCAGAATCGATCCCTACTGGGAATATGAAAATCAAGTAGCATTCGGTGACATTGGCGGATTTGAAGCATGTACGTGGGTTAGGTCTGATTTTGTCCACTTTCGACCACAGCTCAGCGCAGAAGAAGTCATTAGGCAGATACAAGCATCCGATCCGCCGGAATTAATTCCAGTGCCGCCAACCACCATAGAACTGAATGGTCTCACGGTAGTTAAATATGCTACTTTAGGCTTGTGTTCTTATCCAGCACTTCAAGTTATTGGAGAAAAATATAATTATGAGTTCGTGCCAGTCTGTAGCAATAATACAGAAAGAGATTTTGAGTATCTTGAAAATATAGTTAAAAGCGCCAAGTTAATAGAATGAAAAATCAGTACAACATCACACAACACCGCAGGCTGTCTAAAAACTCCTTTTCAAAAAACAAAACTCTAAACAAAAAGACGCGCGAGTGTCCTAATTGATCGCTCTTTGCAATAGCAGAGCTTCGAATTGTTGTCTGTTTTGTGTATTTTGAGCCAATTGGTGAGTTTGGTGAGGTTATGAGCGATACAAGACAAACCAAACTCTATATAATTCCGGATTCCGGATATGACCCCTTTACCTTTACCCTTTATTTCTACACTAAGCGATATAGTGAATCATCAAAATCGACGATCGAAGACCTGACCCCTTTACATTAAAATGCGGGCTTTGCTGTAAGAAAAAAACCGGCAAGTTCTGCCGGCTTACGTTTTGGTGATTATTATTTGCTATTTGCGAGAAGTGCGACGACTGAGCTCTTGTTGAACTGCCTGTGTTGCCTTACGGCGATTTCCTGTAGCTATCCATAACGTCACTATGCTCGGAAGTATATCTCGTTCGCATGCACACTCTATAATGTTGTACTCGCGCTGACGTAATCTGAATGGCTTCCACTGGTTACCATTTTCTTTGTAGGACAGATCTGGCCCATGTAGTATGAGCGGGCTACCCAAAGCGTAATCATTCCCCAGATGCCAGAGTGCGAATAATCTCCACTGCCAGTATTCGTAACCATTATCGAATTCGCACATAATATGTCGATAGTGATCCAGCTCCTCGAGCATTCTCCAAACCCTTCTATCAACTTTAGGACGGGTGTCTGGGACCGGTTCTTTTTTTTGTTTTGGAACAATCTTACGCCTATCTACGCGTGGCATTTTTTCTCCATGAAAGAACGTGATACAAAAATCTAGCATAAATTTAAGACATTGCCAAGTCAGAAGCATTCCGATACAATTTAGCCATATGCCCCGTAGTAGAAACTTTGAAAAACGTTTTTGAAGTTTGTAGTAGTTCCGGTATCTTAGCTCGAAGAAGAACATGGCAGTTATAGTTTAGATAATCTTATAAGTTTTAGTAAATACACATAAATCAAAGTTTTCACTACAGGGTATGAAAGCAAACGAATTACGAAAGAAATACATTGATTTTTTTGTCTCAAAGGGACATACACAAATTTCTTCTGCGTCTTTGATTCCTGAAAACGATCCGTCAGTTTTGTTCACCACGGCTGGAATGCATCCGTTGGTGCCTTATTTGATGGGCGAGGAGCATCCTTCTGGGACAAAACTTGTTGATTATCAGAAATGCGTACGAACTGGCGATATAGATGAAGTTGGTGACAACACTCATCTTACTTTCTTTGAGATGCTTGGAAATTGGTCGCTTGGTGATTACTTTAAGGATGATGCTATTCAGATGAGTTTTGATTTTCTAACATCATCGGAGTGGCTTGGAATTTCGCTTGATAAGCTTGCTGTGAGTGTTTTTGCAGGTGATGATGATGCCGAATTTGATCAAGAAGCATTTGATAAGTGGGTAAGTCTTGGGATTTCTGAATCTCGAATTGCAAAACTTGGAAAAGAAGATAACTGGTGGCCAGCAGGTGGAAAACACACAGGACCTCAAGGGCCAGACAGTGAAATGTTTTATTGGACCGGAGTTGGGGACGCTCCAGAGGTTTTTGATCCGGAAGACTCGCATTGGGTTGAGATTTGGAATGATGTGTTCATGCAGTTTAATAGACTTGATGACGGGATGCTTGAACCACTTGCCAAAAGAAATGTTGATACTGGAATGGGGCTCGAGCGCACCGTGGCTGTTTTACAAGGAAAGAAGAGCGTTTTTGATACTGATTTGTTTGCAGGGATTATTAGTGCGATTGAGTCAGTAGCGAGTAAGAAATATGGATCTGACGACAATACGACTCGATCAATGCGCATCATTGCAGATCATGTACGCTCAGCTGTGATGATTATTAACGATGGTATTGAACCATCGAACAAGGATCAGGGTTATATTTTACGTAGGTTGATTCGTAGGGCAGTGAGACAGATGTTGAAGATTACTGAGACTCAGCAGTCATTATCACTTGTTACCGAAGCAAGCATTAGCTCACTTTCCGATGCCTATCCTGATTTGCTCGAAAACAAGGATCACATCCAAGAAGTAATTAAAAAAGAAGAAGGGAAGTTTTACGCAACGGTAGAAAAAGGCTTAAAGCAGATTCAGAAAATCTGGGAAAAGACTGGCGAGATTACCGGGCAGGATGCGTTTGATTTGTATCAGAGTTTCGGCTTTCCGCTTGAGTTAACTGAGGAAGTGGCAGGGGAGCATGGTCAAAAAGTGGATCGTGCTGCGTTTGGCGCTGAGTTTAAAAAACATCAATATTTATCGCGTGCTGGTGCGAGCGAGAAGTTTGCAGGCGGACTTGCCGATACATCAACCGAAACAACAAAACTACACACTGCTACGCATTTAATGCTGGAAGCATTAAGAGAGGTTTTAGGTGATCATGTTTGTCAGAAAGGTTCTAATATTACAAAAGATCGTTTACGGTTCGATTTTTCGCATGATTCTAAATTGACTGACGAGGAGATCGAAAGGGTAGAGAAGGTTGTAAACGATGCGATCGATGCAAAACTTCCAGTGAGATACGAGCTTTTGACGATCGAGGAAGCTAAGAAACGTGGAGCAATTGGAATGTTTGAGGACAAATACGCTCAAATGGGTGGGAAGATTAAAGTTTATTTTGTAGGTGATGACGAGCGTGGGTATTTATCAAGTGAGATTTGCGGTGGGCCTCATGTGGAGAATACTGGCGATTTGGGTAAATTCAAGATTGAGAAACAAGAAGCCTCCTCCGCCGGAGTACGGAGGATAAAGGCCACTCTGACATCCTGAGCCTGCCTGCCGGCAGGCGATGGTAACATGTCTAACCCTCAACGTTTAACGTTAAGGGTTAAACTGGGACTTGAGCCGAAGGATCTTTCGCTTACATCAACATTGTGATTAACTACAGAATTTTACCAATTAATAAATCTTGAATTACGAAACTCGCGATCTTTGCGTTCACGGGCGCCCGTCGCCCCCATTCTCCCTACGTTTTAGTAGGGTTCACGGGGATCGACAGCCCGTTCACGCAAATCTCATCGAGTTTCGTAATTCAAGGTAATGTAATTCCTTTATGAAAAAAATATTTCTCTCAATATTTATATTGATCCTATTTATGCCAGCGGTAGCGTTAGCTGATATTGGTCCGGATCCAGGATTCCATGAATATTATTACTGTGCTTACGTTGACAACATTAACGATTATCCAGATTATGATATTTATTCAACTTTAAATTGGCGGTTCGGTCCTTCGCTGATTCTGGCATATGATGCTTCGGAGATATTCAATGATTCCTGTGAGTATCGAAATAGGACGAGTGCGCCTTTTCTTGCGATCGTGAAAGACAATCAGGACCTAATCGTTCATAAGGATGATGATGAGAGGGGTGATCTGTGGGATACACTCCCTGAAAATGAGCAGTACTTTATTCACTCATCCGTAACCGGCTCACTGAGCGATATTAGCGATGAATTTGTAAATGGCTTTATTCCTGATTCTAATCCCATATACGCTAGGGCTTCAATTTATCATATAGATAATCTTGACGCTGATTCATTCGAGGTTAGTTTAATTAGCGAGTCGATGTATGATGAGAGTCAGCAGCTAATTAGTATGGAGGTAGTAGAGGATTCGGCGGTGGGCAATTCACGATCTTCCATAATTCTAACGATAGTATTGGTTGGCACCGGATTCTTTCTAATTTGGTTATCGGTAAAGAGATGGAAGAAATAGTATTCCTTGTTTTCACGATTATAGTTGAGCTTCCTATTGCGTTAGCTTTGCTTAAGTGCGTTGATGATAGATGCGTAGCTTTGTTGGTAGTCGGCCTGAACCTGATTTCGCATCCAATTTTTTGGGAGTTAGTATATGGTTATGGTATGAATTGGTTTTTTATTGAGGCGTGCGTGGCTGTTTTCGAAGCGCTGACTCTGGCGATTATGTTTAGAAAGAAGTGGTTATTGGCTGCTGGCACAGGGCTGATTATGAATTTTACCACGGCAGCAATTGGGTATATATTCTTCTAATCGTTTGTAATTCCTTAACCCTCAACGTTGTTAAGGTTTAAGTTTATGGAATGGAATAGCCTCTGGCTGGGGTACAATTTTATTAAATATTAGCCAAATATTGCTAAATATAGAGTTGTGCATGGGTATTCTTGACTTAAAATGGCTCATATAGTAAACTTCCGCCATCGAGTTTATTGCCAAAATTTGCGCATTCTGGTATCATTCCGACGTAAATATGGCAGAAAAACAATTCATAGAAATGCGCGGTTCGGTAGAGGAGTCTTTACCAAGCGGGCAGTTCCGAGTAAAACTCGAAAACGAACAGGAAATCATCGCTCATCTTTCAGGTCGTTTGCGAAAATTTCGCATACGTATTATGCCTGGAGACGACGTCAAAGTTGAGATCAGCCCTTACGATCTCACAAAGGGTCGCATCACGTACCGGTTCTAAAAACGGCATAAAAACGCGAGCTATCAGTTATTCGACCGATATCTCACTAATTTTATATCGGTTTAAAGAGCAGGCACGACATGTCGACTTTGAATGATATCATCCTGTTTTGGGTGATATTTGAATCGTTAAGAAGTTGAGTTTATTGGCTGGCGACCTGATTTATTGCGAAGAGCGAATGTTTATTGGTCAAACAATAACATAAGACGTAATATAATAAACTAGGCCATCAGCAAATAAACCTTTAGCAGATTGATAATAAACCTCACTTCCCGAACATATGAAAGTTCGAGCATCTGTAAAGAAAATGTGTAGAGATTGTAGCGTGATCCGAAGAAAGGGTCGTGTTCAGGTTGTATGTAAGAATCCTAAGCATAAGCAGCGCCAAGGGTAGTCTAAAGTGGTTCAAATCGCGATCTGTTAGTCGATAACTGCGGTGCTCGACACCGTACAGTAATTACGGTTTACTCCGCTCCTCGTTCTCAACTAACATCTCATCGATTTAATCTCACTTTATACGCAGACAAAGGGTAGTCTAAAGTGGTTTAAATCGCGATCTGTTAGTCGATAACTGCGGTATCTATATAACCTAAAACCTAACATCTAAAACCTAAAACCCAGAAAGATATGGCAAGAATCGCCGGAATAACAATACCAAATGAAAAAAGAATTGTGATAGCACTCACATACATTTATGGTATTGGTGATACATATTCAAAAAAGATACTCGCAGAGGCAAAAGTGGATGAGAGTATTCGAACAAAAGATTTAACAGAAGATCAGGTAAACACAGTTAGAGAAATCGTAGAGAAGAAATATCATGTTGAAGGTGAGCTACGTCGAGACATAATGGGAAATATTAAACGACTAAAGGAAACCGGCAGTTACCGAGGATTGCGACATATAAAAAGGCTTCCAGCTCGTGGTCAGAGAACAAAAACAAACTCACGAACTCTTAGGGGAAATGTTCGTAGCACAGCAGGAAGTGGACGACGCGTACTAACAAAGACATAGTATGACAGATGATGTAATGCCAATAATTGAGGAAAAGGCTGTTCCAGCCAAGGCGCAAAAGAAGCAGACTAAGTATATTAGAACTGCTAAAGGAAAAAAGCGCACAGTAAAGCAAGTCCCACGAGGACGCGCTTACATTTATGCATCTTTAAACAACACAATTATTACTGTTACTGATCCAAATGGAAATACATTGGCTTGGGCAACAGCCGGTAACTGTGGATTTAAGGGGCCTAAGAAGGCAACTCCATACGCTGCAAGTATAGTTGTAAATAAGATTGTAGATAAAATTGAACCGCTTGGAGTAAAAGAGGTTCACCTAATAGTGAAGGGCATAGGTAGCGGACGTGATTCAGCTATTCGATCGCTTAACTCTAAAGGAATCAATATTTTATCTATAAAGGAAGTAACTCCGCTTGCGCATAACGGTTGTCGTGCGCCACGACAGAGGAGAGTTTAATTTATAGGGACCTCTGTAAAAGTCATGTCCGGCCGAAAGCGATCATTTTTTCCAAGCTTACGTTCAGGATTCCTCAATAATACACCGGTATTACCCTGTCATCCTTTCCCGCCTCTGGCGGGATCCCGTCCGAAGGTCTGCAGATTACCCGTAGGCGGGACACGTAATCTTGAAAAAAATCCCTCGCTTTCAACTCGAACTTACTTTAACATAGATCCCTAGTATTTGACCTTATGGGAAAGACTCTTAAGAAAATTGGAAAAATGAGCCGACGTGAAGGCGTAGCCCTCTCGACTAGCGAGAGTGTATTACGTTTGATGCAAAAGCGTCCTTTTGCACCTGGTGTTCATGGCGGTGTAGCAAAGGCTGGCGGTCGTCCTTCACGACTTTCAACTTTTGGTAAGCAATTGCGTGAAAAACAGAAAGCAAAGAGACTTTACGGTATAATGGAAAAGCAGTTCAGAAATTATTTTGATAAGGCTACAAGAATGCCTGGTAACACTGCAGAAAATTTTCCACGACTTTTAGAGCAACGCCTAGACAACACTGTATTTCGACTTGGATTTGCTAAAACTCGTCCTCAGGCAAGACAAATGGTGAGCCACGCAATGTTTACGGTAAATGGGAAGAAGCTAAATATTCCTTCTTATCAAGTTCGTATTAACGATGAAATCGCGCTTCGTGGAAACAAGGCAGCAAAGCCTATCTTTAACGATTTAGAAGAGCGTCTTGCTCAGCATAACGCTCCAGGTTGGTTGCATATCGATGCTAAGACCAAGGTTGGTAAAGTGGTAAGCATTCCAGAGGGCGAAGACTTGAAGGAAATTTATAATCCAAAATTAATCGTTGAGTTTTACTCACGGTAAAATATTAACAAGGAACCCACTGTTGTGCTGATAAGTACTGAGATACCTACCGAATAGGATAAGTAAATCAGTAGCTACCAGTACATCGGTAGGAACCTGGTAATTAATACAATATGCAAAACATTCTTTTGCCATCAAAGATGAGTTTCTCCGAAGGTACAAAAGAAAGCGAAGCGATTTTAACAATCGAGCCGCTTCACATGGGATATGGTACCACAATCGGAAATGCTCTTAGGCGTGTTTTGCTGTCATCGTTGGAGGGTGCTGCTGTAACGGCAGTAAAAGTCAAAGGTGCTCAGCACGAGTTTTCAACAATCGAGGGAGTAAAAGAAGACGTTCTCGATATCATCCTTAACCTCAAGCAACTTAGGCTTAAGGTTCACTCAGACCAGCCAATCGTGCTAAATCTTGACGTTAGCGGAAGTGCACGAGAGGTAAGGGCTGAAGATATTTCTCCAAATGCAGACGTTGAGATTATCAATAGTGACTTGTTAATTGGAACCCTTACAACGGATACTGCAAAACTTCAATTAGAAATTACTGTAGGCCGTGGTCGTGGGTACGTTCCAACAGAGGAGCGCGATGAAGATGTGCGAGATATCGGCGTAATGGCGGTTGACGCTCTATTTAGTCCGGTTGTAAACGTTAGTATGAACGTTGAAAATACTCGAGTTGGTGAAATCACTAACTATGATAAGTTGGTAATGTACATTACAACCGATGGAACAATTACACCTCAGGATGCTGTAGTTGATGCCACTAGGATTATAATGAATCACTTTAACTGGATCGATGGTCAACTTACTCATGGTTCATTGACAGAAGATGTAAAACCTGATAAAGAAGAGGAAACAGAGCCAGAAGTTCAGGACGAAGTAGAGGCAGAAGTGAGCGAGCTAGTTGCTGAGCCCGCTGAAGAGGCCGTTGAATCAGAAGAGTAATTAGTTATTTAGGATTAAAGTTTAATATGCGTCATCGTAATACAACAAAAACACTTGGAAGAAAAATGTCTGGACGAAAGGCCTTGCTTCGCGATATCGCAACAAGTGTTATTGTCTACGAAAAGATAAAGACAACACAGGTGAAGGCAAAGACAGTACAGCCTTTGGTAGAGCGTTTGATCACTATTGCTAAGAAAGGTGATCTAGCTTCAAGAAGGCGTCTGTATAGTTTTTTTACTACTGAACAGCCTGTTAACAAGATGATGGATATTATAGGACCAAAATATAAAGACCGAAAGGGTGGATATACTCGAATTACTAAACTTGGACATCGTCAGGGTGATGGTGCCGATGTAGTGCAAATTGAGCTAGTATAGTTCTGAAATTTATGAAAACTACTGAAATAAAACGCGACGTTTACGAAATCGATGCAACCGACAAAGTTTTGGGTCGCATGGCTTCAGATATCGCATCACATCTCATTGGTAAGCATAAGCCATCATTCGAGCGTCATATCGATGCAGGCGACACTGTTACTGTTACAAATATTGCAAAGGTAAAGATTACAGGAAACAAGTTAGAACAAAAGCAGTACTACAAACATAGCGGATACCCGGGTGGATTAAAAACTCGAGTAATGGGAAAGATTTTTGAATCAAATCCTGCAGAAGTTTTAAAGCAAGCTGTTTCTCGCATGCTTCCAAAGAATAAGCATCGTGTTGAAAGGATGAAAAGACTTACAATATCGTAAAACAACAGGCACGCCTATCTGTATATCTGTAACAATCAGTACATCAGAAGGTACCTGGTAAATCAAATATGGCTGAAAAATACTATCAAACAATTGGACGCAGAAAAACTGCTACTGCGCAGGTTAGACTTTTCAACGGTGGTTCAGGAAAAGTAACTGTGAATGACAAAGACATCAATGAGTACTTTGGTACAGCACAGCTTCGAAAAACCGCTCTTGCGCCATTGCGAGAAGTTGGAAAGCATGAAGAAGTTGATGTAACTGTTCGAGCAGTAGGGGGTGGTCCTGTTGGCCAGGCCGACGCAATTCGTTTAGGAATAGCTCGAGCTCTTGTAATGCTAGACGAATCACTTAGGACTACAATAAAGGCACATGGATTCCTAACACGTGACGCTCGCAAGAAAGAACGAAAGAAATTCGGACTTCATGGAGCGCGTCGAGCACCACAGTGGAGAAAGCGATAATCAATATCAAAATAAAACACCTTTGCGGGTGTTTTATTGCACTCAAAATATTTTAATGTTATTATCCTTCTATAATTGGAGGATATGAAATACGTAACAGCATTAAAAGGAACATCGTTCGCGCTAGTTGTGTTTAGTCTTATTATTGTTTTAGTTCCTTCATTAAATGAAAGATTTTCTTTTAAAGGAGTCGAATTAATGCTAACAGTAAGTACTTTTTTGTTTGCTATCATTTCAGGATTTTATATATCGAGACTTGCAAACAGATACGATTCTGTTCGTACATTCGTAGCTGAAGAGGACGCACTATTTTTAGCTGTATTTAAAATCTCTCAACATGTGAGTAAGGGATTCTCTAAGAAAATTTCAGATTTTATCGATATATACTATATTCGTTCTTACGATTTTACGCTTTCAGAACCGGCGTATAAGTTTTCTGCAGCTCCATTTCTCGATATTTGGGATGCCACTATTCAGGCAAAGAAGCTAAATCAAGTGGCGTACGACGCCATGTTGGATAGGCTTACAGGTATTGAAGTGAAACGGAATTCTGCCGCAGCGGTCGCATCGGAAAGACTAAGCGGCGGTGAGTGGCTTGCTCTTATATCGCTTGCGATGATTATCGTAACGAGCATAATCTTTTTAAAGGGCAATGATGTTTTTTCTATAGTATCGAGTATATTGCTAATGACTGTCATTTCTCTTGTTTTATTGCTAATTCGGGATTTGCAAAATTTTATGCTTGGAGGTTCTTCGCTTTTAGAAGAGTCAGGTCAGGAAGTATTTGAGTTTATTGGTAAGCCGAGATATTATCAGAATCGTTTTGTCAAGAATGGAATGGCAACAATTCCTGAT
>JAUYIW010000022.1 GCA_030688135.1 Candidatus Uhrbacteria bacterium | reverse complement strand
GTTTGTTGTGCATATTTTTTCACCGTATCTGAATCATCCAATTGGCCTTATTACAATGTTGTTTGTTTTGCCATTTTTAGATTTTGAAGGACTAACTTTAAAATTAGCTGAAATAAAATCACGATCAAAAAAACTCAAACCAATAGCAGAAATGAGCCCTGCGATGTCTGTAGATAAATAACATTTCTATAGACGATGTTTAATGAAAATTCCCACCCGTATTATGCGGGTGGGTTTTCAAATTGAAACCGCCCTCCTTTTGAGAGGGCGGCTACGGACACGATTGAGCTCAGAAGTCCGTGTTAAACATCGGGTTTGACCCGCGTAGTGCACGGTTGAGAAATTGATCCCTTTTTTCTTCATCGATCATCATCAGGCCTCGTGAGACCTGTTGGAGCTGCCATATTAGGCGTTTCCGCGATGCGTCATCGGGAAGCTCGTATGCGGTAGTTATAAGCTCCCTAATTCCCGCAGAGCGACGAAGGAGGAGGCGTTTTGCTACGTGGCGGAATTCTCGGACGTTTTTGCAGTCAATGAGTGACAGTGCGCTAGCTCCTGCTCTACCATTTCGAGCGCTCAGTGCATCATCTTCCTCCATGCTTTTCACGGCATGTTCGGCTCGAGCTTGGCCTGACACTAGACCGAGTCCAATCAAGCCTTCTTGCAAAGATTTCATGTCTCACTCCTTTGTTAGCAAGCAGCAACAATAGCACATTGATGCTGTATTGTCAACGTTAATTGTTGTGAATTAATTGTTGTGAATTAATTGTTGTGAAATAATTGTTGTGAAATACATATAAAAGCAGTGGATTTTGTATTTTGACCTTGATTTAGCATCAACATGTTTTAGTCCGATCGGACCAATACATGTTTCGTGAAATTTAAGCTAGCCGTATTCTTATGCTAATTTTAGCGAAATATTGAAAATACTAAAATACATCTATTGGTCCGATCGGACCAATAGATGTATTTTGAAGTGTAAGGCGAATTGAATTTCCTTAATCGAGCATTATATCGTTTATATCGGAATTGCCGGCTACGAAGGCCTCTGATTTCATTTTTTGTTTACTTTCAAGTTGAAGCTCGAGAACTTCAAGCGCTTCTTTACCTGTGCCGATATAGAGTTTATGATTTACGATTTTAACTTGGCCGGGTTTAAGATTGAGAGGAATTTCTTCCAACTCATCATGAGCACGGGCTATACACGCTCTATGAATTTTAAGCGACTTATCGTTCCACAGTGTTGAAGTTCCAGGCCAAGGTTGGTAGGCGCGAATTTTACGTTCAATTACTTCGGCTGATTCTCTCCAATCAATCACGCCATCTTCGCGCGATAGTAATTTACAAATCGTTGCTTTATCGTGATCCTGATCTTTGGCTTCGAGCTGTCCGGTTGCGTATTTTTTTAATGCATCAATGAGTAGCGGAGCGCCAACATCTACTACTTTCGTTTCAAGAGTTTCAATGGTTTCAGAGGCTTCAAGATTAATCACTGCTTGAGCAAGTATTGGTCCATGATCCATTTTAGCGTCTAGTATCATTATTGAAACACCTGTTTCGGTTTCTCCAGCAGAAATTGCGCTTTGCATTGGTGAAGGTCCGCGATACTTTGGCAAAAGGGAAGGATGGACGTTTAATGTGCGAAGTCTGGGTATTTGTAAAATTTCGTCAGGAATAATTTTGCCGTATGCAACTACAATAAATGCATCGGCTCCAATTGATTTTAACGTTTGAACAGTTTGAACGCTTGAACGTAAGTCATCTGGTTGGATAACATCAATATTATTTTGTAGTGCAAAAACTTTTGTAGGTGGTGCAGTCAAAATCTGTTTTCGTCCTACGGCTTTGTCAGGCTGACACACAACTGCAGATACTAAAATATCCTCGTCGGCGTGCAATGCCTTGAGGAAGTTTACTGAAAATTCCGGTGTACCGAAAAATACTATTTTCATATTACGAAAGATCCTTCGTCGCAGATAAGCTGAGCTCCTCAGGATGGATAGGGGAAATGTGCGATGCCTCGAGGAAGTTTACTGAGAATTCCGGTGTGCCAAAGAAAACGATCTTCATAGTTCGATTTACCAGGTACCTACTGACGTACAGATAGTTACAGATATACAGATTAGTACACTGGTAGATTTCGTTGTTAAATAATTGCTTCAGCACCTTCCAACATTTCTTCACCCTCTAAAATTCTATCTGCACGATCGATAAATAGAATGCCGTCCAAGTGATCATTTTCATGTTGGCAAACTACAGAAAATAGGCCACTAGCTTTAACTCGAATAGGTTCGCCTTTTCTATTTTTTGCTTTTAGCTTAACGCTTTTGTGTCGTGCAACAACACCCCAAACACCAGGAATTGAAAGACAGCCTTCTGTGGTTTCAATCATTCTTGTAGATCTTGAAATAATTTTCGGATTAATCAAGACTATAGGGCCATCTCCGAGATCGAGAACAAACAATCTTTTATGAACTCCAACCTGTGGAGCAGCAAGACCAATACCTTTTTCGGTATTCATAGTTAGAAGCATATCATCAATCAACCGTTGCGTTGAATCAGACTTTATGTCTTCATCACTCAGCGGTTCAGAGACCTTCAGGAGTTGGTCATTAGGATGTTTTAGAATTAATTTGAGCGTCATAGCGAGTAAGTTCTGGAATGATTATTGATTTTACTGGAAGATTTTTTAGTACATTGTACAGATTTAATACTTGGCTTTCAGGATACCTAATTACCGCACTATCGTCCACAGTTTGCATGTCTACATCAACTAGATTTTGTGTTAGACCCTCCGTAGGTGCAGGTTTAATAGTGAGTCGATTAAGAATAGGCGGTAATTTATAAGTTTTCCGAATATCTAATTCGTCATGTAGAAACCGTTCAGACCTAAGCATTTTTTTAACAATATCGGGTAGCCAGGTTTGAACAATGCACTCAGCCTTTTGCTGTTCTGCAATTCGCATTAGCCTATGCAAGCGCTGTGCAGCATATTCTGAGGCATCATAGCGGGAGTCTGAAAGATGAAGATCAAAAGCAAGTTCTGCCACAAGGCCAAAGTTTGGTCTTTTAAATATTCCATGGATCTGTCTAAAATAATATTCGGTAGCAAGGATTATTGAAGGTTCTACGAGCCTATCTGTGCTATAGAATTGTTTAGATGATTTTTCAATTATCTCCAATTTTGCGTTTGGAAAAGCCTTACTTAACTTAGTTTTTAATCTTTGATTTCCAATTCCTTTTTCGTATAGTCTAACAGCCGAACATGATGGACATTTCTTTGGTATCCACATTATGGCTTCGCAAACCGGACATGCAAGGTCATTTTCACGAACAATTGGGACCGCTCCGCATGTTCCACAGAATGGAATGTGCCCGCAGGAGCTGCACTGTAAACGCCTTGCAAATCCTTTACGGTTGTACGAGAGTAGCACAGATTTGCCGTTTTGTAAAGTGTTGAATATGGCCTTATATAGGTCGTCAGATATCAATGGAATTTGAGTTTTTTGCTCTTCTGCTTTATGCGAAACTATATCGCAATCAGCATTGCCTGACCAAAGAATCTTACGGTCGCTATTTATATAGTCGTTTAAACGTGGCAGTGGAGCAGATAATATTAATTTACATTTATGTTGTTTAGCAAGTAATTCTGCCGAAAGCCTTGCATCGTAACGTGGGTTTCTGTCCCAGCTTGAATGGTCTTCGCTATCAACTTCTGCGATTAAGATTGCATCGAGTTTTTTTGCAGGAATGAGTGACGCCTGCTTTGTTCCAACGAGCACTTTAATATTTCCATTTTGCCAACCTTGAATTATTGAATCTCTTTGTGCTCCGCTTACTTTCCCATGGAGATAAGCAGACTTTAATCCAAAATCAAGTAACTTTTCGATTTGCATTACGTCTCCCGGTCTAGCGACTAATACTAAAATTTGATGTTCAAATTTTTTGTTCAGGATGGTCGCAAGTGACAGCAGGCCTTCAATTGATGTCTGCACGAATAGGTTACTATTTGTGTTCAACATTTTTAATGCATTTTTAATCTCTTCACCAACTAGATTTGAAACAGACAGCGGTGCCTTTACTGAATTTTCTTGACTCCACCTAAACTCTCTCTTTTTATATCCATACATTGCAGAAAATATAATCGATGAAGGGGATTGAATTATAGATTTTGCAATATTTTCGTAGCGCAAAATATCGCCCAAAGTGAAAAAAGCAGAGGCGACAACCTCCTCAATTGGTGCAATATTTTTTATATCGCTCGACGTTTTAGTTGCTCGTATTACTCCGAGCACTGGCCTGTTACGAAATGATATTTTTACAATATCTCCGGCGTGCACGACCATTGACTGTGGGATGGAGTAGTCAAAGTACTCAAAGCCTCGGGGCAGACGTAGTATTGGATATATTTCTGCAAACATGACTAATTTGATAATTCTATTTCAGAACAAAGTTAACGGTAAGGTAGCCAACTCCAAACGGTGCCTCGTAACTTAATATTTGTGGCGTCATAGAAACCTTGTCCAGTAGTCCAAAAAAAATTGCTAAAGGAAGGTAAGAAGTTTCTTTTGCGTTCGCTACTATTTCTGGGCTTAGGCTGAGCAGTCCGGCAGAATTTCTTTGAGCAATAATTTCTTGAATTTTATCATCATAAATTTGGCCGTCTTTATGAAAATCTGCAGGAGCATTACTTGTTAGCGCGTGCGACATATCTCCGCTTGCTATTACCGCAATGCGTTTATCACTTGCAAATATCATATCTTTCAAAGCCTGACCAAAGTGAAAATGATCCTTTGGAGGAAGCTCGCTAAAAGAAATTGGAACAAGCTGCACATTTGGCAATTCCTTTGTTAGGAGCAGTAATGGCACCGCAGAAGCATAATGTAGTGCGTAGTCCGTTGTAAGAGTAATAGGTTGTGATTCTGCACGCAAAGATCTTTGCAGTCTATCGATTAGCATTATGTCTGGTCTAAAGGTACGTGTAATGCCTAAATCACCAAGACTTGAAAGATCAAACTTGTAAGGGTCGCTTAGGTTGATTGAAAACGCATCTGGATAAATAGTTGGATGTTCAGAAATATGAACTATAACATCAGGATGCGAAGCGTAAAGTTCATCGGCCAATTCTTGCATGGCAGAAGTAGTCTTTTCCACCTTATCCATTTGCGTCTTATTAATGGAAGGTAGGAGAAGCGGTGAGTGTGGAGTGAATGCTGCAAAAACGAGCATAGTATGCGGGGTTACCTACGGATTACAGATCGTTACAGATTTACAGATCGAGAAACTCATAATTCAGTCTGTACGCCTGTAAAAGATTCGTAGTCTGTAGGTGGTAAGTTATTCGGTAGCGAGCATTAGAGTATCAAGTGGATTATCGATTGCGAGTCCTAAAGGATGAAGGTTAAGCGCAGAAGGTGAAAGTTCTACAATATCATCCCAAGACCAGCCATATGAAAGAAATATTTCTTCAGATCCAATAGATCTACGTTCGCCTTCGCTAATAACGTACACTGCGGGGCTATCGGTAGATTTAATCAAATATCCGTCAGGTAGAGTTAGTGCACGACCTTCTGCGTATTGCTCAACTACCACTGCTTGTACACTTTGCAAGTAAGCGTTAGGGAATCTAGCAGTCAAAATTGCTTTGTCGGTGATGGCATGCCTATAACCATCTTTTATATAAAACATCGCACCATTGCTAGATAGTTGCAAAAGTTGCTCGCCAGGGTCGGCACTTAGCATTGTAAGCGGAAGCCCTTTTTCAAAATACGCTAAGTCATCATTTTCGATTTTAACAATTTCATCTTCTGCAAATCCAATGTAGCGGAAAGTTTCCATGCTGTCGATGTGGCGTAATGAGTCATCAACGAGCAAGTAAATATTGCCGTCATCATCTTGCAAAAGGGAATAGTTTGGGAAGGCTATTGGGTTTCCGTCTGGATATAGATCAAGAGAGTTTTTAGCAACTTCAATCATTAGTGAAGGATTAAACCTAGAAAGAAGCGCGCTCCAGCTTTCTATTGGTCGTTTGTAACCGTACTCGATTAGATAGACTCCGGATTCGCCTGCGATTTTGAGCAAAGTTCCAGAAGGGTATTGAATGCTAAACCAGCGCTCCCAAATTCTAGAAAAGTTTATATTTCCATGAATGTGCGGAGTGTAAGCATACATGGCAGCTGTTGCTGCGTTTGCCGGTACGATTATTTCGCCATCAATCTCAACTGGAATGCCAGGGCCGTACTTTCCCTGAGTCGAGCCGGTAGCCTCGATGTCAGCTAGGTATCCTTCGCTAAATTGCATTGCAGCAGAGTTAACTTGTTTACCAAAGCCTTTCCAGCGTTGAATCGATGGGGCGCTCATTGAGCAATCGTCGCATACAGCGTAGCCGGTTGCCCAGCTAAGCTGTTTTTCGGTTGGGCTATCGTCTTCGATTAGGCTTTGCTCTTTTTGAAGAAGAACAAGAAGGAATTTAGGACTAATATTGTAGTTTTGCGCTGCATTCCAAATAATGTCCGCGGCATAGCGAACGTCGCCCTCTGAATCCTCGGTTTTATAATCAGCTAAATAGCCACGTTCTAGAAAGTTTTGGATTTGATTTAAATCAAGGGCAAAGGGATCGGTTAAATCCCAGTCACTTAAAATATAGTTTTGGTCATAAGCAAAAGCCTGATTCGGACTCACTAATGCCGATACTATTACGATTGCTATTGCCACGATTATAGTTGGAAATTTTATAGTTCTCATAGTGCTGTTATTATAGCACATATTATTGATTTTGAAATTTGGCTAGGTTTGGAAGCGTGGCTAATTTTAGCCAAAATATCAACCCCAGGGCTTGACAAAAGTGCCAAAATGTGGTATAGTACATTTTGTAAATTAGGATGCCGGCACCGTAGCGAATGTTATTTGAACAAACCGTTTGATGAACCTTCGAGGCCTGAACGAACCCTCAGTCGTCAGATGAACGCGGCCGCAGGTCGACAGGGTCGCAACGAACAGAGTCCATCCAGACGAACCTTCGCACCACGAATGAACCCACGTCCGCCAGACGAACGGCCAAAGCCAGTCGTCAGTTGGCCAACGAACAAACCGTTGGATGAACCCTCGAGGCCTGAACGAACCCTCAGCCGACAGATGAACGCGGCCGCAGGTCGACAGGGTCGCAACGAACAGAGTCCATCCAGACGAACCTTCCCAATTACAGGAGAGAGCCCTAGTCCGGGGGTTAAGGACAAGTCAGTTTTCGTGTAGGGACAGACCAATGTGTCTGTTCGGAGATCGATTCGCTGACAAAGGCAGGTTTTTGTACCTCTCAGTTGAGTTACCAAAGCCTGCCTTTTTCGTTCATTTTGGAACTATCGTTGATCAGAATATTGTTTCTGGCCAGTGATGGTTCTTAGCAAAATTCAAAAATAAACCGGGGCTTTGCCCCAAAGGACGCAACATGCGTTTCAGCAACTTCTTCATGAGTCTCGTCGGCCTGTTCCTCACCCTCGGCCTGACCGGGTGCGAAACTGAAGCTCTCGGCGTCTGCTACGAAGGCGGGGAGGTCGTCTTCTGCGGTGAGTACGACGAAGACGGCAGCGGTGGATACGGCTCCGCCGAGCCCGACAATTCGATGACCATCGAGTGGGCCGCCTACTATAGCGGCTACTCCGACGCGACCGTTACCTGCACCTTCGAAACTAACGAAGGTGAGATGGAACAGGTGGCCGAGACCTTTATTCTCGACAACGGAGTGTTCGAGTTCATCTTCTACGACGTGCCTTCGCATTTTGACGCCGAGTGCACGGGGCTTATCGTGTACGGTTCCGGCCCCCAGCTCTCGCTCTTCACGGACGAAAACACCCAGGGCGAGACTACCTACATCACGTGGGAGTCCGAGGGAGTCTGGGATTTCTGGGAGAGCAATGGTCGTCTCGAGGTGAACAACGGGTGATGTCAAGCGTGCCCCTGCGGTGCAATCAAGTCTGACTTGATCTGCACTGCGGGGGCTTTGAATTATAGCGGTTTAAGAAGACGCGAGGGAAGGGTTGTTATTAGATAGATGATTTCTATGGTAGTACGGACATATTTAATAAATCTTCTATTCTAGAAGTCAATCGTTCTGAACCCGTAGGATTGATCTATAGTCATAATGATATTAAAAGTTTTACAGATTTGTCGCGATCGTTGCAATTGTGTTGAATTTTTAATATGTTTGGGCTTATTTTAGAACGTAAATATACGTAGACACATACCGATAAACAAACTCCACTTCACCTGATTCAGATGGAGCGGAGTTTGTTTTTGGTGGGGGGTCATTAACGCGATTGGAACCGGAAACCGAAGGGTTGGTAAAGAAAAGGATGACTGTATAGGAATATTTGGAACATCAGCCGGAAGAAGAAATGGCTGATTCTAAACAAATTTCAAGTGTTTCGGACTCGGAAATGGACGTGTGGATGAGAGTGCATTGGCGGCTTTCCGAAGAATTGTTCTTATTTTGGTATATTTGGTTGAAGGATAATACGGCTATGGTGGAGGAGTTTGTGGAGGAGGTTAAAATCTACGGCACGGTTGTAACCTATGAAAAGCTATGATATTTCATAAAAAGCTTGACAGGAGTATAGCACCTATGATAACCTATGAAATATGAAAAAAACATTAAACGAGAAGGCATTACTTTCAATTAGCGAAGTATCAAGCATTTTTGGTATTCACCAAGACACGCTTCGTAATTGGGAGAAAAAGGGGCTCATCACCCCTCTGCGTGTTGGTCCTCGCGGCGATCGAAAATATCGTCCCGAAGACATCGAGCGAATTGCGAATGACAAAAGTATCATGAAAGGTTTCAATGCCTCACTTACAGACGACGCAGGGAAAATGAATCTCACTCAATTAAAGCAGTTTCTTTGGAGAAGTGCGGACATCTTGCGTGGAAAAATTGATAGCTCGGATTATAAGAAATATATTTTCGGACTTCTTTTTTATAAACGCATAAGTGATTCTTGGGATGAGGAATATAAAAAATTCCTTGAAGAATATCACGATGAAGAAGTCGCACGAGCAGATCACAATCATCGTTTTCAAGTTCCAAAAGATTGTCGCTGGGAAGTAGTCCAAAAACAAGCTGGTGGCATTGGTCAAAAGCTCAATGAGATTTTTGATAAACTCACAAACGCAAATAGTCCAAAACTGGACAAGATTTTTGACGACTTAGATTTTGCTAACAAAGACAAATTTCCCAACGAAACGCTCCAGCGTCTCATCAATCATTTCTCACAACACAATTTCGGAGATACTTATATAAGTTCTGATCTCCTAGGGGACGCATACGAATATCTTATTGAGCAGTTCGCAGCGGATGCGGGCAAAAAAGGCGGAGAATTCTATACCCCTCGTGAAGTTGAGCGTGTGATTATAAACATTTTGAAACCACACGAGAAAGACCATATCTATGACATGGCTGTTGGTTCAGGCGGCTTCTTATTGGAGGCGTATCATTATCTCAAAAATGAAGCGGGAGAAAAGAAAGCTCGATCGCTCTATCTCTATGGGCAAGAAATCAATATCGGGACATACGCGATTGCAAAAATCAATATGTTCCTCCACGGGCTCGATAGCGCCGATATTCAGCGCGGAGATACACTCGCCGATCCAAAATTTCTAAACCCGGACGGTTCGCTTAAGACGTTCGATATTTGCGTTGCAAATCCTCCGTACTCAATCAAGGAGTGGGAATACGAGATATTTAAATCTGACAAATACGGACGAGTGGCTGGCTACGAAATGCCTCCAGCAAAAAAAGCCGACTATGCTTTCGTGCTTCATATGGTGAAGTCAATGAATGAAAACGGGCGCGCCGGTATCGTGCTTCCACATGGCGTACTTTTCCGTGGTGGTGCCGAGGGACGTATCCGTGAAGAACTTATCAAAAATGACCTGATTGAAGCCATCGTCGCGCTCCCCGCAAAGCTTTTCTACGGCACAGGTATTCCAGCGGCGATTGTGATATTCAACAAAAACAAACCAGAAGCTCATAAGAACAAAATTCTCATCATTGATGCAGAGCAAGACTATGAGGAAGGCAAAAATCAAAACCGCCTTCGCAAGAAGGACATCGAGAAAATGGTATCAGCATTTAAGGAATACCGAGATATTGAAAAATATGCTCGTGTCGTAGATATTAAGGAGCTTGAGGAAAATGAATTCAATCTTAATGTTCGTCGCTATGTAGAAAATGCTGAGGATGAGGTGGTGGTGGATGTAAAAACCGTGTGGAGCGAGGTGAAAGAAATTGAAAAAGATCGCGAAGCAATTGATAAAAAGGTCGAGATGTATCTAAAAGAACTGAAATATTAATTTATGAATGTCGCAGAAATTTCAAAATCTGAAAACGAATTAGTTCAAAATGCCAAGTTAATGAATGAGGAGTTTTTTCTGCACGCAGAGTATGCGGTGGATTTTGCCCACTCGTTTATAAAAAAAGTTGATCCGAATAGTTTTTACTTTTTACTTTTTCTCAGTTCATTTCAGAAGCATATTATACTAGCTTTTTTATCAGCAGTTCGTTTCCATCACATACAGACAAATTTTAACCTTAGGTTTGCATCAGAAGCAGCCGCCTGGGGATCATTTGCGATTGGTAAAAATGATCCTGAAAAAGACAAAGAGAAGTTTGCATTGATTGATGAGGACGGAATGATGAACCCCAATGATGACTTGAAGAAAAAAATGTATAAATGGCTTGATGAGAAATACCCTGACGGAAGTGCGTCTTTGAAACAATACAAAGGTCAAACCAACGCACTATCATCACATGCAAATATTGTAGACGCTCACCGGACATCTTCGGGTCTTGTTGATGGTAAATTTAAAACACAATTTTTTGATTGCTCAGAAGACCGCCATATTAAAACCGATCTTTGGGCTACAGCGAACTTAGTAATGGGTGCACTAGATTTATTTTATGGCGTAAACAAAGACTTCAACATTTTTGAATTTCAAGAAGATTTTCTTGAAAAGATGAAAATTTTGAAGACAGAAAATGATCGCCTCAAGGAGGTGATGCTTTCCGACCCACATCTATCGAAACATAAACCAAAACATGACAAAAAATAATACAGCACAACAAAATATTCCGAACGGATGGCAAAGTACTTTTGTTGATGATATTTGCTATGTCATGAAGGGACAGGGTCTCTCAAAAAAAGATATTGACCCATCTGGTAAAAATAAGTGCGTTCTGTATGGGGAACTATTTACGACTTACGACGAAGTTATTGAAGATGTAAAAAGTAGGACTAATTCAAACGCGGGTATTCCTTCAGTCAATGGTGACATACTTATTCCTGGATCTACAACAACAGTTGCTAGAGATCTCGCGATTGCCTCAGCACTAAATGAAAATGCGGTGCTTTTAGGTGGTGATATAAATATTTTGAGAAAAAAGGCTGATTCGTATGATCCGAATTTCCTAGCATACTATCTAACTCATTACAAAAAAAATGAAATCGGAAAACTTGGGCAAGGTACAACCATAGTCCATTTGTATGGAAGTAACATAAAAAATCTAGAAATTGTCATTCCTAAATCAAAAAAAGAACAGAAAAAAATTGCGGAGATTTTGGGGGCGGTGGATGAGGATATTGCGAAAACGCAGGGAGTGATTGAGGCGACAGAAAAGCTCAAGCGCGGGTTGATGCAACAGCTTTTTACTCGCGGGATTGGGCATACAAAATTCAAGGAAACAAAAATCGGACAGATTCCTAAGGAGTGGGACGTGGTAAGCATAAGAAATTCCTCGATAAAGTTAATTGATGGAGACAGAGGTACGAATTATCCAAAACAAGAAGATTTCTCACCCGAAGGATTCTGTCTGTTTCTTAGTGCTAAAAATGTGAGCAAAAACGGATTCATTTTTGATGAGGCAAGCTTTATCTCCCAAGAAAAAGACCGAGCATTGCGAAAAGGTAAGCTCGAGCGAGGAGATATTATTTTGACTTCAAGAGGAACTGTTGGAAATGTCGCATATTACGATGAGAAAATTTCCTTTGATAATATCCGTATTAACTCTGGGATGCTTATAGTGCGACATGGAGATCAATTTGACCCGGTGTTTTTATATAGATATTTTTCAAGTCCGCAAATGGAGGCGAAGTATTCAAGTATGGGATCTGGCTCTGCTCAACCACAGCTTCCTGTCGGGAGCCTTGAGCAAGTAGAAATCCCACTGATACCAATTTCGGAACAAAGAGAAATTGCCAATATAATATCAGCGGTAAATGAGAAAATTTTGATCAATAAGAAATTAAAAGAAAAACTTACCCTCCTCAAAAAAGGTCTGATGCAGGATTTATTGAGTGGGAGGGTGAGAGTTAAAAATTAACAAATAATAAAGCGCTTATGAAAAATAAAACACACAAAACAATAAAAGAGACATCGACAGGTAGAAATGTTCGCTCTATAGATTTAAAGAATCTTACTGAAAAACAAAATAAGGAATTAATTAAAAAAGCCGACGCAGGAAATTTGCCTGGTTACCACACTGTAAAAAGAAAAGGACAAGCAAAATTTCTACAGTCAAATCCTGATCGCAAAAAGAAAAATAATCTTGATCCGATTATTAGAGTTGGAAAAAAGAAAAAATAACTATGAAAAAAGAAATTATACAATCGTTAACGAATAATTTTGAGCAATATGCCAATAAAACAGACAATGGCGTAGAGTTCTGGCTTGCTCGTGATTTGCAACAACTCCTTGGCTATGACAAGTGGGACAACTTTTTGGGTGTTATTTCAAAGGCCAAAATAGCCTGTGAAAACACGGGTCACAAGGTATCGGATCATTTTGCCGACGCTGGGAAAACGATCCAAATGCCCAAAGGAGCTCAGAAAGAGATACTGGATGTCATGCTCACTAGATATGCTTGTTACCTCATAGCCCAAAACGGTGATCCTCGAAAAGAACAAATAGCTTTTGCACAAAATTACTTTGCGGTACAGACGCGGAAGTTCGAGGTTATCGAGAAACGCATTCAAGACTCTGAAAGGTTACTAGCTCGACACAAATTGACAGAGACCGAGAAAAAGCTTTCAGGTGTTATCTTTGAGCAAACAGGAAGCGACAGAAATTTTGGATTGATTCGAAGCAAGGGAGATAAAGCGTTATTTGGCTATACCACCCAAGAGATGAAAGCTAGGCTCGGAGTACCAGATAGTCGCGCGCTCGCAGATTTTCAGCCGACAATTCTTTTGAAAGCGAAAGATTTTGCGACTGAGATCACTATCTTTAATTCGAAAGAAAAAAGATTGCGATCTGAACAGTCTATTTCGGAAGAACACATCACAAACAATCAAAGTGTGAGAAAGACACTGTTGAGTCGTGGAATTACGCCTGAAAGATTGCCCGCGGAGGAAGATATTAAAAAGGTGGAGAGAAAGCTGAAGTCCGAAGAAACTAAGGGGCTGAAGAAACCCGACAAACTGGATAAATAATTATGAAATTTAACGAACAAGTTACAGTAGAAAATTATATCATCAAGTTTATTAAGGATAAGCTTGGCTTTGAGTACATAAAGCCGGAAGAGTTTGCGAAATATCGCGAACTTGAGACTGAATACATTATCACGCCGCTTTTGAAGAGTGCTATTTCTGCGCTCAATCCTACTGCGAACGAGAGCGAGATTAAGAATGTAATTCGCGAAGTCAGGAAGATTGATAATAACGAAGAATTCCTGAAAGTACTACGAGACGGTATCAACCTCAAGAATTCCGTTACAGGGAAAAAGCACGACTATAAACTACTTGATTTTAGTAATCCAGAAAATAATCAATTTGTTGTTACCAATCAATTTTATTTTGAAGGAGATACCGAAAATATCCGTCCCGATATTTTGATTTTTGTGAACGGACTTCCGCTTGTGGATATTGAGGCAAAAAGTCCTACCGCTTCGGAGGGAGTGAGTTTTGAAAATGGTATTGACCAGCTCAAACGATATGAAAAAGTAGCTCGCAAGCTGTTTATCCCAAACTGTTTCAATATTGCCAGTGACGGACTCAAAACCGTCTACGGAGCAACGGGCGCACCAAAACAATACTTTCTTCAGTGGCGAGACGAAGATATTGAGAAAGAGCTTGGTGGCGAGCTTGAGATGACCCTTTTCTCACTTCTCTCAAAGAAAAACTTCTTGGATATTGTCCAAAACTTTATTTTGTTTGAAAAGGAAAATGAGAAATTGGTGAAGAAAATTGCTCGTTACCAGCAGATGCGGGCAACGAATAAAATTGTGGAGCGTGTAGTAAGCAAAGAGAAGCGACAAGGGCTCATTTGGCACACACAAGGGTCAGGCAAAACGCTCACCATGTATTTCACTGCGTGGAAACTGCGTTTCAATAAACAGCTCGCCAATCCGAAAGTATTTATTTTGGTTGATCGAGTGGACTTGGATGACCAGATATTTGAGACATTTACCAATGCAGGTGGAAAAAATATTGTACGCGTCACTTCCCGCAAAGATTTGGAGGAAAAAATACAGTCGCCAGAGAAAGGCATATTCATCACGACCATTCAAAAGTTTTCTGAACTTGGCGACAAAGTAAAAAATCTGGATGAAAATGTGATCGTTCTTTCTGACGAAGCACACCGAGGCGACGAAGGCGTGTCGGGCATCAATATGCGCAATGCATTCAAAAAGGCGTTCTTCTTTGGATTTACTGGAACGCCAGTAGACAAGACGCACACAAACACTTTCCGAAACTACGAGGGAGACGGAAAGCGATATCTTGACTACTACTCTATCCAGCAAGCTATTGATGACGGCGCGACAATTCCAGTGACCTATGAAGCACGACTTTCAAAGTTTTCTATTGATGAAGAAAAACTTGACCAACAGTTTGAAGAAATTGCTGGCGATTTGCCTGATAAACAAAAGACTGAACTCATCAAGAAGTATGGCAAAAAAGCGGCGCTGGTGAAGCTCCCAAAACGTATGGAAGCCGTGGCAAGGGACATCGTGGAGCATTATAAGCTCTATGTGGAGCCAAACGGCTTTAAGGGGCAGGTTGTTGCGTATGACCGCGAAGCAGTAGCGACCTACAAAAAACTCTTAGATAAGCTCGTGCCTGCCGAATGGTCGGCTGTAGTGTATTCCCCCGGAGACCCAAATAGTGATGCAGATGATTTGAAAGTCTATAACACGAGCAAGCGTGAACGAGAGCAAATCATTGAGAAATTCAAAGACCCAAAATCATCCCTGAAATTCCTTTTGGTTTGCGACATGCTACTTACTGGTTTTGACGCACCGATTGAGCAAGTTATGTATCTCGATAAACCGCTCCGCGATCATAACCTCCTGCAAGCGATTGCACGTACGAATCGTGTCTATAAAAACAAGGAAGCAGGAAAAATTATTGACTACTACGGAATTACCCGTAACCTCTATGATGCGCTTGATTTTGACGAAGATGTCGTTGATTCTGCGATGATTGATATTGAACGAGTGAAAGCGAGATTCTCTGATGTTTTGAGTGATGTAATGAAAGTATTTACGGGAGTAAATATTGAAGATCCATCTATGGATAATCTTCGTCGATGTTTGAAGATTTTTATTGATAATCAAGACAAGCAGAAATACTTTGTTGAGAAATACATGAAACTCAAGAGCTTGTTTGAGTTTCTCTCTCCTGATCCATTCTTGAAGCAATACATTCGCCCATTTGAATGGGTGACCAGTTTCTATCTGGCCTTTTTGAAAGAATTCCGAAGTGAGGATGATAGATACTTACTTGAAGAATATGGAGAGAAAGTCCGTGAGCTCATTACTAAGAGCAATATTATTGACTATGAAGGAATCACCAAAAATTTCCGCGAACTTCGCGTAAATGATTTATACACACTTGAGCGACTCAAAGGAATGGATGAAGAAGAAAAGGCGCTCAATCTTGAGAAGATGCTCAAACAGGAGATATCAATCAATCTTGATGAAAATCCCGCCTATCAGAAGTTTAGCGAACGACTAACAGCTATTCGTCGCGAGTTTGAGCAAAATCAAATTGACCTTGCAGAACGAATTCGTCGCTATGAAGAATTGATGAGCGATATCAAGACAAAGGGCGATGAGGCGAAAGATTTGGGGCTTGATTTGAAAGAATACGCCCTTTATGTCATCTCACAAGAATTTGTTGATGGTGGAAAAGATGAGGAAATTAAGGAATTTGTTAAAGAACTTCGAATCCGTATCGAGGATGATCTAGATAGTGGATGGCAGGAATCCTCAAAGCGAGATGTGTTTGTTAAAGACATCAAACAAACCTTGCAAGAACTGATTCTGCGGGATTATAAAGGTCGATTTAATGTAAAAGACTTCCCGAAATTCTTGAATCGACTGGTGGACATCATCACTAAAAAATTCTAGGTATTATGGAAAAGGAAATCCCATATAAACTCAAAAGAAGTAAAAGAGCAAAAAGGCTACGACTTGCTGTGTATTGTGATGGCAGTGTTGTTATTACAAGTCCTTTTGGAATACAGCAATCGCTGATTGAGAAATTTCTCACTGATAAAAAACAGTGGGTGTGGGATAAAATTCAATTTTTCAATAGTGTTGATAGTAATGCAATTCGCACATTCTCACACAAGGATTATTTGGAAAACAAAGATAAAGCGCTTGCTTTGGTGCATGAACGGGTGAGATTTTATAACAAAGTCTATAGCTTTTCTTTCAATAAGATCTTCATTAAAAATCAAAAGACTCGTTGGGGTAGTTGCTCGTGTAAACAAAATCTAAATTTGAATTACAAAATAGTATTTTTACCACAAAAACACCAAGACTACATTATCGTACATGAAATGTGTCATTTGAAAGAATTCAATCACTCAAGAAAATTCTGGGCACTTGTAGGGAAGGCCCTTCCAAATTATTTAGATATTAAGAAAGAGCTTCGCAACCATGAACTGTTTTATAAATAGATTATTTGAAGTTTAGTTCGAACCACAAACCAAAAGGTATTTTCTCTCCAGTCTAAGCCACTTTCATCTTTCAACTTCCTCAAACTAGCCAAATGGTCTCCCTAAAGTTCGAACCGCATACAGATCAACAAAACCGCCAACTTATACAGTAAAGAAGCGCATTTCGCGCAAAACAAAAATCCCTCCATTCAGGAGAGATGTTTGATGGTGGACCCTACGGGATTCGAACCCGTGACCTCTTCCATGCCATGGAAGCGCGCTAGCCAACTGCGCCAAGGGCCCATAGTGTGTAAGATTGTAGATCAAATTACTCTAATTGTAAAGTCTCAGATCGCTTTATAAAACTTCAATTATCTGGTAATATATACATTATGAAATCATGCGAAGGTTTTAGAGGGCCTATAATTGAAAATGAAAAGTCCCGAGAAAGGGAAGTGAGCCAGGCTTTTTTTGGCTCTATTTTAAAGTGGACAAAAGCGCTATTAGATAATCAAATTCCAGAGATGAAGGAGGCTACATCGAAAATGTCAAAATCCTTAGAGATAGGATCGGCCATGGCTCCTGCCTTACTTTTTTCAATTCTAACCGGTTGTAATAAATATGAGATTTTAGAATGCACAGAGTCAGAAGGCGACTACATTGAAGCTATGGTAAATTGGTTGGTAGAGCATCCTCAAGATGTACAAAATTCCATGAATGAATTATGGCCCGATGCAACCGTTTCAGCTAATGACGTGATAGACGTTGTCGCCACGGCTAATATAGAATGTGGCGTTCAAACTAGAGGTGATCATGCGCAAGCAGGAGAAGCTGATAAACGAGCTAACCGTATTATTGTTGATGTTAACACAGACTTATTTACTTATTCACTTGATGATTTTGAGAAAAATCGTTGGGTACAGGATTACACTATTGATGAATTGGTTTCAATTAATTCCTCAGACGATTACGAGGCAAATGCACTGGTAAATTATAATTTAGCCATTGCCGCTAATACAGAAGTATTAGCTCATGAAGCTGCTCATTTTGTTATCGGATTACATAATGACACTGCTTCAGACGAAGTAGAAAAACTTAACAATGTACCCGATCAACAAGATGCAATAGCTCGTATTGATGAAATTTACGGATGGGGCGTGGCAGCTAATAAAGCCGGTATAGATTTTGCTAAAGCACAAAGAAACTATTTTCATTAATATGAATTTTGAAGAATACCAAAAAAAGTCGCGCAAGACTGCGCTTTACCCAAACTTAGGCAATAATTTTCCATATGTAGTTATGGGACTTTGTGGTGAGGCCGGTGAGGTTGCCGATAAGCTTAAAAAAACAATTCGCGATGATGGTGGGGAAGTTACGGATGAGAAGCGCGCCGAAGTTACAAAAGAACTTGGCGATGTTCTTTGGTATGTTGCTCAACTTGCCACCGAGCTTAATCTTTCTCTTGATGAGATTGCAGAATTAAACATTGAAAAGCTGTACTCTCGTCTTCAGCGAGGCACAATTGGCGGTAGTGGTGACGATCGTTAGCTTTAATACCGCAAGGTTCCTACCGATCTACAGATTGTTACTAATATACCGAGCGAGGAATTGAATACTGCGGTTCGCTCAGGATGACAACTTCATTGTCAATTTATGACTTTCTGACGGCTGGAGTTTATTGCTGGCGACTTCGTTTATTGGCGGTAAGCGATTGGTTATTGACTGTCGGCTCGTTTTATTGGAGTGATATTATAATAAACATCTGCGTTTTACAATAAACATTGTTAATCGATAATAAACATTCGTGATGCATAATAAACCCCCAGTCTTATGACCCTATTCAAACACGTAAAAAACGGATCTGATGAAATCAAGAAGACGGTACGAACTAATGTATCGACTTATATTCTTGCAGGCCTTGGTTTTGTTGCAGGCCTTGCTTGGAACGATGCAATTAAGGGATTGATTGATTTCTTGTTCCCGGCAGATGATCAGGGGTTGATTGCCAAGTTTGTTTACGCATTTGCCATAACGCTTTTTGTTATTATCGCCACAATAGTAGTTACGAAGTTATTCAAAGCAGAAGAGGAGAGTAAGCAGAAATAAATTATCTCACTTAACAAAAAGATCAACCCCTGGGGTTGGCCTTTTGAAGAGGAAGGTAAGCAGAAATAAAGTCGCCCTCTCTTCCTAGCTCACTTCAGTCAGCGTTAGTGACGAGACCGGACTAAAGTCCGAGGAGAAATCTTTTAGGAAAGATCTTTCCACTCGTCGATTAACAGCCTCGGTCGAGATGGTGAGGTGTGTACAGGTAATATGGTTCAGTGTACAGGTTCGAGATAGTAATGGGAGGCCTATTTCACCTTGATCTGTATTTCGTCTTTTTGAACATCAATTGTGACTTTGGCTTCTTCGGGTACATCGCCACTAACAATTTTTAACGCGAGCGGGTCGAGAATCAAGTTCTGTATTACGCGCTTAAGAGGTCTTGCTCCAAACTGAGGATCGAATCCCTTTTCTGCAAGGAACTTACGCGCATTTTCGGTAACCTTTAGCGTTATTCCTCGTTGAGCTTTTAGTCGCTCAGAAACTTCTCCAAGCTGAAGTTCAACAATGCCGGCAATATTTGCTTCATTTAAGGCATGGAAGAAAATTACATCGTCTACTCGATTTAAAAACTCAGGCCTAAATTGTTCCTTCATGTGTTCTAACACCTTGCGCTTTGTTCCTTCTTCAATATTGCCTTGACCGATGCTATTGAAACCAATGTCGCTAGTTTTTCCAGAGTTTAGAATTGTGTCAGAACCAATGTTTGAAGTCATTATGATTACTGTGTTTTTAAAGTTAACTTTACGTCCTTTTGAATCGGTAATGTGACCGTCGTCTAAGATCTGCAAAAGAATATTGAATACATCGGGATGCGCCTTTTCAATTTCATCGAAAAGAACAACAGAGTAAGGATGCCTTCGAATAGTTTCTGTAAGTTGACCTGCTTCTTCATATCCTACATAGCCCGGAGGGGAGCCGATTATTTTACTTACAGCGTGCTTTTCCATGTATTCAGACATATCCACACGCACCAACGCATCTTCTTCATTGAACATAAATTCAGCAAGCGCTTTTGCAAGTTCGGTTTTTCCAACACCGGTTGGGCCTAGGAAAATAAACGAACCAATAGGCCGTTTTTCTTCCGCAATGCCAGCTCGTGCGCGTCGCAAAGCATTACTTACAGCGCTAATCGCTTCTTCTTGACCAATAACACGCTCACGAAGATTGTCTTCCATGTTTGTGAGTTTTGCCATTTCACTTTCAAGCATTTTTGAAAGAGGAATGTGAGTCCAGCGCGAAACAACAGTTGCGATTTCTTCTTCTGTGATAACTTCTTTTAGTAGTCCGCGTTCGGCCTGAAACTTTTTAAGTTCATTTTGAGCTGCTTTAAGTTCATCTCTTTTAGCAGGAATTGTACCGTAGCGAATCTCTGCAACTTTTTGTAGATCTCCTTTGCGCTCTTCAATATCTGCTTCATTTGTAAGCTTATCGATTTCGTTTGTGATGTTTCTGATTCTGGCAATAATATCTTTTTCATTTTTCCAACGTATTTCTAATTCGCCTGAACGCTCTTTAAGATCACCTAATGTTTTCTCAATTTCTTTTAGGCGATTTTTAGAGCTCTTATCTTTTTCTTTTAAAAGAGATTGCCTTTCAATTTCAAGTTTCATTTCCTCGCGCTTCAAACGATCGAGTTCTTCTGGCATTGAATCAATTTGCATTCTAAGTGCGGCCGAAGCTTCATCAATCAAATCGATCGCTTTGTCTGGTAGATTGCGGTCAGTAATGTAGCGTGCACTCAGTTCTGAAGCGGCAACAATAGCGGCATCTGAAATCCGAACTCCGTGGTGAATTTCATATTTTTCTTTTATTCCACGCAGAATTGCAATAGTGTCACTTACCGATGGCTCTTCAACCATCACTGGTTGGAAGCGTCTTTCAAGTGCAGAATCTTTCTCGATATATTTTTGATACTCCTTGTTTGTTGTAGCTCCAATTACACGCATTTCACCCCGAGCTAGCGCAGGCTTTAATAGGTTTGACGCATCCATTGGGGATTCATCACCTTTACCTGCACCAACGAGAGTATGTAACTCATCAATAAAAAGTATAATTTTTCCGTCTGATTTTTCAATTTCTTTAACAACAGCTTTTAAGCGTTCTTCAAATTCACCTCTAAATTTAGTTCCTGCAATAAGTGCACCAAGATCAAGCGATGCGATTTCACGATCTTTTAGGATCTCTGGAACATCGCCTGAAGCAATTCGTTGAGCAAGACCTTCCGCAATAGCGGTTTTTCCAACACCAGCCTCGCCAACAAGTACGGGGTTATTTTTCTTGCGTCGAACAAGCACCTGCATTACTCGTCTAATTTCTTCATCTCGTCCAATCACAGGATCCATTTTTCCGTTTCGAGCACGTTCAGTAAGGTTAACACTATACTTTTCCAAAGCTTGAAATTTAGCTTCAGGATCAGCAGAATCAATTGTTTGGTTGCCACGAACATCCTTCAAAGTATTCAGAACTGCTTCTTCTGTAATGTTGTTTTTAAGTAATAGTTGACCAATATTTTTCTCAGCCAAAAGTCCTAAAAGAAGATGTTCGGTAGAAATATAATCATCACCAAAATCTTTTGCTTTTTTACCTGCAAGTTGTAAAACTCGAGCAAGGGTAGGGGAGAGTAAAACTTGACCAATGCCACCTTGAGGACCGGTAGGTTGTTTTGGGATTAAGTCGAGTATGTGATCTACATTTCTGCGTAGTTCGGGTAGATCGATATTCATTTTAGAAAAAATTGTGAGGACAATGCCGTCTTCTTGAGCTAGAAGGGCTGAAAGAAGATGTATTGGCTCAACTCCTTGTTGGCCATTTTCGTTTGCAGTCATTTGTGCAAATTGGATGGCTTCCTGTGATTTTGATGTAAAGTTATTTGGAATCATACGACGCTCGTTATTATAATCGCGATCTATTTGTATAACACTGCGGTGCTCGACGCCGTACATTTTGGTACGACTTACTACGCTCCTCCTGTTTTACAAATATATCATCGATTATAATACACCTAGCTTACAAGTTAGCAGTCTACATTATAGAGTGCTAAGTTTGATTAGTCAAGGTTATTGTGGAGAAGGACTAGGGACTATTGGCTGAAGACACGATAACTACCATTTCGACCGACAGAAAGGAGTGGAGAAATCTATTCGGACGTGATGAATAGGGTACCTACATGACTACCTATCTTTGTTCATCAGAGTAATCATCTATAACCTAACACCTAAAACCAAATAAAAACCCCCGCGTACTTGCGTAAGCGGGGGCAGTTGTTTCGGCGTCTACCGGAAAAATCCCGGAGACGTCTCGGCGGTAAAGTCCACCGGTACGTAGGCAACGAAGTCCTCGTAGGGTACACCGTTTGCATCCGTATAATCTATTGTCTCAAACGTGAAAGAAAGACAGGTTTGGAAACCTACCAAACCACCCATATTGGAGTAGGGGATCGATACTTCGGAGTTGCCTTCAGTATCTAGTACGATCTTCACTACAATACGACCTTCGAGTCCAGGAGCCTCGGTCATACCTGTCAGGTAGCACATGTCCAGATCAGCCCGTGTGTTTTGCACGAGCGAATCAACGTGCTTGACTAGGTAGTCGTGACTTCTGTGCATGCCACTCTGCACGTCTTGCCAGTTTGGTTCTGGCGCAACTATCATTTTTCCCTTCGCTGGTTCCATTTGAGCGTAGTTCGGTGTACGGAACTGCGGGCCTCTATCCGCACCTTCGAGTGGAGTACTCATGATGAGATGCAGGCGAATCAGGCATGGTCCTTCGGCGGAAGGATTCAACAGATTGAGGAACTTGTCGTCCTCCCTGACCTCGAATTTTCCAGTCGCGGTCAATGATGGCACCTGTGTACTACCCTCAATAATCGCATTTGCTTCCTGCGCTTTGCGGAACTCGAGAGAGTTTCTGTACACTCCCTTGTGTGTTCCTATGATAATTCCCTCCGTTGTTTCGCTTGCGCTACTTTCGTAGAGAATTCTCGCCTCAAGGAGCACTGTACCTGGCCCTTCGACTGGAAAGTCCAAAGATCCTCTAGGTGGAAGAACGACCATGACTTCCGAATCGACGCTAGTTACGACTCGCATTGTTTGGTACGTGTCGCCAATTGGCGCCAGGTCGCCGTCTTCAAGCTGTTCGCGCGTTGCCTTGCGGATTGCATTGGCTTCGGCCTGTATTTCTACTGGTCCGAGTGGTTGAACGCTTGATTTCGGAGGTTCTAGATCTGCCACTACAAGCTCTAGTTCAGGTTTCGTAACCTGCTTTGCTGGCTTAGCCGGCTCGCGGTCAACGTACTGAACCGTCGTGCTCCCGTCGCTATTTACAGAAAGCACCTTTTTTTGGTTCTTATCTTCTGGCACGGTTTGCTCGATTTTGGCAATCGGGATATCAGTTTTATGCTTCTTGAGTTGAGCGATGTCTATCCCTACTGACGCAGGTTGCACGACAGGCTCTGTCATATGAACCGTAGGTTCCTGATTGATGTCAGGAGCGGCATCAGGGACGCTCGCTTGCAGTTTTGGAGTTTCTACATCCTCGATAACCGGCTGAGCGATGGGTTCAAGCTCGAGATCAGGCTCGGGCTCTGGTTTGCCAATGAACTCCATCTCGACTTTGTATCCGGATTCGGATTCGGATTCAATAATCAGCTCAAGTTGAGCGTTGTGAACGACTGCCAGCTGTGAGATCTGCTTGTCTTTTTCCTCTACCGTCGGAGCCTTTGCCTTTGCAGGCCGGCTCTTTCGAACTGTCCTTGGTTTTGCTTCGGGCTGAGTTTCGATTTCACCGGTTTCTCCAGTGTCCTCGAGATATGCTTCGGGGCAAGGACCAGAGTTCGAAACATTAAACATGCACTTGCGTGCAGGGCACTTGCCGTCGGCGAACAGTTCGCCAGCAACTGGTTCAATACAGCTCCATGGAACTGTAAGCCCTTTGTAGTCGCCGTCGGTACGAACGCAGTTCGATGACTTGCGATCGAGCACTACGTTGTAGATGCTCCACATGAATGCAGAACCATCCTCGTAAACATAGAGCGCGTGCATTATATCTTCGGCTGGCCAGTTAGTGGCCGTTCCGTCACAAGGGATCGGTTCGTCAGACTTCTCGCCGACCTTGGTTTCCTCGACTTCGCAACCTATGGCCAACAGCAGGAATACGAACGTGATGAAATTGGACATTCTGTCCTCCTTTTTTTCAGTTTGAGTTTACGAAATCCACAGGAAAACCTACAGATTTCTAAGGAACTAGACCTTACAACCTAGTTCAAATTTGCGATTTTGTCAAGCTAAGTATTCCAAAAATACTTAATTTCTGTTAAAATTGCATTATGATGACTTACAATAGAGCTTTTATCTTAATCATGGTTGTGCTTGTTCTGCACGCTCTTGGAATAGCATTTGATTTGTATAGTTTTTTTGATTGGTACGACATTCCAATGCATTTTGGCGGAGGGTTTGCAGCAGCGGCGCTAGGATTAGCAATTTGGACCGAAGGCATTGAAGATATTAGATTCAAAGGCAGAATGGTGCGTCACTTGAAATGGTGGCTTGTCCCTCTTTTTGTTCTGGGGATTGTTGCGTTAATAAGTGTTGCCTGGGAGTTTCATGAATTTTTACTCGATCAACTTTTGAGCGAAAAACCTTTGAGGCAAATGGGACTTACCGACACCATGGCTGATTTCTTTTTCGATCTTACAGGTGGAGTAATAGCGTTACTCGTTTATTATCGTCATTAAAATGTCAGTTTCAATTTACAATGTAAATTTTGATAACCTTACTCGAAGAGAGCTCGAGCAAATTTTGATTCAGTGGTTAGCAGGCCATGAACAAAAAATGGTGTTTACTCCAAATCCTGAGATGCTTTTAAAAAGTAAAGATGATCGTGAATTTAAAAATCTTCTTAACCAAAGTAATCTATCAATTCCTGATGGCGTTGGCCTTAACTATGCGTATCGGGCTTTTGGTGGGACAGAGTCACTACATAGACACACAGGAGTTGATTCGCTTCAAATGTTAGCTAGTCTTTGTCATAAGCATAATTTGCCAATGGTTTTGTTAGGAGGAGGTTTTGAAAGCGCAAATTTAGCATCAGAGGCTTTAATGAAAAATCATATTGGTTTGAATTGTGTTGGGATTGATCCGGGGGTTGTAAGGATGAGTGAAGATGGAAAGGTGATCATGCCACAGAGCGTACTCGAGCAAATTCGTTTTTCAGGACCAGCAGTTTTGGCAGTTGCGCTAGGGCAGGGAAAGCAGGAAAGGTTTATTTCGCAGTATTTGAGTAGCTTGCCAAGTGTCAGAATTGCAATCGGTGTTGGAGGAGCGCTTGAAATGATAGCTGGAAAACTTCCTAGGGCACCGAAGCCTATGCAGTCAGCCGGACTTGAGTGGCTTTGGCGAGTTATAATTGAACCAAGAAGAGCTGGTAGGATTTATAGAGCTAGTGTAAAGTTTCCAATACTTGTTGCAACAGATACAGTAAGGCAGGGTCGATTTATTAACGCCTGCGGAAGCGTTTTGCCGGAAGTTGTTCGTCAGCTATTTTCCAGATCTTAATTTTAATCTAACCAAGTGTGTCAAAAAGTGTCCGATCGGACTAAATGTGCCACACAAGCAAACAGAGTTATCAACCGAAAGTTCCCAGTATTTAGTACTGACTTTCCGACTTTAAGACTTTCGAACTTCCAGACAATAAACATTCGTACCTAGCAATAAATTCAGTTTCTTGATAATAAATAATGTACTATGCAAATCCGAACTCGCATTGCTCCATCTCCAACAGGTTTTGTTCATATTGGAACTCTTCATACGGCGCTTTTTAATTACTTCTTTACTCGTCAGAATGGAGGGAAATTTGTTATTAGAATCGAAGACACCGACCGCGAACGGTTAGTCGAGGGTGCGGTTGAAAATTTACTAGAGTCTCTTGCGGTTTTTGGGATTGAAAATGACGAAGGTCCATTCATTGATTCGAACGGCGTAATTGATGAGAAAGGGGATTTTGGTCCATATACGCAGTCTGCACGACTCGATATATACAAGCCTTACGTTCAACAGTTAGTTCTGCAAGGTGATGCATATTATTGTTTTTGTACTCGCGAAAGGTTGGACGAAATGCGCAAAGCTCAACAAGCAATAAAACAAACCCCAAAGTATGACCGTGCGTGTTGTAAGCTGGATAACGCCGAAGTGAAGGCTCGAATTGATGCTGGAGAAGCTCATGTAGTTCGAATGAAGGTGCCAGAGGGCGAGACTACTTTTACTGATTTAATCCGAGGCACAATCAAAATAAACAATAAAGAAATTGACGATCAGGTAATTCTAAAATCAGATGGATTTCCAACCTACCACCTTGCTGTAGTTGTTGATGATTTTCTAATGCAAATAACACATATTATTCGTGGTGAAGAGTGGCTTCCGTCAGCTCCAAAGCATGTAATTTTGTATAAGATGCTTGGATTTGAACTTCCAAAATTCGCACATGTTCCACTTTTGCTAAACCCTGATAAAACCAAACTTTCAAAACGTCAGGGTGATGTTGCTGTGGAAGACTATGTAAAGCGTGGTTATCTTCCTGACGCTCTTATCAACTTTGTTGGAACGCTTGGGTTTAATCCATCGGCAGATAAGGAAATTTTTACTCGTACTGAACTTACAAAGTTATTCGATTTGAGCAAGGTCAATAAGTCAGGAGCTGTAATGAATATGGAAAAACTTGACTGGATGAACCGGGAGTATATGCGCTTGTTGTCGATTGATGAGCTTGCAGAGGCCGCACGTAGTTTTGTACAAGCTGATGTTGAGAGTGAGCCAGTACGTCGCGCGCTTGTGGTTGAACGAGAGCGTGTGCATAGACTAGATGAGTTGCAGGAAGCAATTGATCCATATTTGATCGAGCCGGCTTATGATCCTTCTATGCTTGTTTGGAAAAAAGCTGACTCGGCTGACGCAAAGCTCCAGCTTGACGGCATACGAGGTTTTATTCAAGCACTAGATGACGCTACTATTGAGTCGGTTGAGAAAATTGAAGCAGAGGCACGGGCATACATTGACGCAAATGAACTTCAAAATGGAAATGTTCTTTGGCCAATGCGCGTTGCGCTTTCGGGTCATGAAAAGTCAGCCAGTCCATTTGAGTTTTTATGGGCGCTAGGGAAGGGGGCTGCGCTTCAACGTATAGATAAAGCGATCGGGATGCTTAATAAATAATCTGTTCCTCAGAATGAAAGCTTCTGCTATAATGATTTCATGAACATGAATAACACTTTTATTCAACTAGGGAAAGGGACTATAAATGCATTGCTAATTGTTTTGTTTATTATTTTGATTTTACCAAGCGTCTCTTTGGCAGTGGATGATACCAGTGTTGCAATTGAAGATCTGCAAAGTCAAGTTGATGCCAGGAAGAGTCAGATGGATTCATTGAATGGACAAATGGATTCGTATCAGGAAAAAGTAAATTTTTACGCTAATGAGTCCGCAAGTCTGCGAAACGATTTGTCGCTTATTGAAAATCAAATGAAACTTGCACAGCTTGATGTTGCAATGACACAGGCCGATATTGAAGGACAAGAAATCGAGATGCAGATTTTAGAAGAAAAAATTAAACTTGAAGAAAAGCAGTTAGAAGCTCAAAAGATAATGATTGAAGAAATGTTGTTTGAAATGCAATTAAACGATAAATTAGGGTTGATTGAAATCTTATTTGGCTCAGAAGATTTTAATGAGTTATTTACAGAAATTGAGCAACTAGAAGATGTAAGTGCTGATTTAAATAATGCGCTTGAGGGAACAAAGGTGTCAAAAGAAAATCTGGAAAAAAATCGCGTGGAACAGGCGAAGCGATTAGTGCAACTGGAGGAGCTCGAGGGTGAGTTAAAGATTAAACTTGCCGGATTTGAGCAACAGGAGAATGCAAAGGATGCTCTACTGGCGATTACTAAGGATTCTGAAGCCGAATACAGGGTTTTAATGAGTGAGCTACGTCAGGAACAGCAATACATCACTTCACAGATAGTAAAGCTACAGGCCGATATTGAAAGGCGTATTTCAGAGTCAGACCAAGTTGGTGATCCTTCTTTACTTACACGTCCATTATCTGGAGGTATAATTACAGCAGTTTTCCACGATCCAACGTATCCGTTTAGGCATTTATTTGAACATTCAGGACTGGATACCGCTGTTCCTACAGGGACTCCGGTTTATTCGGCTGCGCCTGGCGTCGTCGCATGGGCTCGTAAAGGAAGCTCATATGGTAATTATGTTATGGTTATTCATTCGGGCGGAATGGCAACGCTATACGCTCATTTGTCGAGTTATTCGGTTACAGCTGATCAGTTTGTCTCACGAGGCCAAGTAATTGGATACTCTGGAAATACTGGATTTTCAACCGGGCCGCACTTGCACTTTGAAGTTCGCGTAAACGGAATACCTGTTGATCCGCAAGCCTATGTTGTTGGGTACTAATCTTTTTTGTACATCCTGAGCGAGTAAGCCGTTAGCCGAGTCGAAGGATCTCTTAGTTCGTGAATGAGGGTAGGGGACTTGAGGTGGAATCCAAGTGTTATTAAGTGACTTGTGATTGAGTTACTTTTTTTTCTGATGACTTTTATGAATAAAAATAGCGTAGTTGTAAGATGTTGGTTAACGCAGGGATCATACGCAATTTGGGTGGAGGAGTCATCTAATCTGCCAGGTTAGGATTTGTTTGATCCATTTAATAAGTAGAAAGTTACCATTTCGACGAGTATGTAGGTCGCGAGGAGAAATCTTTCGGAGATCTCAGCGAACCGCGAAAGATCTCTCGTCGTGGATCGCAAGCTCCTCGAGATGGTGGGGTTCGAAAGATCTCTCACCCGACAGCAGAAAGTTAAGTCGGGTTCGAGATGGTAGAAAGCAAGAGATTCGCTGTTTTTACCGGTTGAGCTAACCTTTGGCCTCTATGCATCTTCCACCTAAATTGCGTATGATCCTAACGCAGCAGGGTGTTAACCATTTTACGACACATGTATATTTATGAGTAGGAAATGGGGGAGGTGCAACTAACAATATTTAGAATTAAGAATGTGGTTAAGGGTATGGGAACTCTAAATTGAGGAGCTAGTAAGAAGTATAGAAAATCTTTCACAAGTCTTTTATCTGTATATAAAGAGGCATTATTACCTCTAATTATTATTAAATTGATGTATTTTTGATGTTACCTTTATGCCCAATCCTGTTCGGAATTCCTCTTGGGTCGTAAAAGGTATATTTGGCGACGCTTCCATTTTATCGCATGTGACCTGGGGTACGTATAGTTTTGCGTTCAACTTTGTCCGTTACGGCCCTGTCGACCTTTTTGCTGTGTTTGCCAGTCCACTGAATGTTTGAACACGTTTTACTTATCTATTTAGCCAAAAGCAAAGAGCAAATGGCTAAAAGTATAAGCTATTTTACAAACAGCCCTGCCACACACTGTGCTCCCCAATCTACTTGTGTCGTAAAACATTACTGCACAGAATATTTGAATAAAAAAACCGCAGGCAGTTACCGGCGGTGTAAGTTCCTATCGTGGCTCTTTTTCTCGTCTTCTGGCCAGTGCAACTATAGTTGGAAGATTTTTTACTTCCTTGTGCGCTTTTGTTAGCGATTGTTCGCTTGCTTCAATGCGGGCAGAAAGCGAATAAAAGTTTTCTCTGAGTTCTCCTAGGCCGCTCCCCTCCTCCACTGCAACGATCAAATCAGACTCGATGTGATCAAGGAATGTTACACAATCTCGAATTTGTTGTTTAGTTTCTGCAAGTAGGGTTTCCAGCGTTTGCTTGTCCCCAATGCTTTTATCGAGGAGTTGTCGAGCAAAGTCGTCAATATCCTTGGACCGGTACTTTGCGATTATTTCACCTACGCGACGACCCTTGTCTTTAAGCGACCTTCGACGCTCGAGTAGCTCTGGAAGCTTGCTGTGCGCAATCTGATTGATGTGCTCGCGCTCAGTAAGCCATCCAGGTCCGGTGATCAGGCTACATAGATATTCAGCACGCCATTTAGCTTGTGGCAGAATTGCCTGTTCGCGAGTGCTGTACCAGTTTTGGAATCTTGTTCCGTAGCCCTGAAGCCTCTGCATTACCAACCTTTTTTTCAATCTAGACGTATATAGCAATGATGTACATTGGTGGTTAACGAGCTCAGTAAGCTTGAATCTCCTGCATGCCTTTATGGCCAAAACCGGTAGCCAAATTGCTATGCAAGTAACCAATACCGGTGTCGTAAGCGACCAACCCGGTCCACTAATAAAACTAATTAGCACTCCAATTAAGAACAGAAAATTTCCAAATAGAATTAACGCCTCAGAGTCGAGTTTACTTTTCACGTTCATGGATTGGATTATAAGCAGAAGCCCAAGATTCAAGGATATTATTGACATCGCAAAGGCAGTCAGCATTTTTTCCTCCGTTTTTGAAAGATCAATATTAAAGTTAAACAAGAATTGATATCTTTGTCAAGAATCGTGATTCAAGAAGCGAAATCTGAAGTATTTCCTTTTCATCTCTTCTCAATCTGTATATCGGTAACTATCTGTACATCGGTAGGTCCCTTGTTAATTTACTTCACATAAACATGATCGCCAAAACGTAGATCAATATATTCGAGTTCGGCTAAGTCATCCTTATGTTCACGCAAGGTAACTTCTAGCGCTAGTAATTGTACTTCTGTCCCCTTCCCTGCATCAAACATTAAATCAAGTCCACTTGTTGTTTTAACTGTGAACCAAGTAAATTCCGGACTTTCAATTTCGTATCCTTCAGGTTCAAAATTTAGTTTTCGTACGCCTGAATCGAACGTAATAATGTTTTGAATTATGTACTCCGCAAGTACATAATCACCTAAGGCAATTTCACTAAAACTAGCGTCAAAAACCTTGGGAATCGCTGAAGGTAAGTCAATCACACCTTCTTCATTTGCTACCAAATCTTCTATAACATTTCCATCCAGATCAGCAATAACATAGCGATCTCCTGAAACCCATAAAATCGAAGTTATTCGTTCTTCGAGTGAAATTTCTATTGCATTTCCATGTTGCGTTATGTCTAGTTCGGCAAAGTCAAATGCGTCTTGAAGCGCTGAGTGAAGGTCATCTGATTGAAAAATAAATCTGTTATCTTTTGGAAGAACTAGCAAGCGTTTTTCAAGGAATGTGTTTTCTATAACGTCTTCAACACTTTCGGTAGATATTGTTGTAAGCCCTGTTATTGCAATCGAATTAATTCGAAAAAGCGGACTATAAAATATAAAATAAACAAATCCTGACAGCGTTATCAATACCAATATACTTGCAAATATCTTTTTCCATGGAAATTTGAATCTTTTTTTGTCTTGAAAGAAAGGGTTCTCAAAACGCCGTGATTCATACACCTTTGTTTGGTGGGATTTAGTAAAATTTCTGCGGTTCATAGATTGCAAGGTTCCTACCGATGTACGGATTGAGAAAGGTTAAATATATTTGTCTAAATCACAATTCTTGGCAAGTGCGCGCCAATTGCGGTTACGACTTCGTAGTTGATCGTTCCTGTGCGGTCCCCGAGTTCATCGGCCGTTATTTGATGCATACCATCACGACCTAGTAAGGTTACGGTGTCGCCAGGATTTACTCGTGGTACATTTGAAACATCTACCATAAACATGTTCATGCAAATATTTCCAATGTTTTTGCAGCGCTGACCTTGAATCAACACGTCTGCACCCTGGTACGCTCTTCTAAAACCATCATAATACCCAATTGGCAAGACTGCAATTCTGATTGGTCGATCAGATCTAAAAGACCTTGAATATCCAACATAATCCCCTGCTGGAATATCCTTAATTTGGGCGATTCTAGTTTTAAGTGACATTATAGGCGAAAGGTCAACTTTTCCTGAAATTTTCATTTTTTTCTCAAGTGCTTTTGAGGACCATAGCCCATACATCGCAATTCCGTATCGTGCCATTGTGAAGTGTGATTTTGGCTCAAGCATTGCGGCTGCACTGCAAGCAATATGAATATATGGTGGACTAAAATCAGTTGCGTGAATTGTGTTTAGCGCGCGGTCAAAGTTAGCTAGTTGCGACATTAAAAGATTTTGATCTTCAACGTTCTCTGCGTCGCAAAAATGTGAAGATACTCCAACTATTTGTACAAAACGTTCATGCCTTCGCGCAGCTCTTAAAAGATCGGGAAGTTTAAATTCACGAATTCCCTGTCTATTTGTACCAGTTTCAATTTTAATGTTTGCCAAGGCTCTCGATTGCATTCGGCTTGCAATATCTGCAAGTTGGTTTAAGGACTGTTCGTCGTAGATTGTTTGGATAAGATTGTGAGTAACAATATCTTCGAAATGTTCGGGTACTGTATGGCCAAGAATAAAAATTTGTGCTTCTGGTGCAACTTTGCGCGCAGTAATCGCTTCGTCCACCGAGTCGACTGCAAAATGCTCTACACCCTCGATCTTAGCTAGTCGTACAATGGTTTCAATATCGTGCCCGTATGCGTTTGCTTTTACGGTAGCGCAAAATTTACTCTCTGGATTTAGAATAGAACGCAGCGCTTCAATATTTGATCGAAGCGCTGCGCTATTTATTTCTACCCAAGTTTTTTCGCCGGGAGTAGCCATGTTTTTAATTCATGTTTAAGGGCTACGCCTTAGGAGTCATTACGTCCTTGCCCATAAACGGACGTAGTACTTCTGGAATGATAACTGAACCGTCTTCTTGCTGAAAGTTTTCTAAAATCGCTACAATTGTTCGTCCGATTGCAAACGCAGTGCCATTCAACATATGAACAAACTGTGGCTTCTCCTTTCCTTCTTTAAACTTTGTATTCAGTCTTCGAGCTTGGAAGTCTGTAGTTGTACTGCAAGAATGTGTTTCTCGATATTTCTCTTGCGAAGGCACCCATGCTTCAATGTCATATTTTCGTGCAGCAGGAAGTCCCAAATCTCCCGAGACCATTTTTAGCACCTGATACGGAATACCAAGTCCTTGCATAAGTTCTTCTTCAATACTTAGAATTAGTTCATGCTCGGCATCAGAATTTTCAGGCTTAGTTACGCTAAACATTTCCATTTTGTCGAATTGATGTAACCGTATTATTCCCTTTGTGTCTTTGCCGTACGAGCCTGCTTCGCGACGGTAGCAAGGCGAATATCCAATATATCGAAGCGGTAGTTCAGATGCGTCGATAGTTTTATCGATATGCATAGGACCAAGCGCCTGTTCTGACGTTCCAATCAGGTACATGTTATCTTTTGCAAGATAGTAGATTTCATCGTGTCCGCCATGCTCAAGATATCCCATTGCTCGCATTGCCTTTGCGTTTATTAGGTGAGGCACTACAACAGGGACAAAGCCGTGCTTCATGGCGGTTTGTAACGCATATTGCATTAGCGCGAATTGAAGCATTACAGCGTCGCCTTTCAAATAAACAAAACGTGATGCGCTTGCCTTTGACGCTGATTCGGTATCGATAATATCGAGTAGCTTTCCAAGCTCTATGTGATCCTTTGGCGTAAACTTGAATTTTGTAGGTTCTCCTACTGTTCGAATAACTTCATTTTCGTCTTCACTTACTGCAACTGTAACATCGCTTGCTGATGGATTTGGAATTTTAAAAAGTAGTTCATCTAGTTCTTCAGAAAGTGGCGATAGGCTAGCTTTTAGCTCTTCCTCTTTTTTACTAATCGCTGTCATATCGTCGATTAGTTTTTTCTTTTCATCTTTTTCTGCAGAGGCAATACTTCCGGACGCCTCATTTTTTTGAGCAGCAATACTTTCAATTTCAGATTTAAGAGCCTTAACTTTTCTGTCGAGCTCTAAAATTCGGTCGATGTCAACTTCGACGTTTTTGGCTTTTGCAGCGTCAATTATGAATTTAGGGTCTTCACGTAACAACTTGATGTCAATCATATTTGGATGGAATAGGTTTTAGGTCTTGTGTTACCTTGAATTACGAAACTTGCGATCTTTGCGTTCACGGGCGCCCGTCGCCCCCGTTCTCCCTACGTTTTAGTAGGGTTCACGGGGATCGACAGCCCGTTCACGCAAATCTCATCGAGTTTCGTAATTCAAGATGTGTTATATATGGTGCGGATCGTGTAGGTGTAACAAAATGTGGTTGCCCCGGTAGTCTATTTTAATAGACTTGATTTATAGATTTTGGGCTTATATGCACTGATTGTCTTCAGCACGATACTTTGTTCGTTTTCGGCCATCCAACGCTTTAAATCGGCCTTTAAAGCCTTCTGATCGTATCCTAGCGCTATAATATCAGGCTTGATTTTCTTAATAATTTGATATCCTCCAAGACTCGAGTCTCCTTGTACAGCTTTATCACAGAATCCTGCGCTTTCCAAGGCTTTTTTCCTTTTTGAATAACTATTCATGACTTCCCTGTCCTTTAACTTTAAGACGATCTTATCAGGACTTAGGCAAGCTATCAATTCATCTCCAAGAGCCTGTGCAGCTTTTAAAAAATGCTCATGCCCAGGGTGCAAATGATCAAATGTTCCAAATACTAAAACACGCGTCATATTATTACTCGGAGTCATCATTAGTTTCTTCATCTTCAACTGGTTTTAGCGTTGGGAAAAGAATTACTTCTTTTAGATTTTGCACTCCGGCGAGCAACATTGCAAGTCGATCGATCCCAATTCCATAGCCTGCCGCAGGAGGCATGCCGTGCTTTAATGCTGTAACGTAATCGTAATCAGCGTGTTGAGCTTCGTCGCTTCCACGCTCTCGCAGTGCATCCTGTTCTTGGAATCGCTCTTCTTGTTCGAGCGGATCGTTTAGCTCGTTGAAACTATTTAGAACCTCTGAGCCATTTATAAGCAATTGTGAGCTAGCGCTATACTGGCCACCTTCTCTTCGTTTAGCGAGAGGTTTCATTGCAGACGGATAGTCAATAACAAACTGCGGTTCAATAAGTTTTGGTCGAACAAGCTTTTTATATAGGTGATCGATTAAATCTCCGTATCCTACAACATCCTTGGTATTAATATTCCGGTTTGATATTTCTGTTCTAAGCGAGGCTTCATCTGTAAAGTTATCAAGATCTATACCACTTTCTTTTTGTACAACATCATGAAAAGTGTGACGCGGTAATGGAATATTGATTGTAAATTCCTTGCCATCGATCATAAGCTTATTTCCGCCTGTAACAGCTTTTAGCGCAGTCACAAACATTCGCTCAAGGTGATCGGTGAGCTGTTCGATGGTGGCATATGCCCAATATGTTTCAACCTGAGTAAATTCCGGATTATGCTGAGGGCTAATACCTTCGTTTCGGAAGCATCTTGCAAATTCGAAAACTTTTTCAAATCCACCAACGAGCAATCGTTTTAGGTAAAGCTCCGGTGCGATTCGAAGGTAAAAATCAGCATGAAGTGAATTGTGATGTGTTACAAACGGTTTTGCATTTGCTCCACCCGGAATTGGCTGCAAAATTGGAGTTTCAACCTCCATAAAACCTTCATCTTCCAAGAATGTTCGAATAGCTCGAACCATATTCGCACGGGCTTTTGCAAAAACAATAGCTTCCGGATTGGCAATAAAATCAAGATAACGCTTTCTGTAGCGCTTTTCGGTGTCGGTTAAGCCATGCCATTTTTCAGGCAACGGCAATAGACTTTTTGTAAGTATTTTGTAGCTTACTGTATTTATTGACTGTTCTCCTTTTTGAGTTTTAAAAACAGGGCCTGTAAAATCAAAAAAATCTCCAACGTCTGAGCGATCATGAAATGCTTGGTATTCTTCAGCTCCAATAGAGTCTCTATGTAAAACAACCTGCATTCGGCCACTTGCGTCCTCGAGTGTTATAAATGTAACTCCACCGTGCTTTCGTTTTGATCGCATTCGTCCCGCTATAGTGACCGGATCAGCCGAAGTTTCAAGATCATCAAATTTTAAAAGAACCTCATGTATTAAATGTGTTCTTCCCGAATCTGCAGGGTATGGATCAATGCCAGCGTCTCTAATTAATTTTAGCCGCTCTCTTCTTGCTATTTCCTCTGGGATCATAATTTAGTCTCTTAACTTATAACTTGCATTTACTCGATTGAAATAATTTTATACGTCATTGCCCCACCAGGCGTTTCCATTTTGATAGTGTCACCAATGGACGATCCAATAAATTTATTTCCAAGCGGTGATTCATTGCTAATTTTTCCTGAGAGAGGATCGGTCTCTGTTGCTCCCACAAGTTCAAATTCCTTTGTTCCACCATCTGCTGTTTCGACTATAAATTTTGATCCAACGTTAATCGTGCTTTCGCCTTCCCTTCTCTCAACTACAACCGCACTTTTTATAAGTTCTTCAAGATACAGAATTCTGGTTTCATTTTCTGCTTGTTGATCTTTTGCATCTTGATATTCAAAATTCTCTGAAAGGTCACCTTGATCTTTCGCGATGCTGATTTTTTCCGCTATCTCGCGTCGAAGGGTTGTTTTTCTATTCTCAACCTCATCTTTTAAAGTCTGGAGTCCTTCGTCGCTTACATAATGCTGATCCATATTACAAAGTTATAAAGGTGAAAAAAATGATAAACGTGAAAAGCTGATAAATTAACTTATTCACTTATTTCACTTCTTCCACCTTGATATTTAGTTTCAAAAACATTGTACCTAATCCCTATAAATTTGGCTAGTTTATTGTTGACTTTTCGCCACATAAGCGATAATGTCTTACTAGATCTATAACATCGGGAGAGACCATGGAAATAACGTACTTTAATGAGGATGATGTTCGTTGTCGATCGACCATGGGAAATGGAATCTTTCTGTTCATCTCTGGCGCTACCGTGTTCGGTTTGCTGACCCTAGGTTGCGTGACCTCTAGGGAGTCGGATTCGACAGCTTTCTATCTGGCTGTTTCCGCCATGGCTATGAATGCCTTGTTTATCGTCGTTAGTGGAATCGCAATGATCAGACGTTGGCGAGATCCTGAGCGACGCGCATACGCTGAGTTTTTGAAGCAAGAGGGATTGAAGGAATTGCTCGAAGATGCGAATGAAATTTTTGTAATCGAGCGTGTTCTGTTCAATGAGGACGATCCTTACGGCAAGCTTCCTGCACTGGTGTATGAGGAGCTTGACATTGACCTTGACGCCGTTCGCAGTGACTGCGCCGCTAGGAAAGAGCGTCTCATCTTTACCCAGCAAATGCATATGCGGATTCTGAAGATTCGCTTTGGCTGGAACCCGCCGGATCAGAGTTCAAAGACACTGACAGAGACCAGAGAACTTACCCCAGGCGCATAGCGCCCTACCTTCCGCGATTTACGTCGTGGCGTAGCCCTGTAGTGCATCGGCATCGGCCGATCTACTGCAGGGTTTTTATTTGTTTAAAATCATTCTTTTAAAGCAGACCAAGAAATAAAGTTTCAATCTTTGCAATGAACATGTTTTAGTCCGATCGGATCAAATCATGTATACTTAATTGTAAATATATTAATCTGTTCATTATGAAAGATCATAATGCGAAGCCCATCTCAAACGCTACTAAGAAAATCCTACTTTCACTAGCCGACACAGCGGGAAGTATTTTTGAATCGGGTATGCGCTCTTATAGAGTCAGGCCATATTTAACTATCCCAAGAGCAGAGATAGCGCACGATAGAAGGCGGTTCGAGGAGCAAGGAGAACGTAGAAAGTTAAGGGAGCTAGAGAAGCAAAAGTTAATTGAGCTAAAATTTGAGGGCAATAAAATACTGTATCGATTGACCGATGCGGGATACGAGTCTGCTTTAAAGACTGAGATATTCACTACCGAAGCGATGTTACCTGAGGGCGAGGTTTGTATTGTGGTATTCGATGTTCCTGAAGATATTCGTCGAGTCAGGTCAAGTTTTCGAGAACTTCTTAAGAAATCTGACTTTCGGATGATACAAAAAAGCGTCTGGGAAGGTGAAAGAGATGTTATATTCCAGTTACGTGATTTAATAAAACTTATAAAGGCCGAGGATTACATTCTTGTGTACAGGGCACTTGCAATCCGTTAGGAATCAAAAAACATGTTTTAGTCCGATCGGACTAAAACATGTTTTTTGATCTCTCCAAAAGATAAGTTTAAGTTAATCAGAGTTAATC
>JAUYIW010000020.1 GCA_030688135.1 Candidatus Uhrbacteria bacterium | reverse complement strand
CGATAAGTCTCTAGTAAGGACGGTACTCACCCGGGTCTACGAATGACCACACCATAGCCGAAAGGCTACCGAAGATGTAGCTACTTACAAGGCCAACTATCATGAGACCTGTGAAGAGGTCAAGGTTGTCGAGGTCAACAGAAGCAGTAATGGCCGCAGAGAGCATCATAAGCGGTCCAATCACGGATTCTCTGCGAATCATCGATTTTGTACCACGTACCGATTGAGCTACCACAGAAGACGCCGCAGCAACGCCCAGAAAGAAAAGAATTGCCGAAAGGGTAGAGAGCATTTTTCCTCCGGTGAAATGCTATGGCAGTCTATAGGAAGATTGGCATTTAGTCAATATCAGCTTGAAAAATCTTTGCGTTTAGCGTATTCTACTCCCATGACATCCCCAAAATTAGCTAAGAATGCACTGTACTTGACGCTTGCATCAATTGGACAAAAGGTTATTGCTTTTGTGTATTTCACTATAATCGCGCGTTATATTGGTGTGGAAGACACCGGCGCGTATTTTTTGTCTCTTGCAGTAGTGATGATGCTTTCGGTAGTAGATGATTTAGGCATTACGCCAGTTATCATTCGAGAAATCGCAAGAAAAACAGAGGATGCGAAAATCTGGTGTCGCACGGTGGTTGGTATTAAAATGATCACCATGCCGGCAACAGTCGTAATGGCGTACTTTATTCCAATCATGCTCGGGTATGACGCAGAAGTAACATTACTTATTAGAGTGGCTGTTGCAATAATGCTAGCTGACACGCTGTCATTAAGTTTTTATGGAGTTCTTCGTGGATTGCAAAATCTAAAATATGAATCTCTTGGGATATTTATTGGCCAGTTAATAACTGCAGGGCTTGGAATAGCTTTCATGGTAACCGGTATTGCTTCACTACCACTTCTAATTGTGGCGTTGGTTGCCGGCAGTTCGTGGAACATGATTTATTCTGCTACAAGAATGATTAGTAAACTTGGAATTGGTGCGCTTGTTCCAACGTGGACTTTAGGTTGGAAACCGTTGAAAATTGCATTTGCATTTTTTTTAGCGGCCGTGTTCGTAAAAGTTTACTCATATGTTGACAGCATCATTCTTTCACTTGAAATGGGAAAGGAGGCAGTTGGGGTATATGCAGTTGCGTATAAGTTCACGTATGCATTTCAATTTCTTCCTCTAGCATTTGTTGCGGCGTTATATCCAACAATGAGCGCCGAGGCGAACGATCCAGAGCAACTTAAAAAGACTTTTATAAATGCACTTTGGTATATGTCTTTAATCGGCGCTCCAATTGTATTTGGAATTTGGTCTTTAGCGCCTGAATTAATTAGTGCATTTTATGGTGCGGATTTTAATGGTTCGATTTTACCGTTGCAGGTACTTATTTTTGTGCTTATCCCAATATTTCTTGATTTTCCAACAGGATCACTTTTAAATGCTACCGATCGTCAAAATATCAAAACCTCTATAATGGGCGTTACAATGATTATTAATATTGTTGCAAACCTTATTTTGATTCCACGTTTCGGAGTTGTGGGTGCGAGTATATCAGGACTTCTAAGCTTTAGTTTTCTATTTATAGCAGGCTGGTCTTATGCGCGAAAAGTTGTAAATCTTAGATTTTTTGAGCTAGTTAGCAGTCTTTGGGGCTTGTTCGCATCGGCGGCATTAATGGCGTTAGTAGTTATATTAGTTAAGCCGTTCGTGCACTTCGTGCTTGCGATTTTGGTTGGTGCTGTAGTATTTATTGCATTGTCGTTTCTATTTCGTGCAATCACAAAAGATCATGTAAAATCACTTTATAGGCTTTTCAAGAGAAAACCATATGTCGAAGGTCTTCCTCCCAACGCTTGATTATTTACCGCGACGTGGAGGAGTGGCGCGCTATTTACTGGCGATAAAAAATACGTTTCCAGATGTAGTTGATGTTTTATTTTGGAAAAATAATCCATCTAGAATTAAAATGTTTTTTGATATTTTAGATGGCGCAAAAGCACACGATCAGATTTGGACAAGTCACATTCTTCCGGTTGGAACAATTATTTGGCTCACAAAATCAATTCATAAAAAGCCATACGTTGTAATTTTACATGGACTTGATTTTGACTTAGCAATTCGTAATCCTTGGAAGCGTTGGATCACACGTAGAATTCTAAGAGGTGCAAAAAATATTGTAACTAATTCAAGGGCACTCGCTCGTGAAGTTATAGATTTTGCATCAGTTAGTGAGCTAATAGTTGTAAATCCTAGTTTAGACGATGATCTTATCAAGGCTAGTCCTGCAGATCTATCAATGAAAACCAAGACGGAAACTGCCGACCATGTAATAACATTGTTGTCTGTTGGTAGGTTGATCGAGCGAAAGGGACATCTAAAGGTATTGGAAGCCATTAAGGATTTGCCAAATGTGCATTACTGCATTGTAGGCGATGGTATTTTTAAGAGCCGTATTGAGGATAAGATAACGGAGCTAGGATTGGAAGAACGTTGTGTTATTAGTGCGAATGTTACTGATCGAGAATTGCCTGCATTTTATAATTCGGCTGATATATTCATAATGCCAACAACTAAGACGAAACTAGACCGTGAGGGATTTGGCATTGTGTACTTAGAGGCCGAGCTATTCGAGCTTCCAGTAATTGCCACAAATTATCCTGGCATTGATGAAGCTATAATCGATAAGGTCACTGGTTTTCTTGTGGACAATAGCGTTTCAGAAATCCGTTTTGCAATAGAGAAGCTAGTGGCAGACGCTGAGCTAAGGCGCAGAATGGGTAAGGCTGGACGTAAGTTTGTACTAGCTGGATTCACTCGAGAAAAGCAGTTTAGAAAATTAGAAGATTTACTTTAATAGTTAAACCTAGTAACCTAATAATAAATCTTGCGACCTGACAATAAACTCTGCCGACAGACAATAAACCTCACGATCAGATAATATTTTTCCCCTGTGACTCACAATATCATCTCAATTATTATACCGGCCTATCAGCATGCAAATACATTAGTAGCGTGTCTTGATTCTGTTTTTGCACAAACCTATAAAGAAGTTGAGGTTGTGGTAGTAAATGATGGATCAACAGACAATACCCTCGAAGTCTTGGAGGGGTATAATGACAGGATTACAATCATTGATCAAGAAAACCAAGGGTCGAACAATGCTAGAAATAATGGATTCAATGCATCGAGCGGGGATTTTGTCTGCTTTTGCGACGCAGATGTGATTATGCGGCCAGATATGTTAGAAAAGCTTTTTGGTGCGCTACAGAAGCATCCTGAGGCTTCGTACGCCTATAGTGCATTCAAGTTTGGCTGGAAATTGTTTAGGGGAGTAGATTTTAGTGCAGATAGACTAAGAACAAGGAATTTCATTCATACTACTGCGCTGATTAGACGTCAGGATTTTCCTGGATTTGATCCTAAAATTAAACGTCTTCAAGATTGGGATTTGTGGCTTACAATGCAAGATGCCGGCAAGGTCGGAACGCTGGTGCCTGAAACATTATTTGAAGTTTCCGTTGCTGGGGAGTCACGCATTGGTTCAAGCTGGTTGCCTTCGATAATGTATAAAATACCATGGAGCTGGTTTAGGTGGCGTCCAAGTTCAATTGAAAAGTACGAATCAGCACAAAAAGTGATTCAGAAAAAACATAATCTCTAGTCTCTAGATCCTAAAACCTATAACCTAACCTATGATTGACATCTCGGTAGTTATTGTAACGTATAAAGAAAATCTTGATGTACTGAAGAGTTGTTTTGATTCTGTAGCAAGGTCAGAAAATGTTTCATTTGAGCTTATAGTTGTCGATAACGGAGCAAGCGATGCAACTAAGGGGTTGTTGAGCTCGTACGAAGGTTCAAAATATATTCGAAATTCGAAGAATCGTGGTTTTGCCGCAGCGGTAAATCAAGGGATCCTCGCGTCATCCGGTCGTTATGTTTTGCTTTTAAATCCTGACACTATTTTTGGCAAAGATGTTTTCGCACGTATGCTAACGCATTTAGATGTGGATGGTGAAGTTGGCATTGCAAGTTGTGTTATTCGTTATCCTGACGGAGAATTACAAGAAAGCATTCGCAGATTCCCAACGCTTAAAGCTTGGTTGTTAACACTTTTCAAGGCCCCGCATATATTAAAAAAAATTAAGGCCATTGATTACTACATGATGCGCGATGCAAATCCATACGAAACTCAGGATGTTGAATCTATAATGGGTGCGTTTATGTTTATACGGCGCGAGCTTATAGATCAGATTGGCATGCTTGACGAGCGATATTTTATTTGGTTTGAAGAAGTTGATTATTGTAAAATGGCCCATGACGCTGGCTGGAAGATTAGGCATTATTCAGACGTTCAAATTGAGCATTTGAAAGGTCATGCTTTTGGCAAAATAGCAACTTTAAAAAAACAAAAGTGGATTCGAACAAGCCTACGGAAATATATGCGCAAGCATAATGGTTTAACGCCATGGGTTATTTTGTGGATTTTAACTCCCGTATTTATTGTACTTGCGTTTTTAGTTTCGATTATAAAGCCAAAATAACATATGCTTAAGCAATTTTATTTAAAAGATCGTAAACAGATCGCCATCGATATAAAAAAGTTTTTTAAAGATGATTTTTTTGTTCGCTATCCTGAGTTACAGAAGCAAGTCTCAATCGTGATAGTGGGCTCAGTCGCGACTGCTAATTATGATAAATACAGTGATGTTGATTTGGACGTAATTTGTTCAAATAAAAAGGATGAAAAACGCATATTGAAAATCATACAGTCGTATAAAAAAGAGCTACGCACTAGGGGAATACCTATGCAGATTCATGCTCCCAGAACATACACGGAAATCGAGAATCAACTTAGCGTATGGGAAAGAGACGCAATGTTACGAGAATATTCGCAGGCAATTATAGTTAGTGATCAAGGAAACCGATTTAAGAAAATACAAAATAAGTATCAGTGGTATCCATGGCACGTTTTTAAAGAAAAATTGTTATGGTTATTTGCGGAAATGATTTTTGAATATGAAGAAAGATATTCGGTTGCTATAAGGCGAAAAGATTTTTATTTTGAGGAGGCTATTAAAATGAAAATACTTAGGTATTTATTTGCAATTATTTTACTCACTAATAAAAAATATCCTGCATTTGATAAGCATGTGTATCAAGATATTTTGAAGGTTAATAAATTACCAAAAGACTTTTTAAAAGTAGTAAATCGATTGTTGCGTTCCCATGATTTTAAAAAGAATAAAAAACTTCTACTTGAAATTATAGGAATTGTTGAGGATTATTTAATTAAGAAAAGATATATAAAGAAGGAGTCCCGACAGTATTGGGTTGATTTAAGACCAAAATATAAAGTGGAAATGAAATAATTATATGCTTGCAAAACAGTTTTTAGGAAAAAGAACCTGGCAAATACTTGGTGGCATTGTAGCAATATATTTGATTGCAATTTTTACTCGCGACACCGGATTTGAGTTGCCTGCGTTAATTTTAGTTTTACTTGCAACGCTTGCTATTTCTTGGAAATCACTTCCACACGGATTGATTATTGCGTTTGCTGAAGTATTTGTTGGCGGGCATGGGCACTTGTTAGATTCAGATATTTTCGGATTTTCAGTATCGATTAGAATGGTCATCTTTGTAGCAGTTATGCTTGTGTGGCTCATAAAGTGGTTAAAGCACGACATTAAGCCACAGATTATCGCTATACGTGACGTTCCTTGGGTTATTATTTTTGTAGCCGTTGTAGTGGGAACGGTCATTGGTTTTCTAAATAATAATCCAGCAAATGTTTTTGACGACATGAATGGATTCGTTGTTATTGCATATCTTTTACCTTTAATTTCAATTCAATGGACGCAGACCTTGAGAAGGGAGCTTTTGCAAACGCTTGCTGCCTCAGTAATTTGGCTTGTATTTTCTAGCTTATTGCTTTCTATTTTATTTACTCACCTTGATGGTAAAACGCTCGATCCGCTTTATAAATTTGTTCGTGATTCACGAATTGCCGAGATTACACTTCAAACGGTTTCAAATTCAAATGGTGAAGTAACAAATGAATTAGGCTCAAAGCTTTTAGGCGATGGTGGATATTGGTATCGCATTTTTATGCCATCACAGTGGTTTATGGTAGTTATGGCAACGCTTTTAGTTTCAGCATTCTTAATGCTATGGCGAAGTCAGCGCGTGCCTGAGCTCACTGCTCTTTTCTTTGCAGTACTAATTGGTGCTGGAATCACATCAATGTCACGGAGTTTTCTCATTGGCTTTGGCCTATCAAGCATACTTTTGTTTTTTGTAGGATTAAAAACTGGGAAAAAAGCAGTTTCAAATGTAGCTCGTCGTACGATTTATCTATCTTTGTTACTAGTAGCTGGGTTTGGGGTCGTTTGGGCTAGCGTTGCTGTAGCGCCAAATCCAGACATTACTGACGCTGCATTTTACAAAACATCAGCCGATGTAGGTCGTGAGGCAGGCGTTACAAGTAGATGGCAGTTATTAACTCCAATGATGGAACAGATTTCTGAATCTCCAATTATCGGTTCGGGCTTTGGAACAGAGGTAACATACACAACGGACGATCCTCGTATTCGCGCTCAAAGTGAGTCAGGAGAGCAGACAACCTACAGATTTGAATGGGGGTATCAAGATATTTGGTTGAAAATGGGAGTGCTTGGCATTCTAGGATTTTTGCTCTATCTAGTTTCGTTAATTAGAGTTGGGTTGTTTTCAGTTAATCGACACGGCCACGCATGGTTAGTTTCTGGGCTTGTAGCTAGCGTTATTGGGTTGTTTGTTGTGCATATTTTTTCACCGTATCTGAATCATCCAATTGGCCTTATTACAATGTTGTTTGTTTTGCCATTTTTAGATTTTGAAGGTCTAACTCTAAAATTAGCTGAAATAAAATCACGATCAAAAAAACTCAAACCAATAGCAGAAATGAGCCCTGCGATGTCTGTTGATGAGTAACTCAAAGCTATCAATAAAATTTCCTCGTCACTCAGTGACGGCGAAATTTTTTCTGAGATAAATTAAACTTAAGTTTAACAAGTAAATTTGACAGCATATTTTTTATTTGATATTGTGATGTCTCGCTAACAATTTTAGTGAATAATTTACCTATTATGATTATAAATTCAACAAAAAATTCGATTGCACGAACCCAGACATCAGTTTTTGGGGCTGTATTTATGGGTGCGCTTGTTTTTGTTGCAGGCGTAATTTATCCAAATAGGCAAGTTGTTAAAAGATTTTGAATGATTTATTAAACTTTTTCGAAATTTTTGAACGCCTTGCCTAATAGCAGGGCGTTTTTAATTCAATGTGTAAACTTTATTTCCGTGCAAAACGGTTGGTTAAGTTTGCCTAATCGCAAAAGGAGGAAACTATGTCGGATGGAGAAGACAAAAGACGTGCTACTCGCAATTGGCGTGAGTACAAAGAAGAGATGCGCGAAAGTTATCGCGTGTATGCTTGGGTGTGGCGTGAGCTTGTAAGTATCGAGGCAAAACAATGGTATAAGAAAATGTCCGTAGCACTTGTAGTTGAAGTGTCGCTTGCGCTTTCGGTACCGTTTGCAGTTAGCCTTGTTATTAACGGTCTAGTTCAGCATGACTACAAGAAGGTAGCGGTTGCTCTAGTTGCGGTTTTTAGTGCGCTTGCGCTTGAGCGCGTCGCAGCTCACTTTGTAATGGTGTACCGTGAGTGGATTCTTGGAATCAACTATGGAACACTAGACAAAAGAACCAGTGAACTCTTCTTTGAAAAGTCTATGGGTCAGCATCAACAGGAGAACAGTTCTTTGTCTGCCTCAAACGTTGAGAAGGGAAGAGGGAGAGTGATCGAGCTTCAAAACATGATGCTGTTTGAAGGTGAGCATACGCTTATTATTCTGGCAGTTTCGTTTGCCCTTCTGTGGCTGATTACACCAGTTGCAGGAATGGTCATGACCTTAATGATGCTCATTATTATCGCTTGGTCAATGTTTATGAATCAGCGAGTAAGCGAAACAATGGCTCCGGTAGATAAGGAAATGCGAGCCTTAAATCGTTACCGTGTGGAGCGTTGGGATCAAGTCGCTCGTGTAAAATCAAACGCAAAGGAAGTGGAAGAAGTTACTACCATTGTGGATTGGTTTAATCGCATTGTTTTAGCTGATCGTACTTTCTGGCTGTGGTACATCAAAAATCTAACTGGACGAGGCATTCTAACAGTCGTCGCTCTAGTGTGCTCACTTCTTTATGGAGTTTGGCTAGTGTGGAACGGCGTTTGGGAGGTTGGATTGCTTTATCCTTTGTTCACATGGGCAAGCAATGTAAAAGACACCGTTTGGCGTATTGGTCACATTGAGCATCAACTTAACTGGAATATGCCATCGGTTCGATCGCTCATGGAGGCATTATCTATTGTGCCTGACGTAGTT
>JAUYIW010000017.1 GCA_030688135.1 Candidatus Uhrbacteria bacterium | reverse complement strand
ACCTACAGACTCGTCGAAATGGTAACTTTCTACTTATTAAATGGATCAAACAAATCCTAACCTGGCAGATTGGACGACTCCTCCACCCAAATTGCGTATGATCCGGAAAGAGTACCTAGTCAGTTTGTCGAGAAGCTGACGAGAGATCCTTCACTCCGTTCAGGATGGAGAATTGTTATGCAAGACATTACATTACAACTACAAAAGATGTTTAAAGATCGACTGAAGATTGACGAGCCTCTTTTAAAGCATCTCAATTTTCGAATTGGAGGGCCTGCAAAGTGGTTTGTGGAAGTTTCTACAATCGAAGAATTACAGCACGCACTAAAAATTGCCAAAGATGCTGATGTGCCTACTTTTGTGCTTGGAGGTGGGAGCAACACGCTCGGAGCAGATGTTGGTTTTGACGGTTTGGTTGTTAAGCTTGCCATGCGCGAGTTTTCAATCAATGGAACTACAGTAAGGGCAGAAGCTGGCGTGATTACAGCTGCTCTTGCACGCGCTACGGCAAATGTAGGCCTTTCAGGTTTTGCCTGGGCCGTGAGTCTTCCTGGAACAATCGGCGGTGCTGTTCGAGGAAATGCTGGTTGTTTTGGTGGGGAGATGCGCGATTCAATTTCAAAAGTTGAAGTTTTGCGTGATGGGAAAATTATTGAACTTTCAAAAGAAGATTTACACTTTGGCTACCGTGAGTCGTCAATTAAGAACTCAAATGACATAGTGCTAAGCGTAACATTGGAATTAGAGATTGGCGATGCTCTGGAACTAAAAGATCAGCTTGTAGAAAGTCTTGAAAAACGCAAAGGTTCTCAGCCACTTTATGCAGGTTCTGCTGGATGTATTTTTAAAAACTTTGAGTTTACACAAGATGCGCAGGTTGATCAGTTGCGTCAGCAAATCGCAATTCCAGAATCAATGATGCAAAATAAGCGAATTTCAGCCGGCTGGATTATTGATCAACTTGGCCTGAAAGGAACACGCATTGGGGATGCGTCAATAAGCGAGGAACACGGGAATTTTATTATAAATCATGGTAATGCTACAGCCAGCGATGTAAAGGCACTGATTGATCTTGTTAAGTCTGATGCATTGACTAAGTTTGGCATTCAACTTATAGAAGAGGTACAATATTTAAAATGATAAATTTTAAAATCAAAATACCAAATTAACCAAAAACATATGCGACTAGCCGAAATCAAGGCCACAAATATGGATCTTACAGGTCCAATAAGAGATTACGTTGATGAAAAATTATCTAATGTAGCAAAACTTACGGAAAAGTTTGAACCTTGTGACGTTCGTGTGGAGGTTGGAAGGACTACAATGGGTCAGCTGAAAGGAGATGTGTTTCGTTGTGAATTGAACTTGACTATACCTGGCGTGATGCTTCGAAGTGAGGTTACCAAAGACGACCTTTATGCTTCGATTGATGTTGCTGTTGGGGAGCTTAGAAGGCAAGTGAAGGATTATAAAGAAAAGCTACGAGACGCTGATCGCGTTAAAATGGACACTGAAATTTTTGAGCAGGATGAGGAATATTAGCTGTTTGCGGAGGTAGTAGAAAGTAGTTAGTAGACAAGGGCGTGGGCGACTGCGCTCTTTTTGTTTGCATGATTTTACGTTCTACCATACTGAGTGTATACGAAGGATCTCTCTGAATGCTGAAGGGGTTATTCCGGATCATACGCAATTTGGGTGGAGGACTCGTCCAATCTGCCAGGTTGGAATTTGTTTGATCCATTTAATAAGTAGAAAGTTACCATTTCGACGAGTCTGTAGGTCGCGAGGAGAAATCTTTCGGAGATCTCAGCGAACCGCGAAAGATCTCTCGTCGTAGATTGCAAGCTCCTCGAGATGGTGGGGTTCGAAAGATCTCTCACCCGACAGCAGAAAGTTAAGTCGGGTTCGAGATGGTAGAGAGCAAGAGCTTCGCCGTTTCTACCGGTTGAGCTAACCTTTGGCCTCTATGCATTTTCCACCTAAATTGCGTATGATCCGTTATTCCGACGCTGAGGTGGAGGGCATTGCCGGACATCCTGAGGAGGTAGAGCCGACGAAGGATCTCTCTGTAAGCGGGGAGGTTAAAGAGAGGTTTACGTGCGGGTAGGGGTTTCCCGTATCCTCGGCTCTCGCCCTTGATCATTTCCTCAAAATAAGGCACACTAGGCGCATTAAACCTTGTAGAGAAACTAATAGAATATGTCAAAAGTACTCAAGCTAATATTCGGCGATCCAACCAAGAAGGTAATGGCTGATCTTCGCAAAGAAGCGGATGATATAAATGCCCTAGAGCCTGAAATATCAAAGCTAACAGATGCCGAGCTTAAGGCTAAGACACAAGAATTCAAAGATCGTTTAGAGAAAGGTGAAACTCTCGACGATATTGCGCATATTGCTTTTGCGGTTGTGCGTGAAACTGCAAAGCGAACCCTTGGTCAAAGGCATTACGATGTACAGCTTATGGGAGGACTTGTGTTGCATCGTGGACAGATTGCCGAAATGAGAACGGGTGAAGGTAAGACTTTAACGTCCACTCTTCCAATTTATTTGAATGCCCTTAGCGGTAAGGGAGTTCATGTAGTTACGGTGAATGACTACTTGGCAAAACGTGACGCCGTTTGGATGGGCCAAATTTTTGCTTTTCATGGACTGACTGTTGGATGTATTCAGCATGAGAGTGGCTACCGATACGATGAAGAGTTTAAGGCCGATAATCAAGATGACGAAGAACGCGATACTACAGGGTCGTTTAAAGTGCAAATGGATTTTTTGCGTCCGGTGGAGAGAAACGAGGCTTACACGGCAGACGTAACATATGGCACAAATAATGAATTTGGTTTTGACTACTTACGCGACAACATGGCAACCGACAAGAATATGCTTGTTCAACGTGAGCTAAATTATACAATTATTGATGAAATCGATTCAATTCTAATTGACGAAGCTAGAACTCCGCTAATTATTAGCGCGCCGGCAGAAGAGTCGGGTGATTTGTATCGTAAATTCGCAGTCTTTGTTCGTGATCTTAAGGAAAATGAAGATTATAACATTGATGAAAAAATGCGCGTTGCAACTTTTACAGATGAAGGAGTCACAAAAATTGAAAAATTACTTGGCGTGGACAATCTTTATACATCCGGTGGATTAGAGTTTATTCATCATGCTGAGCAGGCGCTGAAGGCTCATGCTATTTTTCAAATAGATCGCGACTATGTAATTCAAGATGGTGAAGTAAAAATTGTTGATGAGTTTACGGGGCGCATTATGGAGGGCAGGCGCTACAGCGAAGGACTGCATCAGGCTATTGAAGCAAAAGAAGGCGTGGAGATTAAGCGCGAAAGCCGTACAATGGCTACAATCACTTTTCAGAACCTTTTTCGAATGTACAACAAACTTTCCGGAATGACCGGTACTGCGGTTACAGAGGCTGAGGAGTTTGGACAGATTTATGGACTCGAAGTGGTGGAAGTTCCTACCAATATGCCAATAGCGCGTTTTGACAAGCCGGATCGAATATATAAAAACGAAAGAGGTAAGTGGCTTTCTATTGTTCAAGATGTGAAAGCTTTGCAAGAAAAGGGCCAGCCGGTTTTGGTTGGTACCGTTTCTATTGAAAAGAACGAACAGCTAAGCGAATTTTTAACCAAGGCAGGAATTAAACATTCAGTTTTGAACGCTAAGAATCACGAAGGTGAAGCGCAAATTATCGCTCAGGCCGGAGAAAAGGGTTCTGTAACTGTTGCTACCAACATGGCAGGTAGAGGAGTTGATATTGTGCTAGGCGGAAATCCATCAACAGAACAAGAACAAAGGGATGTTAAGGACTTTGGAGGTTTGCATGTTTTAGGAACCGAGCGTCATGAGTCGCGTAGAATAGACAATCAGCTACGTGGTAGAGCCGGTCGACAAGGCGACCCTGGTACAACTCAATTTTATGTTTCACTGGAAGATGATTTAATGCGAATTTTCGGTTCAGACCGAGTCAAAGCAATGATGGAAACATTTAAAATTGATGAAACGACCCCAATTGAAAGTAAGATGATTTCAAAGTCATTGGAAAAGGCGCAGTCGCGAGTTGAGGGTAGACATTTTGATGCTAGAAAGCACGTGCTTGAGTACGATGACGTGTTGAATAAGCATCGAACTACAATTTACGAAAGGCGACGTGCAATTTTGGTAGATGATGATTTTGACGCAAGGGCACATATTTTAGAGATGATTGAAAATGAAGTAGAGCGCGTTGTATTCTTTCATACCGGTGATTTGTTAGCTACAGATGTGCCTGACGCATTTAAAGAGAACAAAGACGCTAAGCGACAGTCTGAAAATGAAACAGACTGGGATCCGGGCGAGATAGTCGAAGTTATACGCACAATTTTGCCAGTGGACGCTGATCTTGAAGGAAAAATTAGAAAAGAATTCGCTGAGGTTTCAAAGGACAAGGAATTGTTAGCCGGCCAGAGGACTGCTGTGATTGAGGCTACAATGGATGCTGTAAATGCAAAGTTTGCCGAAGTTGAAAAAGCGGTTACCGAAAAAGAATTGCTTGCAAAAATGGAACGCACAGTTCTGTTACGCGCAATAGATAATTTGTGGGTTCAGCATTTGGATGAAATGAAGTTTTTGCGTAGAAGTGTAGGACTTAGAGGATATGGTCAGCGCGATCCGTTGGTTGAATACAAGCGTGAGAGTTATGATTTGTACAATACGTTAAATCAGAACATTGAGCGTGAAGTTGTTTACAATATAGTTAAAATTTACGAACAGGCTTTATCTACCCAAAAAGTAATTCAACTTGCGCCATCGATTATTCAGCGTGCGCGTTTGCAATTTGCCGGAGCACAAAAGACAATGGGAAAGCAAACCGCCGTAGCAATAGGGGATGGGTCTCCTAGCCCGTCAGGATCTGGCGCAGGGGCGGGGTCGGCAGAGGACACCCAAACCGTACGGTCCGACGTTACAAAGGCAGGTCGCAATGACGCATGCCCGTGCGGAGCGACAAAGGAAGATGGAACTCCGAAAAAGTATAAACATTGCCACGGCAAGAGCTAACAAGTGAGTTAACGGCCAGCGACATCCCTCCGTAGCTTTGGCGAAGAGGGGGAGTGGATCAGGCAAGCCCGGCCTTGATTTACAAAGCCGGGTCCGGCCAGGTAGTCATTGCCGGAAAGTATAAAAAGTGTCACGGGGTTTAGTATGGAAAAAAAAGAGGCTACCTCGCTAGCGCTAGCGAGGTAGCCATATGCTTCGGCAGACTGACACGCCTGCCTAGCATTACTCGGCTCCGGAGCCTACACCTCCAAAGGCACACTGGCCTAGGGATTAACAAGAGTAAATCATGAAATCGCGATTTTGTCAAGGGGGAGGACTAAAAAGACTTTATTTATTCAGTATTTTCTATAGTAAATTTTTAACATGGCAGAAGATTTAAAAAAGTTAATTGAGGTCAAGACCGGTGTTTATCGTCATTACAAAGGTAACGAATATCAGCTTATTGGTGTTGCACGGCACAGCGAGACGCTTGAAGAAATGGTTATTTATCGCGCTTTGTATGGTGAGAAGGATTTGTGGGTAAGGCCGATTGCAATGTTTTTAGAAAACGTGACCATTGATGATAAAATAGTTCCAAGATTCACATGGCTACGTGAATAGAATTAAAATGTCATGGAATCTGATTTTCCACAAATTATAAAAGACGTTGGATTTGATTTATCATGGGACGAGAAGAAATAATTAAGATATGGATATTACACAACAAGCTTACAATAAAATAGCAAAGGATTGGCACAAGGATCACAAAAGTGACAGTTGGTGGGTTGATGGAACCGATAATTTCGCTTCAAAGTTGGAAGAAGGTTCGGAGGTTTTAGATGTTGGGTGTGGCGCAGGCACTAAATCCAAATACCTTAAAGCAAGAAGGCTCATAATTACCGGAATTGATTTTTCAGAAGGATTGTTAGAGATAGCTCACAGGGAAGTACCTGATGCAGATTTTATTCTGCTAGATATGCGAAAAGTCGCACAGTTAGGACGTAAGTTTGACGGTGTATTTGCTCAAGCGTCGCTTTTACATATCCCAAAAAATGAAGCACCTCAAGTATTATTAAAGCTTGTGGACGTGGTCAAGCAAGGAGGATATTTTTACGTAGCAGTTAAGGGAATTAGAGTAGGGGGTGTAGAGGAGGAGGTTAAGGTCGAGAGCGATTATGGTTATGAGTATAAAAGATTTTTTAGTTACTATTCTCTGGAAGAGATACACCAATATTTTCTTGACGCTGGCCTTAATGTTGTTTGGCAGAATGTTAAGCGGGACGGGAACACTGATTGGATTCAAGTAATCGGCCAAAAATTGTAATTATGAATAACATGGCTGTATTTTATGACTTTCATCAAAAACCACATAGTAAGCCGGCAGATGAGCCGGTAGTTTGGAGACCAAGCGCTTATGGGGTTTTAGAAGATAAAGAAGGTAGATGGCTTTTTGTTGAGCCTACGTGGACTAAGCGTTTAGATTTACCTGGAGGAGGAGTTGAGCATGGTGAATTGATTACTAAAGGTTTGGCACGGGAGTTTTATGAAGAGACCGGTTACAAGGTTTTAGCTGATGAGTTGCCGGCTTATGTTGGTCAATCCAATTTTGTTCATAAGAATTTAGGGTATTGTCATTGTATTTTATTTATATACCGTGTTTCGTTAATCAGTGATCATAGAGATGAGGATGTAGTAAATACATTTGACGATGGTTATGAAATCGCCAATAGTTTATGGATTCATCCAAGTAAGACGGTCGAAAGTGATGTATCGCCAATAATTTGGCCGTATATAAAAAATCTTCAAGGTTTATAGTATACTTACAAAGATTTCGGTGAATATTATAAATGTCATAACTATAGTATGAAACTACTTTTAACTTCTGCAGGAATGCGCATGGAAAATAAAATAAAAGAGTTTGTTTCAGGTATCGGCGATCCAATTAAGGTTCTGCACATAATGACTGCAGCAAAACGAGAAACAGTTACCGATTATATGCATAAAGATGTCGTTGCAATGCAGGCAATGGGGTGGACTGTACAAGATATTGATGTAGATTTAAAAACTCAAGAAGAACTACGCGAGATTCTAAAAGGCGTTGATCTTGTTTATGTTCAAGGCGGGAACACCTTTTATTTAATCGATGGAATTAGAAAAAGCGGATTTGAAAAAGTCCTTCGTGAATTTTTGGAATGCGGAGGAAGATACATTGGCGTAAGCGCCGGTACTTTAGTCGCAGGGTTGAGCATCGAGCCTGCCGTAGGGGAAGATCCAAATGAACTGAATATGACAGATTTTGCCGGTATGGGCTTAATTGATACTACGGTTGACGTACACTGCGAAATCGGAAGTGTGGCAGAAGGTAAAATTTGCTTAACAGACGATCAAGCTGTTCTTGTTTCCGGTGATGATATTAAAGTTATTGAACGGGAGGAAATTTAAATATATTATGGAACAGCAAAAGAAAACACTTTTATTTGATTTTGACGGCGTGATGGTTGATTCATTTCAACTCTCGTATGAGTCAAAGAAAAAGAGCGAGCCAAATATAGTTGACATTGAAACTTATCGTCGGTATTTTGACGGCAACATTTTTGAAGTGGCGCATATAAAGGAATCGCTAGCTGACCAAGAAGATAATAAACCTAGCGTTACAGATCCGTTCTTCATTGAATATATTCCGGCCTTGATGGCAAAAGAACCAATACCAAGCATGGTTGATGCACTTCATCTGCTTTCTAAGGATTATAGGTTGGTTATTATTTCATCGACTATAAGCAGTCCGATTGAGGAGTATCTTAGAATGCATGATATCTATGATCTCTTCGACAAGGTATATGGTTCCGATGTGCATACCAGCAAGATCATTAAGATTAAAATGGCATTTGAGGATTATAATTTATCTGTGGATTCTTGCGTATTTATTACTGACACTCTTGGAGATATGCGCGAAGCCGCAAAGGCGGGCGTGAGATCCATTGGTGTTACATGGGGTTTTCATAAAACGGACACACTAAAGCGAGGCAACCCAATTGCGCTTGTCGATTCAGCTGATGAATTGGTGGCGGTTATCAGGCAAGAAATATTAAATGGACGTCTCTAAGAGACGTCCATTTAATAAAAAACAGCCCCCACTTTTGTGAGGGCTAGTCGAGCGTAGCTTAAGCGCGCTTGAAAATCTCTTTGCAGATTGGGCAGTTCAGTAGACCTGTGCCAAACTCACCGACAACAAGTAGTTCATTGCATTTCAGGCAATGGTATGCCGTGACTGTGTCTTGTGCCTTGGGAGTAATGTTGCAACACATGCAGTAACCGCTTGGTGTCAGTATTGTTCTGCATGGTGGATTGTAGTGATGTAAGACTCGTTTGGCGTCGCGCATGGCGTGCTCCTTGTTATTGTAGGTAGGAACTTAGCAAGCATAATCGTGCATGTCAAGGTGGATAACGCAAAGTTTAGTGTGCTATAATACTGCTCTTAGCCGTAATTATTTTACTTATGTCGCAACTAGAAGAGGTTTACACAAGATTAGATGAGAATAAAAAGAAGCGCAGGGATATTAATAAAATGTACAAAGATGAATTAAGCCATAGCGTGCGACATAAGGATTTACTTGAAGAGATCAAAGTATTGCGCGACGAGAAGAAGTCGATTGAAAATGAAATTAAAGAAGGCTCACCTGAATTTCGTGAGCTTGAAGACATTAAGATTGATATTCAAACTGATCAAGAACTACTTTCTGACATTGCACTCAATATGTATACAAACAAGGAAATCGTGGAGATTATCGATGAGTATGATAATAAGTGGTATCCGGTGTTCAAAGTGGCGTTTAAGAAGGGATGAGAGTGATTCGTTACAGACCTACAGACTGTACAGAACTACAGATCGACAAGCGAGGAAGTTTTCGGTAAGTTGAGAGGTTATGCTGTGAGCGAAGAGGTTTTGCGACAAGTAGAGAGGTTAAAAAGAGGTTATGCGAAAAGCGGAGAAGTTATATAACTCACCAGCTGTCATCCTGAGGAGCTAGTAACCTGCGACGAATGGATCTAGTGCTAAAAAAAATGCCGCCCCGAGGTTTCCCAAGGGACGGCAAGTGTGAGTTTTATTACTGCAAAGCCGTCGTTCCGTCCGCGATACTCACTGAACACAACGGACACATATGGCGACATTACAGCGCCTACTTTTTAAAGTAGGCTTCGCCAAGCTCCACCCAATTTTGTTTCCCGATGTCGCTAGCTCCGATTCGAAGCCTGCGGGTAGACGTATTGAGTTTCAGCACTTGGCCCTCCGCACATCCCGCAGAAGGATGACGGATCAAAGAAAAGATATCATAATTCTTGATTATTGTCAAGTCCGTCATGTTGGCGGATTTGTGGTTTCTGGGGATCATACGCAATTTGGGTGGAGGAGTCATCTAATCTGCCAGGTTAGGATTTGTTTGATCCATTTAATAAGTAGAAAGTTACCATTTCGACGAGTCTGTAAGTCGCGAGGAGAAATCTTTCGGAGATCTCAGCGAACCGC
>JAUYIW010000016.1 GCA_030688135.1 Candidatus Uhrbacteria bacterium | reverse complement strand
GCGCCATCAATATCACAGCTTCCTTTATCTGTCGCGCAAGTGCCTGCCAAGCAGAACTCACCGGTAATCTCGTTACAATCGCCATCATTCGAGCAATCAACTTCGGTAATGTCGTAGCATGTTCCGGTTACGCAAGAACCTTCGCCTGTACCGCAATCGTCGTCGCCCGTACATGGAGCACTGCTATTTTCACAAAATCCAACAGTACAGCTATCCGCATAACCAACATCGCAAGATCCTGCCTTCATAGCAAGGCGATATTCCGAATCACCACCTGTTTGGCAAGAGTAATCATCGCTCGATCTTCCAGCGCAATCATCATCCACATCGCAAGCGTCAGAGACTTTTCCACAATAACCATTCTGCAGGCACGTATCGCCCGTACCCGCATCAGTACTACAGTCATCGTCTGTTTCACAACTTTCACTGTCGAACGCGCAATAGCCACGCGGAGCAATATTTACCTGACTAAGGTGTTGTAAAGGATATTTATTAGGTATGGCATTTCCTGAATATTCTTCTCCGTACCAAGTAACATCGCGCGAAGCATATCTATCTTCGCTCAATACTACGGCAGGATCATCCGCATCCCAAGCCGTACAGAATGATTCATCGCCACTTGCGGAATAATCGGTACAAAGGTCAATGCCATCGCAAACTGTTTTGTAACTTGCGGTCGCTTCGTCCCAAACAGTATATGAACTTGAACAAGTCAGCCACTCACTACAGGAGCGATCTCGACTAACTTTAAGTACACGATTTGTATCGTTTTCAAGTCTATCTACATCTTGATACACATTAGAATCTTCAGAACCTTGATTTTCCATTAATACTTCTGTTTCGCAAGTACCTTGAACCATATCGCCATCTCGACCTTCATACCCGGTACAATCAGAATCGTCATAACACGAACCACTTAATACATAGATTTCATCAAGCTCCCAACTCCACTCACGACCGTCATTAACATCTTCAGCATTCGCCCCGGTTCTCCTACTTGTAGTCGTGCTCGAACCTGTTAGATCAGCATCTTCGTAAACGCATCGCTGAGCGCACAAATCAATCTCCTCTCCGCCAATTGTTGTAATAGAAGACCTAGCCTCGTCATCGCAATCTATTGGGTCAACCAAATCAAATGGCTGTTTACCAAATAACACATCGGCTCGAGCGCTTGCAATATAAGTTGCCGTTGAGTTGTAATCAAATCCCGTATCGCCCGTATCGTAGAACAGCGTGCATCCTCGCTTTTGACTAACTTCACCATTACATTTTTGCGCTGAAAGAAGTGTATTTTCGTCTAAGTTTTCATTGTCGATAAAGAAGTAGCTTCCACCATCGGTCTCACCATAAAATTCGCTGTCATCAAAGTCCAGCGGATCACGGAATTCGCTACAGCCATCGTGCTCAGCGTTACAAAGGCCAACCCAACCTTCGTAGTCGGTATCACCATTTCGCCATTGAGCTGAATAATCCCCGCCAATTAAGTACTCCCCAACCGAAATGTCGCATTCGCCGAAATCACCGTCATCATGGTCAGCACAATCAGAATCAAGCGAACAAGCGATGTCCGAATCTTCGCTTTCGCTACAGAATCCTACTCCATAACAGAATTCATCTGTTCCTTCGCGGAACCAACCGCGATAACTTGTGCCATTGATTATTCTGCTATCTGTATATTCGCAAACATGCCCAACCGGGTCTTTAAAGTAGAACGTGCCTTCGTCGGTTGATTCAAACTCTTCACAGAATAGCTCGCTTGCACTACACAAAATATCTCCATAGTCTTCCGGTAGATTTAATAGGAATGTGGTTGTCCATGAATCTACAACAGAAAGATCAGCGCTGAACACCGGCACACCAACTTCCATACAACCTATTTCGGTTGAATCACATAGGTCGCCACTATCCACAATCGCATAAATATCACGATCAGCCTCGACTAACTGAGTGTCGGCTACGTAGCTAATATGCGACATTTGATCTAGCGAAGATAGTAGTGTTTCAGGAATATAGAAATCAAGATCAAACGTACAACTAGATTGACCTAAAGTAATGGTACATAGTCTTCCACTTGCTTCATCAAATGCAGTTCCACCAGAGTCGGTTGTAAACATATAGCAACCGGTTGAACCGGTAGCAGTATCTGCAATGTCGTCTTCATCTTCATCTGCGTCTACGTTATTGCAAACCGCACCTACAATCGCGGCATTAATGTCTTCCGTTTGATTTGTTTTAAAGTAACCGGCACAACCAACCTGATCTTCGTCACACAATCCTCCGAATGATTTAAGATATGCTGTGTCTGCATTAACGTCTAAATATTCCTGACAGCCCAATTGATACTGCGGACTGGTTTCACCTTCAAGATTTTGATCACAAATCGCAGGAGTAATCCATGAGTCCATTATAACTGCAATGTCATCCTCACCTTCACGCAATACTATTGTGTCAATCCAGAATGTTACTCCTACAAAAGGTTCAAAAACCAATACTGTACCCTCTCCAAATTCAGGGTAAGTTATTGAGTCCATATCGAGTGGCCCAAGTGAAAATCGCTCCCATTCGTCGGTAAGCGTAATACTCGAACCAAACGATAACAGACTACCATCACCTTCTATATCAATGACAGCTCCTGAACTTGGATCGAAATTCGTGTCAAAACCTACATCTATCTGACCGTCACCCTTTGCCCAAAAACTTAGGAAGTACGTTTTACCGCCAAACAGCTGATTTTCAAGTGTCCCACAGTATTGCTCTCCCTCTTGCACCGTGCATTCGGCTCCTAGCGTGTCCGTTCCGGAATCGCAACCATTTTCGTCTGCGCAAGCACTACCATAATCGTAAAGATGGGTCCAAACGCTCGTTGTATCAACTGACTTTAGTGAGTGACCGTCTGTTGCAATTGAATCGTTTGAGAGTGAAACGTCTGAAGCGCTATTTCCATCCCAGTTTTCTAAAGTATCATCTTCAAATAAATCTATAAGTGCCGTGCGACTATTTGCGCTTCTACCACCGGTATAATTTCTACATCCGCTTTCTTCTGCGCTACAAATATTCGATTCTTCATTAAATCCATAATACACGCACTCATTATTTGCCGTATTAAAGAATCCGCCGGAACCTTCACAGTTATCCTGCCAAGCAGTTGCATCCTCCCCTGCTATTGTTGTCTTTCTGTATGTTACGCAGGCGTTGTTAACAGTAACAGTGTCGGTCCATTGTCTGTAGTGAATAACACCAGCTTCATCATAAAATTCACGACAATCCGGATTGCTAAATATATCTTCGTGCTCATCGCAAGCGTCGGTATCGGCCGCAAGATACCCTGCAGACACTCCTTTATCGTCCTCACAATGGATTCCGGTGTCGTCCGAATACCAAGTTGAACATGGCGCGCCACCCGGATTAGAATCAACTTCACCCGAATCTGCATACTCATACGTAGAAACTATTAGATTGGATTCCAAAAGATCCCAAACTTTCAACTGATAGCCGTCAATATCCGACCCCTCCCATGTATAAAACACTGCGTTCTTATCGCTATTTGTGTTAGCCTCTGCCTGAGCTTCGGTAACGCAACCACGCAAATATGTGAAGTATTCTTTGTCTTCTGTGCTTAAATTTGTAAACTCATCACAACCTACCGCCTCTGCAGTACAGCTCTCCGCCGTGTCCGGGATGAAGTAGATTGGGAACTCGCCATCCGGTTCGTAAAGCGTTGCTTCCTGCTTGAAAGTATCATACCCAACGCAAGACGCTGAACATTCGTCGAGCTGAGTAACCTTTCCAAATACAGTTGGATCGCCGGTCATTGGAGTGTATTCGTTACATCCGGCATTATTTTCAGCACAAATTCGCGCATAACCTTCGCACTCTGCAGGATCGTCATCGCCTCCGTCGCAACCCAAGTAATCCGGTGGCAGTTTTACTGACATAAAACTTAAACTATTATAGTCATCGCTGTAGTCTGCATGATAAGTAGTAGCATCCGCTTCTTGCTCCAACTGAACGTCGTCAATTAAAACACTGCTGGTTGCACTTGATGAAAGAAGATTGGCATCAAAAGTAATAACAGCGTGTAAAAGTGATGATTTATCACGTAGCGTTGGAGCTGTAAATATACATTCAAAACGCTCATAGCTGTCGCTGTCAGGAGTGGCGGTAATTAAAAGTACGTTTTTAATAAGTGCTGAATATACGGCACAATCCCCTGTAAAACTGGTACCTGTTAAATCAACCGATTCCGCGCCGGATTGATCTGTCAGAGACACCAACGCTTGAATAGTGTTGTCGGATGAAGTGGCGTCAGGCGACTGAGCGGCAAAAAATGAAAACGTGAAGAATCTGCTTTGTCCAAGTGTTAGCCCGGGTTGAAATACAGTACCGGCTCCGGTTGACATTGCGGAGTTAGCAGTTCTACCTACATCATTTTCTGTGTCAAAGTTAAGCGTGTCAATGTCAGTTGTAAGCCAAGCGTCAGGCACGCCATTTCCATCCGCGTCAACTTCAAAACTTGAATTTACCACCAAGTTGAGATTGAGATCGTCTGTTCGTTCAATAAGTTGCGTACATCCTCCGTTTGATTCATCGCAAGTTTCAACATTAGAATTAAAGTAAACCCTTTCTTTATATGCATCACTAGCATTTTCTGCCGTTTCTGTATTTGTAATTTCTGGCCAGTCAAATGCCCCAGCAGAGTCCTCCTCTTTAACTGTTTCGTACCACAAACAACCTACATTACCATCTCCGCACTCTCCGGAGTCAATTGTTGTTGTAAGATAATTTACGTCTTCACCATTTCTGTCTGTAAAGCCCTGACAACTTGCATACTCTTCGGGGCAACTATCACCACGGAAGCGCCAAATATTTTGCTCTCGAACACAATACCCGTAACCACCCGTACAGTTGCCTTCGTCATCTTCATCAATACAGCTCTTATAATCAACGCACTCTTCAGCTCGGAAGTCTGTTCCGCTTGCTTCTAATAGCTGTCCGTACGCGAGGGTGTTACATTGATGTTGCGGATAAGTTAGAACCCAGTCAGGATCGATTAAGTGACACCACGGATAATCGCTATCTAGTTCTCCGTCGCTGTTACATTCATTAAACGAATCGATAACAAATTGAAGCGTCTTAGGACTGGAATCACTGTTGTCTTCGGAATTGGCCGCCAATTCCCAACCGATTGGAATAATGCGGGCCTTCCTTAGCTTTACAAGGTTAGAATAACAAAAACCGTATGAATAACATTTTGAATTTTGATTCCTTGCCTGATCAGTCGGTGGAATCAAAGCCCAATCTCCATTAATGTAGCCCTCATCTATCGCCTCCTGAATAGTGAGCGGATCTCCTGCGTCAGCTCTTGCTAACACAGAAGCAAATGAAGTGTCGATTACACAATTATACAATCTTCTGGAGTTGCTTCTAATGTCAGTGCTACAAGTTGAAAATTCTGAAAGCAAATTGAAGTCTGAGACTTGAAGTGGAGTAAACGTACTAAGTGACTTGAAAGATTCTTTTGCACGATCAACCGAACCGGTTACTCCGGCGTCTTCGTCAAACGGACTGTCGTCATATGCTACGTTTTCAAACAAACCACTATAAAGTCTGTCGGTAAGCTCGGAAAGAAGGGTATTTGAAAATACCGAACCTGCCATAACTCCCACTTGTAGAATTGCATCCGTATTTGAGATAAGTGCCGCACCAATCTGGTTTGGAATTCCTGACTGTTTGTCGATCTGATTTTCAAAATCAAATTGAACCATACTTGCCGGTGTCTCCTGCGCTTCGGTAATATAATTTTTAACTGCCTGAAAACCGTCACTATTTAAAAATGGTAAAAACTTATTTTTCGCATCGGTCGCGGCACGCCCAATTGTGTCGGCATACAATTGCATACCGGAAGAAAATTCATTCACTTCCGGCTCCATCGATGAAGAAAGAGTGGAAAGAATAAATTCATTTCTAGTCTGATCGTCGGGAAACTGTGCCTTAGTGTCTGCTACAAAAGATTGCCAGTTTCTCCGAATGTCATTAAGACCACAAGCATTTTCGATTCCTAAAAGTGGATCAGCCTCTAGGGTTGGTCGCTCGTAAACGCTCCTTACTCCAACTCGTTTTGCTAAAAGTATATACGGATCTATCGGTGTACACAATCCAAATTCTGCCAAAAATCCACCAACCGCATTTTCTGCGTTGATAACGCTGATAGCTTCGTTAGCCGCGCTCATTCCAATATACCTAAAATAATCCGCTGGTGGGCGTGGGTCAAACAGTGGAAGATCGGCATCTCCACCGGAAGCAATATTTACAGCCAAGTTATAAGCCGCAGTATTTGCCACATAGGTCATTGTATTGATAATACCGGTCGTAATACTTGTAACAAGCGCTTGCTTTAACTTCTTATCGATTTTCTTTACAGCGCTTTCAGCCTTATTAAAAATGCGTGCCGGAATATCTTCGACCGGAATAGCGTGAGCCTGTCTAGGCGCCAAAAGAAAAGTTCCGTTTAAGGAAATAAAAATTACAAGTAAAGTAATTCCGTTTAAAATTCTTTTATTGCCATTGTTATGCATAAACTACGCCTTGTGTTTATTGATTCGCACCTTCAGCTAAAATCTGTTCCAATTCTCCGGAATCTTCAAGATCGGTGACTATTTTTTGATACAAAGTCATTAGTTCTTCATCGCTCAAACTGTCCACTACATCTTCTGATAATCCAGAAGATAAAAGCAGTTGTCGAATTTCGACTACAGAAACCTGCTGAAGTAAATCTGTATATTGCGCAAGCACTGCGTTAGATTCTTCAACTGAGTCGAGTACAGTACCCGCTAGCCCTGCGCTTGGATTGATTCCTGACAAAGCGTCTTCACTTGCGAGCACAGATTCACAATCATCACCCGACGCACAGTTTGGGTCGTTTCCGCTTGCAAGCTCTGCTGAATCTGAAAAGCCATCGCCATCTGAATCTGCAAGATATGGACTTGTTTTGTATGCGTATGTTTCATCAAAATCGGTAAGACCATCTTCGTCGGTATCTATAGTTTGCATTTCAAGTAGTTCAGCTGCTTGATCAGCTTCTGATATTACATACCCTGAATTAGCAGGTTCAAGATCGAACGGAGAACTCAAATGATTCCCCATATAAAAAATACCAAGTAGAAGCGAAAAGCCGCCCATAGCCATAACCAAAGCAAACCCAGTCTTTTGCTCATTGCTGAATCTAGGTCTAGTTTTGTTTATGCTTATTCTTTGTTTCTCACCTATCATGACCTGATTATTATATCACAGATTGGAGAGCCGTATATGTTTACTGTTGAGGAGCTTGCGTTTATTTGCTTTTGACTTGGTTTATTATCAAATTATCTTGAATTACGAAACTCGATGAGATTTTCGTAATTCAAGGCAAATTATATGTTTTATTTTTGAATGGGCTGGCTTATTTATTCGAGCAATAAACGAGCGTTTGTCGACAATAAACCCCAGCTTCTTAACAATAAATTAAGTCGCCAGATAATAAACCTCAGATTTTCTTAATAAACTCAGCCACCTGCTTCCACTCCTCCACACTCAATTCCTGAGCACGAGCCGATTCTGATAAACCAATCTTTAAAAGCACAGCCTTTACCCGCTCGGATGATGCTATTTTAGCTGAAGATAAATTTCCATGTAGCTGTTTCCTACGATTCGCAAAACCCGCTTTTGCAATCTTCAGCACTGCCTCTGCCTCTCCCCTGTTCACTGAGTCCAGCAGGTTGAGTTCGATAACTGTTGAGTCAACCTTTGGCGGTGGTACAAATGCGCCAGTACCTACGTTAAATAATCTCTTTGGCTTTGTGTAGATTTGTATTGCCACGCTTAGCAAGCTCATGTCTCCGGGTTTAGCGAGCATGCGGTCAGCTACTTCTTTTTGCACCATAACCACAAGTCGGAGCGGAGGACGCTCGGAGGCAAGTGCATTCATTATAATTGCGTTTCCGGCATTATACGGAAGATTGCCAATTAACATCCATGACTTATTTTTTGGCACTAACTTAGTATAGTCAACCTTGGCTGCGTCAGCCTGAATAATTTTTGCATTTTTGAACCTTGACTCCAAACCCGGAATAAGATCTTGGTCAGCTTCGATCAGAATTAGCTGAGTCTTGCCAGAACCTCCCATAACCCCTCCTTTGAAATTAAGAGAATCAACGATCTCTTTTGTCATCGCTCCCTCACCGGGACCAACTTCAACTATAAAATC
>JAUYIW010000081.1 GCA_030688135.1 Candidatus Uhrbacteria bacterium | reverse complement strand
TTGAAAGCCAATAGTGAGGGTCGACATTAGATAATCCATTGTAACTATTTTGAGGATCACTTATATTTTCAGCCGAAGCATCTAGAAGATCAATGTTTGAATCGACTGTTATATTTTGCGCTCCAATACTTAGAACTAAGTTATCGGTCCAGTCGTCAAGGCCGTGTCCAATGCTAAATACTACTTCGGTTTGAGCTAGATCACGCAGAGTCGACGGAGCTGGTTCGAACGTATGAGGGCTAGCACCGGACGGTACGATTAAAGCTACATCCATTGTATTGCCCACAACGTTTTTGGTAATGTCGTAAATTGGAAATATAGTTGCGGCAACTTGAGAGCTTTTTGTATTCGTTGACTGTTCAGGAGCAATTACAAGTATTAGGGTAATTGATGCGACTATGAGTCCAGCTAAAATTAAAGCACGCTTCATATTTAATCATTATTACACAGGAGGCAGATGTGTTCCAATTCAATGCGATGCTTGTTAAGGTCTGGTGAGGGGCACGGTATGCATTCTGCTATCGAGCACTTTTTACATATAACATGATCATGATGCTCACGGTCCATCCATTCAAAATGAGTTTCGTGATTGTGCACAAAGGCTTCTTCTATAAGATCCAAATCTAGGAATTTTTTAAGATTACGATAAACCGTAGTTTGAGAAGTTTGTGGAAGCACGTTATCCATTTGGGTCAAGGTCCATGTCCTATTAAGTCTTAATTTTGCAATCATAAATTGACGGTCTTTTGTTCTTCGGAGCCCATTGTTCCAGAGTAGTTCTTCAATTGGACATGGGTGAGTACTCATATTTATTAGTGTTTCAGAGTTTTTGCAAATTCATTTGCATATGCAAATTCATTCGCATATGCAACTAAATTAAATTATGGGCTCATTAGCTAAATTTGTAAAGCGATACAAATGTTGACATTAGAACTTGTCGTTCTGCGCAGGAAACGGTATGCTATTCTCACTATGAAGCAATCTCAACTATTTACCAAAACATCTAAATCAGCTCCGGCAGATGCAGATAGCGCAAACGCTAGGCTTTTAACTCAGGCCGGTTTTATAAATCAGCTTGCTGCGGGTATTTATACATATTTGCCACTCGGGCTTAAAGCGCTTAACAAAATCAAAGCTATTGTACGAGAAGAAATGGACGCTATTGGCGGACAGGAAATTTTAATGCCTGCGCTTCATCCAAAGCAACTTTATGACGCAACAGGCAGATGGGATAAGATAGATGTGATGTTTAAGGTTGAGGGAGCTGGCGACAAGGAGTATGGTTTGAGCTCAACTGCAGAGGAGGTAATTACTCCGCTTGTTCGAGATTATGTTAAATCGTACAAGGATTTGCCAGTGGCCGTTTATCAAATTCAGGACAAATTTATAAATGAGCCTCGCGCGAAGTCAGGCCTTCTTAGGGGGCGTGAATTTTCAATGAAGGATTTGTATAGTTTCCATACGGACGAACAAGACTTTTTAGATTTTTATGAAAAGGCAAAGGGAGCGTATTTGAAGATCTATAGTCGCTGTGGGCTTGATGCTATTGTGGCTGCTGCATCTGGTGGGGTGTTTACCGATAAGAATTCGCATGAATTTCAGGTGCCAACAGAAGCCGGTGAAGATTCAATTTATGTTGATAAAAAAACCGGCGTGGCAATGAATAAGGAAATTGTGCCAAAGGCTGATTTAGATAATACGGAAAAATACGACATAGTAAAATCTATTGAGGTTGGAAATATTTTTCCGCTGGAATGTAGGTTTTCAGATTCATTTGACTTTAAAGTTACCGGTGCTGACGGCAAGCCTATGGATGTGATTATGGGCTGTTACGGAATTGGGCCATCGCGTGTTATGGGTTCGATTGTTGAAGTCCATCATGATGATCGTGGAATGATCTGGCCAAAATCTGTTGCGCCGTTTGCCGTGCATTTAGTGTCGTTGTCATCGAAAGATAGCGATTTACAGTCTCGCATAGACGATGTGTCAGAGGATTTATATAATGGCCTGCTAGAGTCCGGAGTAGAGGTGTTATGGGACGACCGTAGTGATATGTCACCGGGTGCAAAATTTGGTGATGCTGATTTGATTGGATTACCGCTTAGACTTGTAGTTTCAGAAAAAACATTAAGAGAAGATTCGGTAGAATGGAAAGAACGGGCGAGTGAAGAAATGCAACTCATCGAGCTCGATAAGATTAAAGAGGCAGTTCAAACTTGGGTAAAAGAATAAACAAATTAATATGCCAAAATCAAAATATGGTGAGCAAGGTGAGGGAGGGGGACCTAAAACACCAGAAGTCGTAGAGGTAGAGCCAACGCAGACAGACCTAGCTAAGGGTTGGTTGAGATTTCGATTTTATGAAATAGAAAAGCAAATCGCATCTGAAAAGCAAGATTTAAGATTCAACGAGACCTATCAACATCCTCCTTTCCAGGGAGAGAAGGGAGAGCCAGGATCGCTTGATTACAGCGATTACAAAAAAGCTGGTCTAGAAGCTGATTCATGGGAATATGAACGTGAAGATGTGATAGATGAGTCAAGACGTCGCTTGGATGAACTTATGATCCAGAGGGCAGAAATCAAAAAAACTTTAGACAGAGTTGAAGCAGGCGAGCAAGACCTAATTTTGGAGCTTGCTGCAAATGAAAAAGAACGCCAAGCGAGTATTGCAGAACGAGAAACTCGGAAAAGAGAACTTCATGAAGGTATAGCTCTTGAGGGCATGGAAGAGGCGAACGAAAGCATATCCATAATATGGGATTTGGTGAAGGCAGGTAAAGTGCCAAAGTATGTTGAATTATCGGGCGGTTGGCAACTTGTTTTGCCTGGTGCGGAGCAGATACAGTTTAGGTATAAAGACGAAGATGGTGCACTAAAAGGCCCTGTTGCTTTCATTGCTCTACAACAAAAAAAAGGTGATCCAATACATATATGGTTTGAAGACTTTGAAGGGGTAGAGGAAGATCCTAAGTCGGGAGGTAAGAAGGTAATTGGCGAGGGGGTTATGTTATCATTCGATATTTATGATAAGGTGATTAAGAAACAAAATGTAAATAAAGCGATCCCACAACGCGAGTGGGGATATTGGGAGGCTGGCATATCTTCCACTAATATCAGATTCGATCAAAACCATTTTGATAAATTTCGATCGAGGCTGAGCGCCTTACAGAAGGACATAGAAGCAATAGCAGGAAGTAAAGAATAAAAACTAAAAGCCTCGCTTGTGCGGGGCTTTTTGGTTGACAAAATTCCTAAAATCTGGTAAGGTCGATTCTTAATCGTTCATTTAATGGAGGCAAAAATGCCAGATTCAATGGCGGAATTAACTGACCGCGAAATTATAGAGGAGGTTTTGGCAGGCAATAAAGTGGCGTATAGGGCACTCGTTGAAAGATACCAGGGCCGGATCTACGAGGTGGTCTACGCAATGGTGCGCAATCGCGAAGACGCGCGAGACCTTACCCAGGACGTTTTCATAAAAGCGTTCAAGGATTTGGCGGAATTGGATCTTGATTCCGACTTCTACTCCTTTGTCTACAACATTGCGATGAATGTCGCAAACGATCATCTGCGCAGGCACAAGGAAAAGATTGAGCATACTCATGAGGATTTGCGTGATCGCATCATTGCTGCGCTAACAAAATTGTCAGCGGGTCAAAGAGAGGTCATTCAGCTGAGAGAGATAGACGGTCTCACTTACATCGAAATTGCGGAGCTACTTGAAATTCCTGAAGGGACGGTCATGTCTAGGCTCTACCGCGGTCGCAAGAAGCTTAAGGCGGTACTACGAAAAGATTAGCGCTACTCGAACTCGCCCCAGATCTATAGATCTGGGGTGGTTTTTATTTCCAACCCCTGGGGTTGGCCTTTTGCTTTTTTCCCATCTCGAAGGAGTCTTCGACTGAGAGATCTTTTGTGATTCCTAAGGATTTCTCGTCGGCCGGTTTAACATACCTCCCTCGAAATGGTGAAATTTTAAGTATTAGAACGGTCTTAACTAGGACTATTGACAAGTTTCAAAAATATGTTATATTTTAGTCGTATGAATACTCATGTCTACAACACTATTATCGAAAAGAGTCTTTCCGACTTCGGAATGGATTGTTTTGTGTATTCTCGTGTTGCAGGGATGTTTAATATCAAGCTAAAAGTGAAAAGCTAAAGATCTAAACATTGAACATTGTAGCAGCTCGGGAATAAATCTCGGGCTGTTTTGTTCTTTAAAAAGGAGAACAGCTATGCGGTCAACTACAACCTACAACATATTCACGGTGATTAAGGGGCTTGGTTTTGGAGCAACGGCAACTCTGTACGTTCCAATGCTTCTAGATTACGGATTCAGTTACTCGCAAGTGGCAATGATTAATGCCATCTACTGGACCATTCTCATACTTGCCGAAGTGCCAACTGGAATGTTAGCTGACGGACGTGGTCGTGGATTCTCGATTACATTGGGTGGCATGTTTCATTTGGTAGGTGGATTATTGTATTCGGTGGCCAATACATTTGCGCTTGCCGTTGTCTCTGAGGCGTTTGTTGCTATTGGTACCGCTTTCTTCTCAGGCGCGCTTAGCGCATGGATAGCTGATGCGCCTGACAGAACCGAAACGCTTGCGCAGGTTTATGGACGTGAAACAATGCTAAGAGGGGTCGGTATGATTATCGGCGCATTTCTAGGAGTTGGTCTTGCCATTCCATTCGGACGCTCTGTAGGATTCTTCATATTCGGGCTTCTCGCCGGGATTGGCATGTTGTTCTCTTGGCGATATATGCATGGGAATGAGCCGGAGCACACTATGAGTGAATTTGAAGCGCTGGGTCACAGTTACGCACACTTACGGCGTTCGCCTGCACTTAGGTGGATTGTAGCGATTCAGTTTCTCGCCGGCGTATTCGTGATGTTCAACTTATATTGGGCGCCACTTGCGCTAATACGAGTTAACGAAATCGGGCTAGGATTTGTGTGGATGCTAATTTATCCTGCCATGATTTTGGCCGGTTGGGTTGTTAGAAGAGCATCGCTCTCTCGACAGCACGAGGCTAGGGGAGTGGTGATTGCTATCGTAGTTGGACTGGTACCATTGATGGCATTTAGCATAAACCAGCCTTTCGTATTGTGGCTTGCATTTATGGTGGTGCATGAGTTTGGTAGAGGGGCACTTGCGCCACTAATAGACGCTTACACCAATGAGCGTGTTAGTAGTGGCTACCGCGCGACGTTCAGTTCTCTTAGATCATTCGTTGGATCAGGAGGAATGGTACTCACTCTTCTCATTGCCTCTTTTGCGCTTTCAGGAGCTCAAGATGTCAATACAGACCTAGTGCCAAGCGCATGGAGGTTTGCCGGTTTTGTCGTCCTATCTCTACTTGCAGTGTTATGGTTTGTAAGACCGCGCCTTAAGAAGGAAGAGTAACTCAAAACCCCGAGCACATCGCCCGGGGTTTCTTTATATGGTTTTTTATCCTTCCCATCCGGTAGTAGGTTTTTCTGGCGTGGACGTGGATGTACTTCCTGAAGTGCTAGCCTTTAATTCATCTTTTAGTTTCTTGCCAGCTTTGAACTTTGGAATCTTTACAGCAGGCACATTAATGATCTCGGTTGGTTTTCTAGGGTTCACACCTTTGCGCGCTGCGCGCACACGAGAAGAAAAAGTTCCGAATCCAGCGATTGTTACTTCTATATCGTTCTTAAGCGCGTCTATTACAATGTCTTGAAAAGCTGCAACAAAGTCTTCAGCGTTCTTTTTTGAAACGCCTAGCTTTTCTGAGATTTTTAGAGCGAGTAGTGCTTTGTTCATATCATGCTTCATTAGTTCTGAGTATATTGTACATTATCAGTTTTGATATGACAATATTGAATTGAGTGCTATTGGGTTACGAACCTACAGAAGGTACGGACCTACGGACCGAATACGCAATCAGTCTGTAGTTCTGTATAGTTCGTAGTTTTGTAACCTACCTGGCGTATTCTGTAATCCTAGTTTCTCGAATAACGGTTACTTTTACTTCACCAGGGTAGGTTAGGCTACTTTCAATCTTCTTTGCGATGTCTGCAGCAAGCTTGTGTGCGCCATAGTCATCGATCGATGTAGGCTTCACGAATACGCGAACTTCTCGTCCAGCTTGAATTGCGTATGCTTTTTCTACACCTTCAAATTCAGTGGCTGTATTTTCAAGATCTTGCAGACGTTGCAAATACTCTTCAATGCTCGATCTTCGTGCACCCGGACGTGCTCCGCTAATAGCATCACCGGCTTTCACTATAACTCCTTCGATTGTTTTTGGTTTATCTTCATGATGAGCTACAGACTGGTAAGCGAGCTCTTCAGGGAAGCCAAATTTCTTCATGATGTTGTAACCAATCTCCGGGTGAGCGCCCTGCATGTCATGATCAACAGCCTTTCCAATGTCGTGGAAAAGTCCACCTTTTTTACAGGCAAACACGTCAGCACCAAGCTCTTCTGCTATTAACGCTGAGATCCTTGCAACTTCAATTGAGTGTTGCAATACATTTTGCCCATAACTTGTTCGGAATTTAAGCCGACCAAGAATAGAGATTAGTTTTGGATCGATTGATGAAACAGGAATCCCAAGTTCGTAAAGTGCGTCTTCTCCGGCTTTTTTCATCTCTTTTGCTAAGTCCTTTTTAGCATCGTTTACAGCCTCTTCAATTCGTACAGGTTGAATTCTGCCGTCTTTGATTAGCATTTCAAGCGCTCGACGTGCCACTTGTCTTCGTACTGGCGAGAATCCACTAATGGTGATCATTTGTGGCGTGTCGTCAATTATTAGTTCACATCCTGTAAGTCGCTCGAGTGCTTTAATGTTTCTACCTTCACGACCAATAATTCGACCCTTCATGTCGTCGGACGGAAGTTCTACCATTGTAGTTGTGGCATCAACTACATGTGAGCTTGCAAATCGTTGAATAGAAAGTGCAAGAATTTTCTGTGCTTTAATATCTAGCTCTTCTTCACTGTTTTGTTCAAGCTTTCGAATACGGCCAAGAAGGTTTTCCTTTTGATCTTCTTCTACAAGTCTAAACAATTCATCTCGAGCTTGGTCACGAGTGAGCCCTGCGATACTCTGTAGTTTTTTCTTTTCATCTTCACGAAGAATATCGATCTCTCCGCGTAATTTTTGCAATTCAACTTTAGTTTGTTCGATTTTAGTTTTCCCGTCTTCAAGCTCGAGTAGCTTTTTGTCGAACATGCTTTCTCTGGATCGTAATCTGTCTTCAGCGCCTTGAAGTTCGCGCCTTCGTAGTTCTTCGTCTCCCTTTCCTTGGTCAAGAATTCTTACAGCTCCTTCCTTGGCTTTTAATAAAATTTCTTGTTCTTTAATTCTGGCGTCTTTGAGAATTTTTTCTGCTTTAGCTTCGGCAGATTCAACTTTATTTTTTACAACAAGGTGTCGAATAATAAAGCCAAGACCGAGACCAACTAAAAGAACTCCAAAGCCGACAAACGCATCCAATGGTGTCATACGGTTTTGTGGAGTATAGAAATGAAAACAGGCGAGACTTTAGTCTCTTATGCAAGTTTGGCTGAATTGTGTGGAATGTTAGCCGAATCTGTTTGAAGATTTAGCTTTAACGCCGTAGCGTTATTTTCACGTTTTGAATTCAACATATTATTGCTACCAATTTCAATCTAAACTTCCGGTTAGTAGTTACACATCTAATGTAACACGACATTTGCCTTTAGTCAACCATTTAATTATGTAAGACTTTGAAGCTTATTTTGCCAGTTTTCCGCATTAATATCGCCAAGGGCAGTTGAGTCCTTTATGTTAAACTCGCCAATCAGCGTGCGACGCAGGTTTTTTGTATACGCAACAGTGCCAATTTTTTCTCCAAGATCTCTTGCTAAGGCGCGAATATATGTACCACTTGAACATTTTATTAGGGCCTTTATTACAGTTAATCCGTCTTCTTGTTTTGGTTCATCGATTAGATCAAAAGCCGATATTGTAACTTTTCTTGGCGTTCGCTCAATTTCAATACCCTTACGCGCCAGTTCGTATAGCTTTTTGCCTTTCACTTTTATCGCTGAGTGCATTGGTGGGATCTGATCATACGTTCCGGTGAGCTCGCCCATGGCATTTTCAATTCCATTCCTTTCAAATGATGGGCTAAGGGAGGTTTCGGTCAATTTTTTATCTTTTATGATTTCACTTTCAGAATCAAGCGTTTCTGTTGTGGCTCCAATAACAATTTCTGCTTCATATTCTTTACCGAGTCCAACGAATTTACTAATCTCGCGTGTTGCCTTGCGCCCTACAGCCACAATCAACAAACCGGTCGCAAATGGGTCTAGCGTTCCAGCATGTCCAATTTTTTTTATCCCGGTTATTTTTCGTAAACGATCAATCACATCATGCGATGTAATGCTAGCCGGTTTATCTACTAATAGGAATCCAGATTGTGGAGTATCGATAGTTGTCATATAATGAAAGAGTATCACTTGAATGTTATATATGTCGAATCCTCACGGCTATACAAAAACTGATTTGGTAATTGCTTTTGCAATTATTCTTGTTGCAACTGTAATAATTGTTTTTATTGCCAATCCTGCGAGACGGCTTGCAGAGCGAAATGATGTAGTACGCGAAGATGGTGTGCGCGATATTATGGAAGTAATGCTTGAAATGTTTTATGACGACTCAACAACTTTCGCCGCAATGATCGAGCCAACAGCCTACGATAGGGTAATGATTGGAACAGGTGAAGGTTGCGCAGGTGATTTTGGGCTTTTATGTGGAGACGAAGCAATAAGTGATGATTGTTTTAATTTGTCCACGAGCGCGATACCGGATTATATCTCAGAACTCCCAGTAGATCCTAACGACGAGATTTATTCCGTTGAAGCTAGCGGGTACTATCTTGAATTCGTTGACGGCGCACTTTACGTTGGAGCATGTAATCCCGAAGCTCGAGATGAAGTAATTTTGTGGAATAAGTTTTGAGATAGGGGTCAGGGACGAGGGGGTTACTCTGGTAACGAAGAGGTTATTTCTGACGCTGAGGTGCTGGCATTGCCAGACATCCTGAGGCAGAGCCGATGAAGGGTCTTCCTGAATGAAAGGAGGTTAAAATGGGTTATGCGAAGAGTGGAGAGGTTTTACGACAAGCGGAGAGGTTAAAAAGAGGTTTGTGAATGGACGCGTCCGATAGCGTTCTTTTTCTTATTGGGATTATTACTATCATATGAGCTATGAATTACATTAACTTAACTCTACTGCAAGCTTAGTCCATCTAGAGGATCATACGCAATTTAGGTGGAGGAGTCATCTAATCTGCCAGGTTAGAATTTGTTTGATCCATTTAATAAGTAGAAAGTTACTATTTCGACGAGTCTGTAGGTCGCGAGGAGAAATCTTTCGGAGATCTCAACGAACCGCGAAAGATCTCTCGTCGTGGATTACAAGCTCCTCGAGATGGTGGGGTTCGAAAGATCTCTCGTCGTGGATTGCAAGCTCCTCGAG
>JAUYIW010000079.1 GCA_030688135.1 Candidatus Uhrbacteria bacterium | reverse complement strand
CATTTTTCCGTCAATCCTTACTTTTGCAAAACCGCTGTTATATAAATCGTATAATAGCTGGTAATACTCTCCTTTTCTACCACGAACCACTGGCGCTAGCACTATTAGCTCGTTGCCAACTTTCGACTTTATTTTGGCGTTTGCCTGACGACTTTTTGTTCGTGGACCTTCGGTCCGTTCGTCTGAGTTTGTCGGTCTGTAGTTCTGTACTGTCTGCTGTTCTGTAACGCCACGCAGTACAATATCAACCATTTCATCCACAGTAAGTTTTTCAATCTTTTCACTGCATTCTGGGCAAAATGGCTCACCAATTCGTGCAAACAAAACACGCATATAATCGTAAATCTCGGTTACAGTAGCAACTGTTGAACGCGGATTTCGAGAATGTGCTTTTTGATCTATAGAAATCGCGGGGGAAAGACCTTCGATTTCGTCAACATCTGGCTTTTGCATTTGCCCCAAAAACTGACGCGCGTAGGCAGAAAGCGACTCAATATAACGACGTTGACCTTCGGCAAAAATGGTATCAAACGCCAATGATGACTTACCGGAACCAGATAAGCCTGTAATACAAACCAGCTTGTTGCGCGGAAGCGTAACATTAATGTTTTTGAGATTATGCTCTCTAGCACCTTTTACTGTAATGTTTTCTTGCATATATTCACAGCCACTATTGTAATATTAGATATCGGTATTTATAATTGTATAGTTGTGCACGTGTTGCTTCGTACGTCACTGGAACAAAAACGCTGGAGTTTTCTGTTTTTTTCTCCAGTTGGTGAATCCGGGTTCAACTATAGTGAAATCTGGTTAACCCATGGGGCGCAATCAAGCGTCTCTGTAACAGGGGAGGCCCTGATGAAGAGAATTGCGGGAGTAGGAGGGCTGAGTTCTCCAGACCGTGAGCCTATGAAGTTCCCAGTACCTACAGAGGATTGGGGCTGGCCAGTACAAAAGCCAAGGCTGCCAAAAAAGCTTAGGCGCGTCGTGCTTATCTTGAGTACGACTTTCCAAAGTACTGTAATTCATCAATACGCGGCATAGCACTTACCGCCTCTACCGGTGTTCCGGGGTAGGGGCGGCCTTTTTTCTTTTCTGCTTTAGCTCTTTTGTAAGTTCAGCAATCTCATCCCTTAATAACGCCGCAGTCTCAAACATTAACTTCCTTGCAGCTTTTTTCATTTCATCTTCTTTCTCTGCAATTACAGCTTCAATCTCATGAGGCTCTGCTGAAAGTTCGATCTTTAATATGTCCCTTATATTTGACTTATCCGCATCGCCTCCAAGCATTTCCCTTATATCACCAATATTTTTCTTAATACTTTTTGGTGTTATTTTATGCTTTTTATTGTATGCGACCTGAATTTCTCTACGACGTCCGGTTTCCATTAAAGCTCGCTCGAGCGATCCAGTCATTTTATCGGCATATAAAATTACTTGGCCGTTGATATTCCGAGCTGCGCGCCCAATGGTTTGCACAAGCGATGTTTCAGAACGTAAAAATCCTTCTTTATCAGCGTCAAGGATTGCTACTAATGACACTTCGGGAAGATCGAGTCCTTCTCTAAGCAGGTTTACGCCTACCACAACATCGTAAACGCCTTTTCTAAGATCGGTAAGAATTTCAATACGATCAAACGTTGAAACATCCGAATGAATATATTGAACTTTAATATTTTGACTTAAAAGATATCCAGTAAGATCTTCGGCCATCTTTTTGGTTAGCGTTGTTACAAGCGCACGCTCTTTTTTTGTAACTCTATCTTTAATTCGCACAATTAGATCTTCAACTTGGCCATCGTAATGCGCCTGTTTAATGGCAACCTGACTACCTTGTGTTGCCGTTCGTCTGGCGGTCAATTGTTCGTGTTTGCTACGCTCACGTTCTGAAATCTCACTTTTTTCACTTTCAAACGTACCAGTGACTGGACAAATAATAACTTCAGGGTCGATAAGCCCGGTAGGACGTACGATTTGTTCAACAATAAGATCTGATTCGGTGCGCTCAAAATCTGCAGGTGTTGCAGAAACATAAATAGTTTGACCTGTTTGCTTTTCAAATTCATCAAACATTAACGGACGATTATCTCGCGCTGACGGAAGTCTAAAGCCATGTTCAATAAGCGTATTTTTGCGAGACCTGTCACCAGCAAACATTCCACGGAGCTGCGGCACCGTAACGTGAGATTCATCTATAACGCATAAAAAATCATCAGGAAAATATGCAAGCAAACTGTCAGCTGGCTGGCCGGCTTTCCTACCGTCAAAATGCCGTGAGTAATTCTCAATGCCATTACAATAACCAACGTTCCTAATCATTTCGATATCGTAGCGTGTTCTGCGCTTTAGCCTCTCAACTTCAAGAATTTTTCCCTGATCTTTTAGTTCTGCAAGCCTATCCTTAAGCTCCATTTCAATATCTTTTAGAGCTCTTTGAATTCCGCCAGGAGCGACAACGTAGTGCTTTGCAGGAAATAACCAAAAATCTTTTAAGCGATCTTTAATTTTGCGCGTTATTGGATCGAGCAAAAATATTTCAGCAACTTTTCCATCCTCGAGCACAATTCTATAAAGGTAACCGCGTTCCTGATTTTCATCTCCAGCAGAATGGCCAGACTTTGGCATTACTTCGATAACGTCGCCGGTAGAGCGAAACTGTCCACGATCAACGTCGGCATTTGTCCGCTCAAAGTACATTGCAATCATTCTGCGAATCAAACTTGTACGATCAACATCGTCACCAATCTTAAGATTCAGCACCGTATCCTGATACTCCTTTGGAGAACCCAAACCATAAATACACGAAACAGATGCAACGATAATTACATCCCGCCTTGAAAGCAAAGCCTGAGTTGCGGCATGACGAAGACGATCAATCTCATCGTTAATCTGAGCTTCCTTTTCAATATAAGTGTCACTACGTGGCATGTAAGCTTCAGGCTGATAATAATCGTAGTAGCTTACAAAATACTCAACTGCGCTGTCTGGAAAAAACTCGCGAAACTCATTGCAAAGCTGAGCTGCTAGGGTCTTGTTTGGAGCAACTACAAGCGTTGGTTTTTGAACATTTTGAATAACGTTTGCGATTGTGAATGTTTTTCCGCTTCCGGTAACTCCAAGCAAGGTCTGTTTTTCAAGACCTTTGTTGATTCCGTCGGTTAGATCTTTGATTGCCTTTGGCTGATCACCTGACGGTTTGAATTTAGATTTGAGTTTAAATTGCATACAAACTCGATCCCGTGTAGGGGCAAACCCTTGTGGTTGCCCTTTTATTCCAATAATCAAAATCTCCCGGTTCCCGTTTTACTATAGGGGTATGCAAACCGCTTTTGCGGCCACCGCCTGTAGTTGGGATCCGAGTTTTAGCGCCTATTTACCTTTAAATAAACACAAAAATAGTATACAAACAAAATACGAACAGGTCAAGATCTCGTTGTGTGATTCTCAGACTTCAGCCTTGAGCCTTTTAAACTTTCTGACTTTATAGACTTTCTGACTCTTGACATATGTCGATTTTTCAGCTATACTCGCGCCAGCGCTCAACGCTAAAACTGCTACATCCTCCAAAACCCAAGCTGAGAGAATAATGTTCTGCTCCTCCCCACCTTGCGAAGCTTCAGTCCCCGAAGGTCAACTTCTTGAAGTGGAAATATACCCACCAAGCCTAGAAATTACGCTTGTAGGAATTTGGGAAGGCACAAGATTTCCAAGGCCACTCAAGCTGACCGAAGAAATATTCCACGCGGAAGTATCTCCAAACGATACGACTGCCGGAATCTGGATAGCTCGACAGTGGATAACAGACGAACTTCCCAAAAAAGCACCCTGGCTACACGGGAAGAGCCTTACAGTAGAACATGTATTCGGTCGTAAGGGCACACCCCTAGAAGCCATGACCCGCTACCTGCAAACTGGAACTGGTCAGTCATCCAAACTAGTGATCGAAGCAATGAACGTTGCCAGGATCGTCTTCAAAGTTTGTCCTTGCGAAATCGAATTCGGAGAAGAGGACACCACCGAGTCAGCGTGTCCAACTTCGCACTAGGTCAACTTTAGTAGTCGTTACTTCCCTGCGCTGAAAAGCCAGGGTTTTTATTTTGAACTTTAGAACAGTTAGCTTGACAAACGCCATTTTTTATGATATTGTGAACTGTCATAAACGTTCACTATAATGGAGGTGACACATGGCCGATAAAATGGCCGGACGGCGCAGAAAGCGACATCTGGCAAAGCGCGAGGAAAAGGCCAACTCGCGTGGAAAAACGCTCAAAAGCCTAAGCATAAGCAACAAGGGTGACCCTGTTGTAAACCGCACTGGCTCAGGTTTCCACTCGTCAAAAAGTGGCAACAAGGGTTACACGCGACACCCGAAGCACAAAGATCGTAACAACTAAAAGGAGGCTCTCATGATCAGCACCTTGATCATCGTCGTGACGCCCGCAATCTCGTGGGCGTTTTCGATTTGGCTTTTGTTATCCTGAACCTGTAGAAGGGGAAGAATCTTTAGTTGATTCACAGCGAAATATACTTCGCGTTCGCTCAGGGTGACAATGTCTTTACATGTTTACAGTGTTTCTTATGGATCTTATGGTTCCAGTGCTTCTGAGCTCCTCGCAACCTGACTAGCTAATTTATAGGTATATCTGTAGCAATCAGTAAATCAGTAGATCCCTTGTAAGTCATACGAAAAGAAAAACCAGGGTTCGTAGGCCCTGGTCATGCATAGATTGCCACTAACCGGTAATGACACCTAGCAAGAAATACAGAAACGCTGAATAGCTGATAAGCAACGCAATCAAGAAAACCCTATCAAGAGCTCGCGAGTCCTTGCCCTCGGTAATAAGCTGGACATCTTGCATTTTCGCAATTTCTTCCTGATACAAACCTACAAAATGCACGTACGCTTTGCTTTTTTTCATTTTTCCTCCAAAAAGAACGACGGCCTTAATTGACCGCCGCACTGTATCGTAAATTTTAACTTTTGTCTAGACCGTGATTTTGATATGTGATTTTATATTTGAATTTTGAAATTTGGAATTTGGAATTAACTGATCAATTCATAGCTCTTTCAGATTCAACCTTCTTCAAATTCCCCACTAACCCTACCCCTTAAATTTATCCCAAACAACATCCATTGCCCCACCTGGAACTTTTGATCTCCACTCGGTGTCCCCAGTTTTCAGCATCTCGCGTAACTCCGCGCTAACAATTCCGGGGACATGCACAATCTTCTGTGTTTTAATATCCATTTTTTCAAAAATCTCCCTAACCTTCTCGTCTCCGCTCCAAACAACAGCCTCCTCCGGGCGTCCTGCCGCTTCCAAAATCTTATCTGCCCATTCTTCGTCTGATTCAGAATCAGAACACTCAACGATATTTGCGTCTACAATATCTTCGCTCAATAATGCGGCGCCTATCATTTCACGAACTTCTTCAGGTGTAAATAAATCTTTATCGGCATCATTCCCACCTGTACAAATAACAATAACAGCCCTACCGCAGGACTTCATCATTCCTTGAACTACTAGCAAATGTCCATTATGAAACGGTTGAAACCGACCTGGAAAAATACATGTTGACATATTTGAAAAAGTCAAAAGTCTAAAAACTAAATACTAAACACTGATTACCGGAGGTGTTCTAAAACTCGATGAGATTGCCTTGAACGGGATGGCAGTCTCTGAAACGTACGTTTAGGAAATGCCAGGGTGCCCGTGAAAGTCAAGATCGCGAGTTTTATAATAGCCGACTACCGGAGGCTTTCTGGAGCTCCAGACTTCCATTGCATAATCTTACCTTCAAATCCTGGCGGACGAGAAAATTCTCGCGTAATCTCTGACATCATCATTGGCGGAACATTAATCCGCGTCAAGTCAATCACCCCAAGCCCAGCTTCTGCACACATTACCAAATAACCAACCTCGCTAGGGTCAATGCTCATTAGCGTCGCAGAAACAGCGTCAACTGCCACAGCGTCCATTCCAGCAAGTACAACACCCATCTGAACTGGCTCGCCACTTGACGGACCATCACCTTCCATTGCTAGTATACCATCAACTATGCCAACATCACACGGAACCTGTCGATAAAGTTCCATAATGCTTGCATGATGTGCCCAAGCGCCCTCTTCGTGAAGCCATGGCCAACGTGCCCAAACCATTCCGCTAGCACTAACGCGAGGCGGCGTGACCCATGTACCAATCGTCCAGTTCTTTACACTTAGCGAAACCGCAGTATCACGATGTAGCTTCATTGGCGCAAGAGAGATCTTTAAATCAGCATTGACCGCTGTCTTCGATCGTCTAATAGGGTTCCTTGATCCGTCCGCCTTAACGCTGTAACCATCCACGAAATCATCATCATTCAAATCCTGTAGCTCAACAAAATTAAACTCTTCAAGCAGACGGTTATAGCCGAAGTTACGAAACGCAGCCTTTGTCCCATGATATGAGGCATCAGCCACTATTACCTTGCATTTATTAATATTACGGATTACGTCCAACACGCCACGTACGGCATCAATATGAGTCGAGGCTAGCTGATTTTCATGATGCACTAAGTTTACCTTTATGAGAATAGTTTCAGCCTGTCTGCATTTATCGCTAAAAGCATCGCCAAGACCCCTAACGGCATTTGCTACAACCTGCCTCCTATTTTCTCCGGTTTCAAGTGATACTTCGATCATAATACGATTAGTTATACTTGTTACAAACCTACAGACAATACGGAACTACAAACTGATTGCAGCTAAATTGAGTTAGTAGGTTAGTATAGTTCGTAAGTCTGTAACGATTTCGTGACTTCTCTCCCCACCATAATACAACCATCTTACACCATTATGAAATCGAAACAAGGAGGCGAATGTATAAAAATCATAGGCTTTGCTATGACATATCCACATAAAATATAAGAAAATAAAAAACCCGCGCTTAGCATGGTTTTTAAATATACCCTCCTGCCTGGATCTCCCAATACTGTTTATACAAACCGCCACGCTTTATTAAATCTTCATGTTTGCCCTGGTCAACCACCCTGCCCTTGTCCATAACTAAAATATTATCTGCCGCCAAAACGGTTGAAAGTCTATGAGCGATAACAATAGTAGTACGGTCCTTCATTATTTCCTGCAGTGCCGTTTGCAGCTCACGTTCAGTCTTTGAATCAAGTGCGCTCGTGGCTTCGTCTAGCACCAGAATCGGCGAGTCCTCCAAGAGCACACGGGCAAGAGCAATGCGCTGTTTTTGTCCGCCAGAAAGCTTCACTCCGCGCTCGCCTACCATTGTATTATAGCCATCTGGAAGATTTTTTATAAATTGATGAGCTTGAGCGCGCTTTGCTGCGTTAATTATTTCACGCTCGCTAGCTCTTGGTTTTGCAAATTTTATATTGTTCAAAACTGTTTCATGAAATAAAAGATTTTCCTGCATTACAAAACCAATGTTCTTACGTAAACTCTTTAAATCAATTTCGCGCATATCTGTGCCATCAATCGAAATGGAGCCATTATCTGGGTCGTAAAAACGCATCATCATTTGAGCAAGCGTTGATTTACCGGCGCCAGACTCACCAACCAGCGCAACCGTAGTTCCAGCCGGAACATTAAAACTCAAATTATTCAATACCTTATTACCTCTCGCGTAAGAAAAAGAAAGATTTTTGACTTCAATATTACCAACAACACTCTTTAATTTTTTTGTATGCTGTGCGTTTTGAATCTTTGGAACGTCAAACCAATACTTTCCTGCCCTATCTAACTTAATTAGAGAATCTGAAAAATCTGGAAGTGTAATCATCATTTGCTGAACTGAACTAGAAATATATGTGGCAAATCCCAAGAACATAATAAGTGTTCCAAGAGATGTTGTACCGTTCAGAACCCAATAAGTTCCAACTATAAACACAAGAAGTCTTCCGATAATATAAATTCCACCATAACCGGCCTCGCTAGTTGCCCATTGTCTGTTTATTGAATTCTGGTTATTTTTTGCTTTTGCGTAAGTAGCGGCATATCTTTTCACACCCACGGCCTCACTAAAGTAGCTCTTAACTGTTGCGATATTGGTAATATAGTCACCAACAATATCAAAAATCTTTTCCCAGAATTTATGGCTCTTGTGCTGAGAAGGCGCAGTGTGAAATAAATTATATAGACCTATGCCAACAACAAACGGAATTGGTATCATAACAACTAGCGTTAAACGCCAATCAAGTATAAAGCCTGCGATGAGTCCAATTATCAATAAGAAACCTGACCCAAGAAATCCACGAACTATGGTAGAACCAAGTCTCCAAATCGCATTCCAAGCATTATCGAATTTTCGCAATACTCCACCTCCATGCTCTCTGTGAAAAACTTCAATGTCCATGGAAAGAAGTCGTCTAAACAATTCTGTAGTAAAAGTACCAAGCATGCTTTCGCGTAATCGCAAAGAAAGATATGTACTCAATGCATTAACCGCTGTGGAAGCAAGTGCAATTACAGCCCACGCAATAAGCAATGGAGTAATGAGATCCAAACCCTCTCTACCCGAAAGTGAAGAATTCACAGACTCGATTACCGAATCAATAATTGATCCATAAATAAATGGTTCTGCGATTGTTAGGCAAGATATTATGAAAGCAAAAATTACAAGAGGTGGAATATAAATCCAATGCTCTCGCACAGATGGCATTACCATACTATAAACTTTTTTGTATTCGATCTTCCTCCGTTTTGACATGCGGGCATTATACCATAAAGCTATTATGATATCTGATATTATATAAATAGGCTCCAGAAAAATAAAATCGCTGGATTACACCAGCGATTTTCTTGTACCTGATTAGTTTTCAAAGTAGTAATAATCCGAGCCAATCATCCAAAATCGATAATTATTTCTATCGTACGCATATACCTGCACCGAGGCACCTCTATCACCATCAAATTCAGGCTCAATCTCAATAGGAATTACAAACCCTACTTGGTCTTCACCGAGTCGATATAAGCTTGAAACGTCGTTACGAGTCATGTTGGAATTTCCAGATCCTACAAGGTTACCGTCAGAAAAAATGTAAATATCGTAGTTAAATTGAGGACTCTCGGCATTAGCGGCCCAACCCCGCACAAAAATCTGCGGATCCTGAGCGTTCTCAACGCTTATTCGGTCAAGGTAACCCATAAATCCTACCTCATCCCTATCGACAGTAATATCGCCACCGGCCAACATAAAACGATCGCCAGTTTCGACATCTCTACTGTAAATTTCTAAAGAGTGAGTGGGCGCACACTCATGCTCACAAATAAATGCATTTGTAGGCAGAATATGCACAAAGCCGTTTACATTATCTACCCCAGTGAAGGCAATAACGTCGCTCCGAACTGACTGAGGTGTTATGATGTCAAACCGTACTCCATCTATAAAAATGTCGACTTCAACCTCATGCTCCGGATATTCCGGACTATATGCCCAACCACGAACCTCGTACTGCATCTTATCTTCTGAGCGTATAAAAGCGTCAACGTATCCGCCAGAGTCTTCCGAGCTTGCTAAAACCAAGGCTGGGACAATAAACGCAAGTCCCAAAAACGCACCAATCAAATATTTAATTTTCATAAAAATGTTATTACTTTTTAAAAAGTATACGTTGTAATCTGAACGAAGTCAATTTAGAATTAAGTATAATCATACTTTGGATTAGATCTGATATTTTCGAATCTCTGATCCGTAACAAGAAAAAGATCCAGCAAAAGCAAGATCCTTTTCTTGGCTCCGCATCGCCCGTCCTCCAAAACCTTGGCGAATGAAGGGGTGGATCCTGTATGCCGGCAGGCTCCGCTCAGCTGGGCAGGCAGGGACGTTAGAACTGTTTTACAAACAACAAGGCAAGCACCTTTTTCGTTTCCTCGAGTTGTTGTTTGAAATTCTCAGCCGTAAATAGATTATTAAATACATTAGCTACCTCATGGTTAGACTTCCGCATGTAAGGCAGACGTTGTTTTGGGGCAGGAGTCCATTGTTGATTCAATTCAAAAAATAGTTCGACTAATTCCTGACAGAGTGCTTGCAGATAGAGAGTTGCTGTTGCCAGGTCAGTATTCTGTAAATACTCTACGGCTCTAACCTTATCTTCTTTTTCAAACTTGATATGATTGACTTGCTTTTCAGTCATGGCTTCTCTCCCCTTGTCACGGATCTCGAAAACGAACCTTTTCAATTCCTCCATAACACCTTCAGGATCATGGATAATTTTTCCGTCTGTCCATTGTTGAACAGCGTCATTAGGATTCTTTTTGTAAAAATCCTTTGCCAATTCAAGAGATGCATAAACTATTTCGAACATCTGACCATCGCGCTCTTCAATATCTCGCCAGGCTCCTTCTTTTGTTATAACAAGGACATCAACATCCGAAGTTGGACGTTGGTCGCCTCTGGTATATGAACCAAAAAGGAGGACTCCTTTTGTGTCTTTGCTAGATTTAAGCTCCTTCAAGAATGCTTCAATAACTTTTTTCATATAAGTGAATTATACCATGAGTTCTAGTCCTACTCTACGTAGCTTCAAAACAAAGAAAAATACCAGTAAAAACTTAGATCTTTTCTGGTTCTCGGACCCCGTAGTAGAGCTAAATGAATATCATTGCATAATGTTGTATTTTTAGCGAAGTCGCCTACGGCTACCTTTTTAAAATATTGTTATTATCAATGTAGCTCACTACGGGGCAGACAGGGATTTACAGGTTCGAATGGATCATACGCAATTTAGGTGGAAGATGCATAGAGGCCAAAGGTTAGCTCAACCGGTAAAAACAGCGAATATCTTGCTCTCTACCATCTCGAACCCGACTTAACTTTCTGCTGTCGGGTGAGAGATCTTTCGAACCCCACCATCTCGAG
>JAUYIW010000076.1 GCA_030688135.1 Candidatus Uhrbacteria bacterium | reverse complement strand
TTGAACCGGTCGGGCGACCACAAGGGGTCGCCCCTACACGATTCAGAACAACGATTGTTCCCGAACCGGTCATTGCTGACTGGTTCGGGTACGAAGAGGTAGCACGGATGGTTATGGACCTCCGCGTCCCCTGCGACCGCCTCCGCGACCGCCACTTCCTCCGCCTCCGCCTGCCGCGCTACGTCGAGCTTTCGCCTGACGTTTCTGCTCCGCCTGATGCCAGCGCACTGCGCGGTAACAGAAGTACAGCCCACCGATCGGGATGGCGATCGGGATTGTACACGGCGCAAGCGCTAGAATCACGTTCAGGCTCGCAGTCCAGCCAAGGATTTGGCCAAACATACGGTTCCGAACGCCGCACATCATGGCTCCGCCGACTATCAAATAAACGGGCATGCAGAGCATCACTGTTCCGCATGCGTATGCCACCCAGATTGCCCAGAACTGCTGTGCAGATCCGGACGTCCATATCGCTACCCAGTTGGCAAGAATTTGTCCGATGATTTGAATCATCTAGATCCTTTGGGGCTAAGCCCCGGAATTAGTTTTAAGATTGAAAGAGTTGAACCATCGTTGGTTTGAACCGGTCGGGCGACCACAAGGGGTCGCCCCTACACGATTCAGAACAACGATTGTCCCCCAAGCCAGTTGGGTTTGGGGACGGGCGGAGGGGCTCTTGCGAGTCCCTCCGCCCAGTATGTGCTAGAACACCAAGGTACTGCCAACGATGTCTCCGTCGCCAATGATAGAGTGGAAGCTCTCGCCGTCGTCGGAGAGGTTGATGCCTCCACGAAGTGTGGCGCGGAACGCGTCATCGTCGGCTACACTCGCGCCTGTTGTGTCGGCGTAGAACGCAATGGTATGCGACGTGCCGGCCTGGATGGTGATTCCTTCGTAGTCGCCCATGCCGCTAGCAAAGGCTACGAAGATCCCATCGAACACGATGCCTTGGCCCAGGTCTTCACCGGTGGTGAGATCTACGACCGCCACCGTGCTGATTTCCTCGTACCAGTTGGTCTCGGCGATGTCTGTGACGGCGAGATCCATGCCCATGTCACCAACGGTGAGGTCACTACAACCGCTGTGCAAAGCCGACATGTTGACCCTGAGGATCTCCATGTACCCTGGAACAGCAAGTCCTGAAGGCGTGGACGAGCTCAAGCTCACCGCGAGCTCATTGCCCATCCGAATGGTACCCTCGACATCTTCATGCACCCAGGCGTCGACTGCATACGAGCAGTTCTGCACGTACGCCGCGAGGGTCATCGTTGCTTCGCCATCGACGTAATCCATGTTGTGACTGAGCCACGTGACCGTGTTCGCCGTGGAGTGCACGTCGAGGGTCTGGATGTCGAAGGCGAATGAAGCGAACTCGAGCTCCTCTGCATCCTCGGAGAGGGTACAGCGAAGGTTGAGCGCGGTTGTGTACTCTCCGCCAACGATGAAGTCGTCGGTGAAGTTTACCGCTCCGAACTCGTCGATCTCCATGGGGCCCATAACAACTATCAGACTCGGCCATTCGATGAGGTAGCAGTTGGAGAGGTAGTTGGCAGCACTTACGCCACCCTCTTCCATTGTGCTGAACACGCCGTCGTCATCGACGTCGACGTAGCTCATCATGGTGATGTCCTCCACGGTGATCTCCTCGTCTGTTACGGAGTCGAAGATCCAGGTTCCGAAATTGATCTCGTCTCCAGGCTGGACTTCGAAGTGCACGCTGGCACTGAAGACCGTGGAGAACTGGACTTCGAGCTCGAGATCCGTCTCGTCGCCAGTCTCGGTGTCGCCCGTGTCGTCGCCGGTGTCCGTGTCAGCGTCTGTGTCCGTATCTGTGTCGGTATCGCTTTCGGATCCGGTGTCCCCAGTGTCGGCTACGCTGGCCTTGGTCGTATCGACCCAGGTCCGACAGCCGGTGATGGCGAAAAGAATCGCCAGAATCATGAAACGCATTGCGTCTCCTTTGGGGTTTCCCCCGGTTTTGTGTTTGGAAAGAATTGAACCATCGTTGGTTTGAACCGGTCGGGCGACCACAAGGGGTCGCCCCTACACGATTCAGAACAACGATGGGTTCCCGACCGAATCTTACGATTCGGTCGGGACACGGGCGCGTTCAGAGAAGGTAGCGAGCTGCCATCCCGAACGCACTCACGAGTATCACTGGGACAGGCGCCCCAATGATGCACGCTGCCATCACGTTGATGGCGATTTCGATGATGCGCATAGGCGCTCCTTTGGGGTTTAGCCCCGGTTGGTTTTTTGAATGATCCTCGGAAATAATATCCTATCCAGAACCTCCCCTCACCCCTCCTTTGAAAGGAGGGGAACCGGGATATTGGCTCCGAGAATCATTCATGCCTTGCATATTTCTGCTAAACAAAAAGCAGGTTTCTGCGTACCTATGAGAGATATACAAAAACCTGCCTATCAAGAATCGCCAAAAGCCAATAGCAAATTGTTGATTGCGCCTTATAACCCCAGGCTCGGGCTCTCTCCTTTGATTGTGAAAGTTCGTCTGTTTGCGATTTGTTCATTGCTGACTGACGGCTGAGTTTCAGCGTTCATCTGTCGGCTAAGCGTTTATTAGGAATATAACTACTAATTACTTACTTTTTCACATTTCATCTTAACAGCTATACTATATCACAAATTGATAGTTTTGTCAAGTGCTAACCGGCAGTTGTTAAACGATATATTACGCTAAAGTTAGCAAAATTAAAATGGCCAGTTTTGGCCATTTTGCAACAATTTCAGACATATTTAATGCATTTTTATCCGGTCTTGATTGCAAATGTTTACTAAACTATAACCAAGGTCATAAATGCTTCCATCCTCAACAAAGTGAAGGATCTCTAGTCAGTTTTTCGATTTGCCACTGGGGGTAGGCTACCATCTTTTTATCTGTCTTTACGAGGAGTAAGTTGAGCGCGACGTCACCCTTCGTTGAAACTTCCCACTTCGCCCTTAGGGCTTCGAGGGATAAATCGGGTGATCTGCCGGTATGGCTGTGGCGGAAAGTAAACACTTAGGAGAGATTGCTCCTTGTAACGGGCAGTCTCGTCGAAATGGTGAAGTGCGGAAAGATTGCTTCGTCGTGAATTACAAGCTCCTCGCAATGACTGGTGTGAGAAATCTAAAGTTAAACTAATTGATTACAATCCGGTAACGCGTTTGATTTCGTCAACCGAAGTTAGGCCTTCTAGCGCCTTTAAAAGGCCATCTTGAGACATATTAATCATTCCTTGTTTTGATGCGATTTCTCTCATTTCGTATTCAGAAGCCTGTCCGGAAAGAATGAACTTTTCAATTTCGGCATCTTTAACTAAAACCTCGTAAAGCCCAACTCTTCCTTTGTAGCCATCGGTACAATTAGCACATCCTACGCCAGTAAAAAGTTTAATATTTGCAGTATCGGGCTTTGTTTCTCCAGAATTTTCAGGAATGCTATCAAGCAATTCTTTTACACGAGCCAAGGTCTCGGCATCAAGTTCAGCCGGCTTTTTACAATCGGGGCACAGTCTTCGAGCAAGTCGCTGACCCATAATTGCATTAACTGCAGGCGCTAGCAAAAATGGCTTTACTCCCATAGCAATAAAACGGGGAACTGCACCTGCGGCATCATTTGTATGAATGGTTGAAAGTAGAAGATGTCCGGTAAGCGCAGCTTGAATTGCAGTCTCGGCAGTTTCAAGGTCACGAATCTCACCAACCATAACAATGTCAGGGTCTTGCCGTAGAATCGAACGCAAGCCTTTTGCAAACGTGTAGTCTTTACTGTGGTCGATTTGACTTTGGTTTAAACCTTCGACTTTATACTCAACAGGATCTTCAAGCGTAATAATTTTTACACCCGGTTTATTTAGTCGAGATAAAATTGCGTATAGAGTTGTGGTTTTTCCAGAACCTGTAGGGCCGGTAGTAATAATCATTCCATGAGGCTTTGAAATCTCACGCTCGAGTCTTTTAAACATTGCGTCACGGAATCCAAGTTTTTCAAATCCAAGCTGAACTGAATCAGGATTTAAAATACGCATTACTACTGACTCGCCCCACGCTGTTGGCATTGTTGAAGTTCGAACATCGATTTTTTTACCTTTTTGGTAAATAGTATAGCGTCCATCTTGCGGGGTGTCGTTAATATTTATTTTTAGTCCTGCAATAAGTTTTATTCGGTTGATAATTTTTTTCCAAAGGTCTTTATCGAGCGTTGTAACGTCTTGCAAAATTCCGTCTACACGGAAACGCACAACAATTCCTTTTTCTTCAGCCTCGATGTGAATGTCAGAACTCCCTAATTTAAGTGAAGCTGCTATAACGATTGCAATAATATCGGTAACGCTTGCACCTTTTAGTACTGTTGCGATATCTGCAAGAGTTTCCATTGAAGCTTGGTACTTTGCAAGTTCTTCCTCTTTAATTTGAACTCCTTTAACAGTTTTTATAATTTTAGGTAGCATTGCGTAAAGCTTAAAGCCTTCATTAAAGCTCTGCTCCGAAATCTTATAAAGAGCTGCATTGGTTTTATTGCGCTCCTCGATCTGAAAAACTAGGTCCTTAACTTTTTGATCTTTAGGGTTAGTGGCGCCAATTCGAAGTTCAGGTCCGGTATGCAAGAAGCTAATTACTTGTAGCTCTTTTGACTGTGCTTCGGGAATAAGAGTAAGGGCATCGGGACTAATAGGGAAGCCTTTGAGTGCAATATAACCAACACCAAGAGTTTGAGCCTCTTGCTCGGTTTCTGATTCTAAACTTTTTTCACCAACTTTCTTTAGCTTTTCGGTAAGCAACTCTTCCTTGGTATCTTCTACAGCATCTGTTGATGTTTTTGTAGGTTTTTGCTGAGCCGAAGTAGCCGCAGGCGCAGAGGCCGCAGGTTTTTGTTGCTTCAAAAGGTCTTCAATTGATGGTAGTCCGTCTGGCATGTTTAGCGGTTAGGATTTATTGGATTTGGCTAGAACTAAAACATTCGTTTGAATCTAGCAACGAGTTTATCTATAACAGGCGTTGCTCCATAGCGTTCAAACCGCTCCATTAGTTCAATCCATATGCTGTAGTTAAATGTTGTAATTGCGCCGGCAAATACGAGCACAATTGCAAGAGCCCCTAGCGCACCGAATACTGAAACTATTGCGACAAGCAACAACGAACCTGAGTGGAAGGCTGCAATGTAGAAAACGATTGCCGGGATTGCGTAAATTACAAGCGCTGTCAAGAGTAGAATTGAAGCCAAGAAGTTTATAACAAACAGCAGTAGTGCAACTTCGAGTGCAGCAAGCCAGTGTCCGCTAAGTAGGTTCCATGCCCTTGTGAACGCCCTTATGAGTCCTTTGTCGAGTCGTACAATGTTTATGAGTACGAACATGCCAAGTAGATTTAGCGTGAAAAGTAATGGGAGTAGTAAGGTGTAGATTCCAGTAAAGACAAATAGGTCAATTCCTAGATTGTCAGTCAAGAGACCGGCAAGAGCAAGCGATGAAAACGATAGCAGAATGCTCGACAGCAAGTAGATCAGAAGATCTACTGAAAGGATACGCCAGAAGTGAAGGTGTCGCAATTCACGAAAGAGTCCACGAAGTTTAAGCTGATTTTTTTTGCGTGTTGAGCGAAAGATTCCTGAAAGTAGAATGTGTTGAGACATCACTATAACAAGTGTTGCGACTGACAATATTAACAGAATCACTAGCACCGTAGCTACAATTCGTACAGTGTCAAGAGTTAGCAGGTTTTTAATATAAAGGAGCAGCCATGGAGCAAGGTCAACTACATATTTGAAAGTCTCCAAGTTTACTTGGTCCGCAGGTCGTATACGCAGAAATGTTTTTACCACGCTATTGAACACGACGCCGGTATTTGCAAGTCCTGCTAGAATAGCAAAAAACCAAAGTTCTTTGTGAGTTCTAGTAGTCTGCCACGCCTGACTTATAATTTTTTTGTATGCGCCTCCCTTTACCATATTTTTGTAATCGAAAGCTTTTAGATATTCAAAAAAGCCTCTAAGATATTATACCACGGAGGCCATTTGTTTTGTAATATTTGGATTAACTCTTGGGTTTAACGGTAGAGATAGCAGTTTGGCATGGAGCTGAGTTTAATAAGTCATCTAACTATTACAACCCTAAGGGTTGCGCGTAAACGTGGCTGAGTTTAATAAGTTATCTTACCATTGCAACCCTAAGGGTTGCAGGTTAGGCTGATACCTTCCGACTAGGTCGAGATTGAACCCTGCCTTCCTGAATATCTCGGACGATGTTAATCCATGTTCGTAGAGCCTGATGGCAAGAAGCTTGAAGTCCTTTGTGTACGTAACGGACCTCTCCGTACAGTACGATACGTTCGCGTTCTTTAGCATTTCATCGATCTGTTCCTTCGTGAATGTTCTTCTGTTCATATGGGAGTAGTTTAACATAATTAAAAAGTGGGCGCTTTCGTGTCCACTTTTTGGGGTACAGATCAAAGCGGGCTGTTTTTTTATTTCCTATAGTCGTCCATCACCGAATAAAATCCAGGGTTGTAGATATCCTGCGGTTTATAATTTCCGTTATAGTTCGTATTTTTCTCGTAAGATGGCTCACTTTCTGAAGAATCACTCACAATCGTATCAATAGGGCGATAGATTGAGCCGTGCCACAGGGACCACTCTGTTTTCGATTCTTGATGGAGAGCGAGTAATTCGTCTGCAACGACTACCACTTTTGAAAACGTTGGATCTGCTAGTGCGTCGACGTACTCTTGCTCATTCAAGAATGCGCGAGATTCGTAGTTGTGGTCAAGGAAGATAAAGTAAACGGTTGGATCAGACTCTGTTCGGAATGGGGTTGAAAGTGGTAAATCTTGAATCCCATCGTCTGGGAGCGGCTCGCCGTTTAGCTCTGCGACATATAAACTCGCGTCGGCTCCAAACCAGGCAACAAAATTGTCACCAGCGGTGAGCGGCATGAAAGGCTGGAATCGATCCCATTTTTGAGCGCCAGCACTTGTTCCCCAGCCATATCCAAGTCGTGAAAGGGTTCCGTCTTCATCTTTCGCGTATACGCCTCGTCCAATTTGACCAATCGCAAGGTTACCGAGCTGATCTGTTTGATGAAATCCGTTAGAAACGTAATCTGTATAATCTAGATCTATTAGCTCACGCTCTGGGCATGTTTCAAGAGATTCGACATCGCCATTTTTATTGACGCCCCAACACACATCGTAAGCATCTGTAAATGAGGTGGTTGCTCCATTCTTTTCTGATGTCGCGTAATCCGTTCCACGAATATAAACTATATTGTCTACAGCGTAAGTATCATCGATATCTAATCGTTTATCTTCTTCAAAGGCGTCAAAATTGGTAAGAAGGGTTGCCTCGAGAGTGAGTGGGTCAAGAAGGTAGAAACTTTCTCCTTCGTCTGGGTAACTAATAACAACAATTTGATTTCCAATCATTTCAATTGAACGGAGGGAACGACCCGTATTTGCAATGACGTTTGGTGCGCGCGCATATGGAATGTAGAAACTTACGTCTGCTTCTGGAAGTGTGTAAGACGTTTCAACCATCTTCATTGTTTCTGTGTATAGGAGAGTGAAGTTTGCCGTTTGTCGATCTCCTGAATCGTCGTAGGTGTAGTGAAGGAGTGGGAAGATCCCCTCTTCTCGTAATGATTCTCCACCGAGGACGTGTTCGTAATAGAGGTCTCCGTCGTATCGAGAAACAGAGTAGCCTTCGTAATCCCACTGAGTATCATAGTTTCGGGTTTCCCAAAGTGTGTCATCGATAACATTTCCAGCCGAAACAATTGTTCCCGTGCCAACAAGAGCGGTAATCGTGAATGCGAGAAGGAATGTTTTGAGTGTTTTTTTTGTCATAATTCGACTTGAATATAAGTCTTAATTTACAACAAAACAGTAAGATTGTCAATTGTGTTACCATGATCCCGAGTTCTATACTCAATGCACCACTTAGAGCCGAAAATGCCAAAACTGCATATTCTTGCAAATACTGTCAAATAGGGTCAAAAAAGAACCCTATGAATGGACGAGAAATTACGTTTTTAGAAAGGCAACGAGTTGAGCTGAATTTAGCTGGAAAATGGAGTATTAGACGTATTGCAAAGACGCTATATCGTAACCATGGCGTCATTTCTCGTGAGATTCAAAGAAACAGTAAACCAAGCGGTAAATATTCTGCTGTCTACGCCGAAGAACAAACAAAGAAGCGCCGAGTCTGTAGAGGAAATGTTAGACGTAAGTTAGATAAAGATGAACGACTCCGAGATTATGTCTTGTCTGAACTCAAGTGTGGTCGTAACTATTGCAACCCTAAGGGTTGCGCGTAACGAAGGTGATTGATTAAGTTTTATGTTTTGTAGAAGTGTATGGTTACAGTAATCAAAAAGAAACGAGCCCATATGTATGGGCTCGTAGTAGGGAGCAGTGACCACGGTGGTCACTCTTCGGCAGTGGGATCCGCCTCTGCACTCACTGCCTGGTCAATTACCCCCTGCACGCCATCGTCTCCCCAACGATGGCGGACATACTCCAGGATCTCATGCAGAGATCCTGTTTTGATACACTCGATCGGGTCATCCTCGAAGAAAAACTTCAAGTCGTCCGCACGAGTCTGGCCTCGGGCCAGCATGAGGAAGTCCAGTTCGAACTCCTCGTCTGGTTCCAGGACTTTCACCAATAGATGCCAATTTTTCTGTTTGATTTTACACCTCTATGGGTTTTAACGGCACTAGGACAATCCTTGTGTCGCTTCCAAAAATCGCGATAAGTTCGTGAGTTTTGGAAGTGGCACGGTTTCCATCTGCATATCTCTTGCTATGTAGTACCGCCAATGGCCACCAAGGCAAGTAAAAAGTAAGAAGATAATCTAACACAAAATTTAGTGTTTGTCAAGTGTCTGGTGTATGCCCCGAGTTCTATACTCAATGCACCACCTAAGTGCCAAAACATCAAAAAGACATACTCTTGTGTATATTATCAAATTAAGCCAAAATTCAGCTGTGGTTAATTTGGTTTTGTGATAAACTTAGTACTAATTACATAAAAAATACGACAAAAAGCCATTTTATCACTTTATAGGTATAATTATATGGATAATAGAAGAAATATAGATTTGGGACCATTACCGTTAGAAATGCTTCCTTCGTATATGCAGGATGCGATCATTCTTGCAAAAGATGTGACCATTTATACCAGGGACAAACTTAACGATGAAAAGATTCTAAGTCTTCAACAACATACGAATGATTTAGTAGAGGCATTTAGAGCAGAAGAAAAACGCGTTGACGATGTAGAAAGCGACGCCCATATAAAAATCCTACGTCTAACAAGTGAAATTAAATCAGAGTTTTTTTCTGTACGCAAACATAGAGCACTTGAGACTTTACTCGAAATTGAAATTGAGGCAAAGGCTATAGTTATGGAAAAAAAGAAGACAGTACTCTTTGCAATAGATCAGATTGATACAACTAAGTTAATTCCGGATGAGAAAAAAGCAGATGTAAAACGACTTATGAACGAATGCATTTCATCAACAAACTCTACAGATCGTATAAAAATTATTGATTTATTAAAAAGTGAATTTGATCTTGATTACATGTTTTACACTGTGTTAGTGCATTTTGTAAATATCAAAGACGTAGTGAATTTTCTGCGCTTTAAGAAGAAACAAGTTAAAAATCTAATCATAGATAATATAGACGACATAGAAAATATAGCAGAATATGCAAAGCAGGAATCGATTAACATGTTTCCAAGATTGAAGGGTAGGCTAATAAAAAAAGAGATTTTGATACCTACCGAATCATCTACCGAGCAGATTAATTTATATAAAGAAGATGTTTTTGAATGGATTAAGAATCCTAAATCAAAACGACAATTAGAATTTGTGTATGAATTTATCGGACCAGATGAGCAAAGACAGTTTGCACGGAAACACGGAGGATCTGACTATGGCGATTATGTTCGTTGCAAAATTAGTGTTTCAGATATAGCTGGTATTGAAAGACATTTCAGTTTTTTGATTAATGAAATGATAGGCGTTGCTTCGTTTACACGATTAAATGATTTTGAACCAGAATTTCGTACTGAAGATACTCTTAAAACATTTGCAGCTGATGTTAATGAAGAGTCAAAAAAAATAATTGAACCAAACATATCTAACCAAGACACAAAAGATTTCTTTAAAAAATACAGCCACGTAGATCGTGAATTCAGACAATTTCAAGCTTCGTTTACAGAGTTGTCTCGAGGACAAGCCGAAGCTTTAATTAAACTTATATTTGGAATCATTGAAAATTAAGGGCTACATAAATCAAGTAAACATTTAATTCATTACCAAATTATATGCAAGAATTTAATTCTCATAAAGAGGCGCATTCATCTATTCCGGAGTCTAATAAAGAGGTCTTAAAAGATATGAGTAAAATTCCAGATTTACGGGGAACCATTGATGATATGGTAGATTATGTGAAAAATGTAAAACGGCCTCTTCGTTCACTCCAGACTGGAAAGGGTCGCGATTCCGATCTTCTACAGATACTGAGTTTAATGAAAGAAAAGAGAGTTGGATTTTCTTACAATCACAACCCGCTTATCGAAAGTCTACGCATAATCCTTTCTGGAATTGGTAAGGATAAGCCGGAGACTCCAACCTTACCGCCAGGTGGCATACTTTGCG
>JAUYIW010000073.1 GCA_030688135.1 Candidatus Uhrbacteria bacterium | reverse complement strand
AACTCTATCCTCTGACGCTCTAAAAAGGTTATTTCTATTCCATTCATAGAGCCGAATTTTGGCCCAATTTGACAATATATACAAGAATGTGTCTTTTTGATGTTTTTGCACTTAGGTGGTGCATTGAGTATAGAACTCGGGCCTCAGGTCAAGCCCTTGACAAAATTCTCAATTTATGTTATAGTAATACGTCGTTTAAAGAGCTAAGGTTGTGGGATTTCACTGAGAATTTGTAACGTTAAGTTGTAAACGTTGTAGATTCACAGTGAATTTCTCACAGTAGCCATTCAGGCTATGAAACCAGTTCTTCAACACATGGAAAAAGGGGCAATGCCCCAAGGAGATACACATGCGAATCGCATTGATTGCCCTTTTCGCCGCGGCTTGCGGCGGATTCAATGATACCACCACCGACGACACCGCCACGGACGACATCACGTGGTCGAGTGGGTACGACGATGGTCCGAACGGCGACTACGCCGATGCGGACACGGACACGGATGCCGACACGGATACCGATACGGATGCGGACACCGACGCCGACGCCGACGAGACCACCTGTTACCCCGACCTCGACGGCGACGGGTACGGCAATGGTGAGTACCCCAGCGAAATCACGGACAGCGAGTGTCCGGATGGCTGGAGCACCAACGGCTTCGACTGGTGCGACAACAATGTCGACGCCAACTCGGAAGCGGACTGCGAAGGCAGCGCCGACGAGGCCGACGCGGATACCGACACGGACACGGACACGGATACCGATACCGACACCGATACCGACACCGACACGGAGACTGGTACCGGCGCAGCAAGCTCTTACGAGCTGTGCTGGGTCATGGGCCAGAACGTGGACGACTCCAGTTCGGAGTACGTGTACGACGCCACGGACGCGGAGTTGTGGGTAGAGACCGAGGGCTGGACTTCCACGCCCATCGGAACCGCCTCGTACCTCGAGGAAGGTACGTCTACCGACAGCGTGTGCGGTTCGGTGGATGCTCGTTCCGGGGCCGACCTCAAGGTCAACGGCGGATTCTACAACGAATTCGACGTGCCCCAGAATTATTCTGGGGATTGGTGGATTTGCGCAAATTGGTTTGGTGATGGTGGCTACAGTGGCTACCTCACCCTCGATGACCATGTCATCGAGCCCACCCTCATTTACGAGGGCGGAGGCTATTACTGCGAGATCACCACTCCATAGCTCACGCGCAGCGTGCCCCCACACCTAATTGCTTCGGCAAGAGGGTGTGGGGGTATTCTTTTTATTCCTACAGATTACAGATCTTTACAGATATACTGATCGATTAACTATAAGCTAAAGGCTAGCAAAGCTTGACCTTTTTTTCTTTTTCAGCTACAATTCCGCCATCGCAGAGTGACCAAGGTGGTTACAATATTATTAATAAATCAGGTTTGAGGCGATCCTAAATCGATCCTCCCTAGCCAGAACCCCTCCTAACCTCCCTTTTGAAAGGGGAGAAACCGAGATCGGCAGGGCCGACTTAAGTCAAACCGTAGCTAAAAGGAGTAATTTATGCCAAATATCCCATCACTTAAGGATATGCTCAAAGCAGGAATGCATTTTGGGCACAGAACAAGCCGTTGGCACCCTAAAATGAAGCCATTTATTTTTGGTTCTCGATCAGGCGTGCATGTAATCGACATTGAGCAGACTCAGAAAATGCTTGAGAATGCGCTAAATCAAGTTGAGGAAATCGTTTCAAGAGGCGGGAAGATTATGTTTGTAGGTACTAAGCCACAGGCGCAAGCCATTGTGGAGAAGTATGCAAAAGAGGCAGGAATGCCATACGTAAATACCAGATGGCTTGGTGGAACATTTACCAATTTTCCTGAAATCCAGAACTTAATCAAAAACTATCTTGATTTAAAAGATAAGCGAGAAAAAGGCGAGCTTAGAAAATACACAAAACTTGAACAGCTTCAGTTTGATAGAAAAATTGATGAGCTCGAGGGAAAGATTGGGGGAATTTCAACTCTTGAAAAACTTCCAGAGGCAATGTTTGCGCTCGATGTTAAGAGCGACAAGACAGCGATTACAGAAGCACGAAAGCGTGGCGTTAAGGTAATCTCAATTTGCGACACCAATGTAAACCCAACGCTAATCGATGTTGTGATTCCTGCAAACGATGACTCAACCGGGTCATTAACTATGATTACAAAATTGGTTGCAGAAGCTGTGAAGGTTGGAAAAGCTCGAGCAAAAAGTGGAGCCGTTGAAGTTAAGAAGGCCGTTGTAGCAAAGTCAGTAGCTGTTGTTGAAGAAGATGATGTGAAGGTATCGGCTGAATCAATTGAGACAGTTGAGGAGCTTGATGACGCTATGAAGGAAAGACAGGCGCGTGAACAACTTGAATCAATGAAATAATGTTACCCTACAGATTACAGATTAGTACAGATTTACAGATCGGCGAATGAATATCTTGATCAGTATTTCTGTACATTCACTGTAAGTAAAGTAAATTATACAAACTATGACAATTTCAGCGTCAGACGTACAAAACCTTCGTCAATCAACAGGTGTAGGAATGATGGAAGCAAAAAATGCTCTTGCAGCTTGCGACGGCGACTTTGACAAAGCCATCGACCATTTACGAAAGAGCGGATCGGCAAAGGCTGCAAAGCGCGCTGATCGCACTACTTCAGAAGGACTGGTGCATTGCTACACTCATTCAAATCAAAAATTAGGTGTTGTTGTTGAACTATTGTGTGAAACAGATTTTGTGGCAAAGAATGAAATTTTTACAGAATTAGCACACAACATTGCAATGCATATTGCCGCAATGAGTCCGCTTTATGTTTCGCGTGAAGAAGTTCCAGCAAACGTAATTGCAAAGGAGAAAGAAATATATGCGGAACAGCTTTCGCAAGAAGGGAAGCCTGCAGACATGATTGAAAAGATTTCAGAAGGAAAGTTGAATAAGTTTTACGAAGAAGTTTGTCTTTTAGAACAGCCGTTTATAAAAGATGAAGACATCACCATAGCGGAACTGATTGAATCTAAGATTGCATCTCTTGGTGAGAACATTAAGCTGAATCGTTTTACAAGAATTCAAATCGGTGGGTAGGCGTTACAGGCATACAGACTATATAAACTTACAGACATAAGACCCCCGAAAGGGGGTTTTGTGGTATAATAGAAAAAATTTCAAAATCCAAATTACAAATTACAAATATGTCAACTATTGCAATCAACGGTTTTGGTCGTATCGGCCGACAAACGTTTAAGGCTGGGTGGGGAAAAGCGGGATTTAATATTGTGGCTATTAATGACTTAACCGATGCAAAAACGCTTGCGTATCTTTTAAGGTACGACACTAACTATGGAACGTGGGATGTGCCAGTGCGTTCTAGTGGGAATACACTAATTGTTGACGGTAAGAAAATTCCAGTTTTATCTGAAAAAGATCCGTCGGCTTTACCGTGGGGCGATTTAGGTGTTGATATTGTAATCGAATCTACCGGTTTTTTTGCAACAGAAGAGTTAGCAATGATGCATATTAACGCAGGCGCAAAAAGGGTTATCATTTCCGCTCCTTCAAAGGGTGGCAATGTTCCAACATATGTTTTGGGCGCTAGTAAAAAGGATCCTAGTAAAGAAAAGGCAAGCGTAATTAATAACGCTTCTTGCACAACAAATTGCGCAGCACCAATGGTTGCGATTTTGCATGAGGCGTTTGGAGTAGAAAAGGCAATGCTTACCACGGTTCACGGTTACACTTCAACTCAAAAATTAGTCGATAGCCCGCATAAGGATTTGCGACGCGGTCGTGCCGCTGCGGTGAATATGATTCCAACTTCGACCGGAGCTACAAGGGCTACCGGTGAGGCTTATCCTTCTATTAAGGATAAATTTGATGGCATTGCAATTAGAGTCCCAATTCCAACAACTTCACTTTCTGACGTTACGATGCTTTTAAAAAAAGATGTCACTGTAGAAAAAGTTAATAATGCAATAAAGAAAGCTTGCAAAACTTCCCGTTGGAAGGGGATTGCTGGCTGGACAGAGGAACCGCTTGTTTCTTCTGACTTTGTTGGAAATGCATATTCAGCAGTTTTTGATTTGGCAATGACCAGGGTTGTGGGTGGTAATCTTGTAAAGATAATCGCCTGGTATGACAACGAGTGGGGTTATGCTAACCGTCTTTCCGAGCTTGCGGTTTTTGCAGGAAAAGCTTTTAAGAAATAGTTGAACTTATCCCACTCTGTATGCAAACCAAAACGATGTTACAAGGTTTTTGCCAAGTCACTAATCACTCGTGGTTTGGCATTTTATTATTTTTGCTTAGAATTTCACTTGGCTTTATGTTTTTATATTCTGGCATTGCAAAGCTAGATGATTGGAGCGCTGCGTTTTATTTAGTCGATGCAACCGGCCCATTTGCTGAATGGTTCCAGTCTTTGGCTAACAATGCTTTAATTGATAGTTTAAATGTTTGGGGGCAGGTGTTGATTGGAGCGTGCCTTATACTTGGAATCGTTGTACGTCCTGCGTCATTTTTCGGCGCAATACTAATGGCCTTATATTACCTTGCTCAGTTTGATCAAAACACTGCCCATGGTTTTGTTGACCAGCATGTAATAATGGCTTTAATATTTGTCATGTTTATGGCAGGAGGTGTGGGACATATTTTAGGACTTGACGGATTGGTTTCAGGCAATATTCGTAAGAAGAAATGGTTTACAAAGATACTTTTTGGTTAATTATGTCCAAAAGTGGAAAAAGAATCGTAATTTTGGGTGGTGGATTTGGTGGTTTGGTTACTGCTCTACGCTTAGGCGATAAGTTAAAAGGTCATGAAATTGTTATTGTTGATAATAACTTGGTGCACGTCTACACTCCATGGCTATACGACGTTTCAACAGGATTTTTACTAGATTCAAATACGCACAAGGTTTCCGGTTTAAAAAAAACATCGGGAATTGAAATCAGTAAAGTAATAAAAAACAAAGGTCTGCAGGATAAGATTCGTTTAAAGAAGGCTATGGTAATGGGCCTTGATCTTGAAGGCTCACATGTATTATTAACTGATGGTAAGAATATTTCTTATGATATTTTGGCTATCGCGCTAGGCGCAGAAACAGAATATTATAATATTGATGGCTTAGAAGAGCACAGCATTACTTTAAAATCACTCGACGACGCACTTCTTATTCGTGAAAAGTTGGACCTATTACTTGAAGATTTGAGGAATGGTAAGCGTCAAAGAGTGGAAGTGATTATTGGTGGAGCTGGCGCAACCGGTACTGAATGTGCTGCTGAGTTAGCTAATTTTTTGGCAAGGTGTGTTAAAAGTGGAATCAAAGAGTGCGAACGCATAGGCATCCGATTGCTCGATGCTGCTCCAACAATTCTTGGATCATTTAGCAAATCGGCACAAAAGAAAGCTCGTGCAAGACTTGAAGAACTTGGCGTTGAAATTATTACCGATACTATAATTCAAAAGGCTTGCAAGAATAAAATTACTGTTGCCCCGCGTTCTGCATCCACTGATCAGCTGAGTCCAAATGAGTCTCCATTTAAAAAAGAAACAGAGTTACAAAATGACATATTGATTTGGTCTGGTGGTATTTGTGTGAATAAAGTTGTTCGATTGTTTGAATTGCCAAAAGATAAGCGTGGTAGAATTAAAGTGTCTAGAACTTTGCAAGTTGATGGTCACCCAAATATTTTTGCGCTTGGTGATGTTGCATCTTTAATTGATCCGGAAACAGAAAAGCCTGTACCACAATTAGGCCAAGTAGCTGTAGCAGAAGCAAAGTTATTAGCAAAAAATATTAAACATAAGATTCTTGATCAAGATTTAGAAGAATTTTCTATTCCGTCGTATTGGCCTTCGATTGTTCCAGTGGGCGGAAAGTTCGCCATTGCTAATTTTAAAAGAATTACTTTTTCCGGATATTTTGCATATTTGCTAAGGCGAGTTGCTGACTTTAAGTATTTCGCAACCATATTAGCTCTAAGAGAAGCGTATAACGCGTGGAGGAGTGGCATAAAAGTATTAGGTAAAAATGATTAATTATGAACTTAAGGAGGTACACACAAAAAGACATTCAAAGAGGCGCTAGGGTTCTAATGAGAATCGAGGCCAATGTTCCGATTAAGAATAATCGTGTTGTGGAGGGTGGCCATGGAAGGCTTGCGCAAGTAGTGCCTGAAATAAAAAAGCTTTCAAAAAAAGGTGCTAAAATGATTCTTATTTCTCATCTTGGTAGACCGGAAGGCAAGTCTATAAAAGGATTGTCTTTAAGGCCTGTTGCAACTCAACTTTCAAAATTGTCAGGTTTACCAGTAAAGTTCATGCCAGAAGTCGTTGGCAAGTCAGTTGAAAAGATGGTGGATACGATGCAGGATGGCGATATTGTAATGCTTGAAAACTTACGTTTTGATTCTCGAGAAGAAAAAAATAGCGCTCGCTTTGCGAAAATGCTTGCAGGACTTGGGGACATTTATATAAATAATGCATTTGGAACAGCTCACAGAAAAGTTGCATCGGCTGTTGCTATTACCAAATACTTGCCAAGTTTTGCAGGAGATTTAATGGCTAAAGAAGTCGGTGAGTTATTAAAGCCATTTAAGGCTCCGTTTGTAGTTTTGCTCGGTGGAATTAAGCTTCATACAAAACTTCCAATGATTAAAAACGTATCGTCCCATTCGAGCGCGATTTTAACTGGAGGTGGAATTGCTGTAACTTTTTTAGCAGCTAAATATGGCAAGCCTTTAAAACTGGATCACGAAGTTATCTCAAAGATTGAAATTAAAACTGCAGAGCACTTATTGAAAGAGTGTGCCGGTAAGATTTTTGTTCCGATTGATTTTCGTGTACTGAGACATGGCGAAAAGGGTGTAAAGACTGTTCATGCAAGGGAGGTTTTACCAGAAGATGATATTTTTGACATTGGTCATGAGACTGGAGAATTGTATAGACGTATTTTGATTACGTCGGGTAGCGTTGTTTGGAATGGCGCGTTCGGGAAAATTGAAGATAAGAGAGGCGAGGGCGGAACTGAGGCTATTGCAAAAATACTTTCAGGGCTTAAGGATTCTAGAACTGTTTTGGGTGGTGGTGACACGGTAACATTTGTGGAAAAGAAAGGACTTACAAAAAAACTTAATTTCGTTTCAACCGGCGGTGGTGCAATGATGGCATTCCTTGCAGGACAAGATATGCCAGCACTTGAACCGCTTGTGGTAAAATAGACGTAGATCGTATATTATACACCATAATTATTACAATAATTATAACAGAGGAATTTAGTTATATCGATATTTTAGAAATCCAAAGTTATAGTCAATCGTCAATGGTTATAGTTCCGCACCTAACTCCTATAACCTAACCCCTATAACCTAACCCCTAGCTTTTATGAAAGATAAAATCGAAATGCTTCACGCGCACGAGATTCTGGATTCACGTGGAAATCCAACCTTAAACGTTACAGTTATTTTAAAAAATGGTACGCACGGATCTGCTTCGGTGCCATCTGGCGCATCAACCGGGATTCATGAAGCTCTTGAACTACGCGATGGAGATAAAACGCGTTACGGCGGAAAAGGGGTTTTAAAGGCAGTGGCGAATGTAAATACGAAAATTAACAAAGTTGTAAAGGGGATGGACGTTTTTGATTTAAAGGCAATCGATGACGCTATGCGTATTGCCGACGGCACAGTCAACAAACATAGGTTTGGAGCAAATGCAATTTTAGGAGTTTCAATGGCTGCGGCGCATGCTGGCGCTCGAAGATCAAAACAGCCTTTGTATAAACATCTTAGGCAGGTTTACGGTTTTAATTTTAAGACATTTAAACTTCCAGATCCTTTGATGAATGTATTTAATGGGGGAGCTCATGCTGATACTAATCTTGATATGCAGGAGTTTATTGTCATTCCGCATGCATTTAAAAAGTTTTCAAGAAAAGTTCAGGCCGGTGCAGAGATATTTCATGCGCTTGGAGAGGTATTGCACAAAGATGGATTAGATACAGACGTTGGAAACGAAGGCGGTTATGCGCCAGATGTTGGGAAGACCGAGCAAGCCCTAGCTTATTTAGTGAAGGCGATAAAGAAAGCGAAATACAAGCCAGGAAAAGAAATTGGGCTTGGGATTGATGTTGCGGCAAGTGAATTTTATGATGCAAAAAAGAATAAATATATTTTAAAGACCGACCGTAAGAAACTATCGGCAAAGCAAATGATTGATATGCTTGGTAAGTGGAGCGCAAAATATCCACTAATTTCAATCGAAGATCCTCTTGATCAGGATGCGTGGGAAGACTGGGTCGCTTGCACAAAACAGCTTGGCAAAAAGATGATGATAATTGGAGATGATTTTTATGTAACTAATCCAGAAAGGATCAAAAAGGGAATTGAGATGGGTGCGACAAATGCAGTTCTTATTAAAATGAATCAGATTGGAACAATGAGCGAAACAATGGAAGCAATTGCGCTAGCACAAGGGGATAAGCAAAAGGTTGTTGTATCGCATCGAAGTGGTGAAACGTGTGATTCTACCATTGCCGACCTTGCAGTAGCTGTGAACGCTGAATATATTAAGACTGGCGCTCCTTCGCGATCGGAGCGACTTTCAAAATACAATAGACTACTCGAGATTGAAGAAGAATTATTGGAACGCTAGTATGACAAAGAAACAGAAAAATATACTTGGTATTTCGCTTATAGCACTTCCAATTCCACTGCTTGTGGCAACTTTAGCTAGTTATGCAATTACAAGTTTTGCATTTTCGGCTTTAGCTATGGAAGGTACAGATGTTTTAATGTATGCACAAATTGTACGCATGGCGTTGGGACTAACAGGTGTTCTATCTATTGCTGGGATTATTCTTGGGATTCCCATTGGCGTTTATATTTTAGTGAAAAATAAGTAAGTTGAAAACCAGCTATTGCAGACTGCTTTTATAGGGTAGTTTTCTATATTTCGTGATCATAAGCCCACCCGCTAGTGCGTTCCTTTAGCACTGTGCCAAGCGTTGCTGCGCGTTGCCATGTACCAGAGCCATAACGAGTCTGAATTTTATCAAGCGCAGTTAGAGCATGGCTCATTTTTTGTTGCTTGATAAAAAGCGATTTAGGCATTTGTGTCTTAACGAGACCGCTAACGCTAACGCCAAGAAGGCGAATACCGCAGTTAGGATCACGAATACTATCTATGATTGCCCATGCATTTTTGTAAATATCAAGCCCGTCGTGCATTGGTTCGCTGAATTGTCGACTTTTTCCTACGCTACCAAATTTTGCATATCGAGCGTAAATCGAAAGATGAGTTCCAATAAAGTTATCGCGTCGCATTCGCCAAGCTACACGGTCACACAAGTTAAGCAGATTTTTTTTGATTTCGCGAGAGTAGATAAGATCGTGCGGATAAGTGTAGGAGTGCCCAATTGATTTTGGGTCTTCGGCCTTGTCGTTAACGTTGTCGTCACCAACACCACGCGCTGCAGCGTATAAAAAATGGCCGTAGCTTGTTTTAAATTCATCAATAAGTTTATGTAGTGAAGTATTGCGTAGTGATTGCATTGTAGAGATTCCAATTTGGTTAAGGCGTGCTTCTATTCTAGGGCCAATGCCACATACGTCGCTTAGTTTACGTGAGAGTAAAAAATTTGAAACATCTTTAGGTGGCACTACAGTAAGTCCATTTGGTTTTATAGATTCTGACGCTAGCTTGGCTATAAGTTTATTCGGCCCAATTCCGATTGAGGCTGTGCAAGCTATGCCACATTCACGTTTAATTTCAGCTCGAATAATTTGAGCAACAATAGTAGCTCCAAAATAGTCTTTGCAGGAACTTAAATCAAGAAATGCTTCATCGGCAGAGAACTGTTGCACTGCGTCTGAGTGACGGCGTAGAATTTTTAAAAATCGATTTGTAATTTCACTGTATTTATGAGGATCGCCAGGAACAATTATTAGCTCGGGACAAAGCCTCTTAGCTTCAGTTGATGACATAGCAGTTTTAACTCCGATGGCTTTGGCTTCACGAGAAGCAGTAGTAATAACAGTACGTTCAAGTTGCATGTGCGATAGGTTGTATCGGCGAGTGGATTTATGGGCAGTAGCAATATCAATCGAGCTTTTACCTTTACCGGCAACAGCAATAGGCTTGCCTCGTAAGAAAGGGTTTGCTTGTTGTTCAACGCTGGCAAAATAAGAATTAAAATCTATGTGTAAGATAATGCGTCTATTCATAGTATTGTGGCTCAGTAGCTATACCTTTCGGGTCAGAATGATCTGTCTAAATATAAGTTTTAGAAACATATCCCCAGGAACGGTATTGAAATTAAGTGTTAATTATGGTACGTTAAAAATGTCTCCCCATTTAATTTATAATGAAGTGCTTATGTTAACTGCAAACGACTTTCGGCAGATTCGTAGCATTATGCATGAGGAGATAGTTGATTCAGAGTCTCGCATGATCGGCAGGATTGATGATTCCGAGTCTCGCATGATCGGCAGGATTGACGATTCAATTCAGGCTTCCGAATCTCGCATGATCGGCAGGATTGACGATTCAATTCAGGCTTCCGAATCTCGCATGATTAGCAGGATTGATGATTCCGAGTCTCGCATGATCGGCAGGATTGACGAATCAATTCAGGCTTCCGAATCTCGCATGATCGGCAGGATTGACGATTCA
>JAUYIW010000069.1 GCA_030688135.1 Candidatus Uhrbacteria bacterium | reverse complement strand
TCTTGCTCTCTACCATCTCGAACCCGACTTAACTTTCTGCTGTCGGGCGAGAGATCTTTCGAACCCCACCATCTCGAGGAGCTTGCGATCCACGACGAGAGATCTTTCGCGGTTCGTTGAGATCTCCGAAAGATTTCTCCTCGCGACCTACAGACTCGTCGAAATGGTAACTTTCTACTTAGTAAATGGATCAAACAAATCCTAACCTGGCAGATTAGATGACTCCTCCACTCAAATTGCGTATGATCCCAAAAAACCTATTAAGCTTAGTCACAACTAGGAAGTGCGACGAGTAAGGCCGAAACGTACTGAGTAAGTACGGTGAGGCCGACGGAGTCGTATGACAACGTTGTGAGTAAACTTGGGTAGGTTTTTTATTGGTGCGCGAGAGAGGACTCGAACCTCCACGGCCTTACGGCCACTAGCTCCTAAGGCTAGCGTGTCTGCCAATTCCACCACTCGCGCAACAGCATGATTGTGCCATAAATCAGAGCGCCTGTCAACATAACTTGTCAGAAAAGGCTTTTTCGAGTTTAATATCTACATATGAAACATCTTCCATGGAAACTCTTACTAGCCGCGCTCATATTGGGCGTACTTTTTGACATTTTAATCTACGATATTCCGGGGGTTGGCATCAACATACTTCTGATGCAGATTATTTTTATAGGAGCGACCGCAGGAATTGCCAGCTACTTAAAACAATGCATCCCTACACGCGCATGGGTTGCGGCAGGGTACGCCCTTGCTTTTGCATTCACGTTTGCAATTTGGACTTCATCGATTGGACTCACTCTAAGTGGCATTGGATTCTTTGTAGCTAATCTATTCTTTATACTAAACGTATTCGGACATCACGGACGCTTTAGGCACCCACTCCATATTATCAGCACTGGATTCCTTCACATTGTAGGAGACACGCTAGCTCGACTTTCAATTTTAAGCCATCTTAAAATCCCAGGAGTTAACCAAAAACGATCTTCAGCGCTGAAAGGAATGGTTATTGCAGTACCCGTAGTGTTAATTTTCCTGGCATTGTTTTTAAGCTCAGACCTTCTTTTGCAAGAACAAACAAATGTGCTCACCGACTGGATAGCTGATTTTCTACGATCAGGTCAAATCATTGGGCACGCAATTGTAATAGTTTTCTTTACTGGCGCATTCCTTCTTTTCTTTGCAACGGCCTTTTGGAAACGGATTGAATCTTTCAGTATCCAAGCATTGGTGGCAAAATTTGGGGTTGAAAGCTCAATTATCCTTGGTAGCACATCACTTCTCTTTTTTGCATTCTTACTGTTCCAGGGAGTTTATCTATTTGGAGGTAAAGCGACATGGGAAAATATTGAAGCTATAACATACTCAGAATATGCTGTGCATGGATTTAACCAATTAGCGTTCGTTGCCTTTCTAGTTCTGGCACTAATTCTAACACTGCGATACTTACATGGAGAGCATGCGTCAAAATTCATTCGAGCTCTAGAAGTCACGCTCATCACAGAAACAATACTAGTGATTGCCTCTGCGTGGATTCGAATGGATCTTTACACTGATATCTACGCCTATACCCCAGCTCGTCTATTTGGATTTTGGTTCTTCATTACAACCGGCGTCGTGCTAATAATGCTAATGGTCAATATAATCCGAAAAAAAGAACAGACGACCTATGTTAGAAATGCCCTTCTGGTGACCGGTGCTTTAATATTTATTTTTTCAGCCTCATCTCCAGACGCCCTTTCTGTACGACTAAATAATGCGAGAAATATAGACGACACTCCGTTTGAACTGCTTGGGTTTTACCGAACCCTTTCCCCGGAAGCGATCCCTGCGGTGCACGCAGTCTTGCAAAGTAAAGATTTCCAAAACTATTACTTGCCAGAGTTTGGCATAGACGCATGCGGAGGAATCGTAAACTTCACAAAAGATGATAATTACTTTTATAGATTAGATGCCTTGGACGACGATTCAATCCGTCAGGTTGATCTACGCAGAGGTGTACGTCAACTTTACGATGCTTGGGCTGTTCAGATTGATACACACAGCGCTTGGCAGTCGTGGAACTTATCTTCCAATGCTGCAAAAAATGCAATTGATAATTATGTGCCGGCAGATGTTTGCGGAAACATAATTACAGACTAACTGCAAACGCGAACTCCGGAAAAAACTCTCCAATTTTCTGCTAAAGAGTTTGTTTGTCCACACCTACTCTTGACGCAAGTATAAAATCGTGATTATATAAAAGTATAGAAACTCCCCATCGATGATAAATCGAGCTGGGGAGTTTTTGTATGAGTGCCGCTGCAGAGGCACTCACCTGATCATTAAAAAAATGCTATGAAAAAATTATATGCAATCGGAACGCTCGCCGTATTGTCCTTTATGCTTGCTTTACCCGCCAGCGCAGAGGATTCACCGGCTCCCGCAGGAGATACTGCGGCAGAAAACTCACAAGAATCAACCCAAGTCGAAGAACCAGTCGTGCAAATCGATGAAACAACCGCTACCGATGTCCCAACCATCTATATCTCAGAAATCAACTGGGCAGGATCGTCAGGAAGCACGGCTGACGAATGGATCGAGCTATTTAACCCAAATGGCCAAAGCGTGGATATCGGCGGGTGGATTCTCACCGGAAGCGCCACCTCACGGAGTGCTATAAGTTTAGAAGTTGGCACTGTGATCCCAGCCAAATCAACGTTGCTTATTGCAAACTATGGACTAGGGCACGCCAACACTACGCTCGGGGTTACACCCGAACTGGTAACAGCATCAATCTCGATTATAAATACCGATATTGAAATCATGCTAGCTACGCCAGAAGGCATTGTGGTAGACGAAGTTGCCTTTCCCGGCACGCCGGAATTTGGCTCAACCAATCCAATAGCTTCAATGGAGCGAAATCTTACAACGCTCGAGTGGTTTACCTCTAGCACGAATACAAACTTGCTCGATGCAAGCCAGCTTGGAACTCCGGGAGCGCTAATTGGTAACGCTCCAGAAGTGATCTATGAGGTAATTACCGAAGGCGGAGAGACCACAGGAGAGTTAGAAGGGCTAGAAGAGCTAACCGATGAGACCTCTGAAACCCTTGAAACATCTGAGACCCCCGCTTCCTACGATTCCGGTACATTGCTCCTAAGTCAGATCGTAAGCGATCCAGAAAATGGAACTGAGATAGTTAAGATTTTCAATCCGGGACTTCTGTCAATCAATCTTACTGATTGGACAGTCCGTGACGCAACTCTCCGAGCGACTAAACTTGAGAATCTCGATCTTACAACAGGCGAATACTACACGATAGAAAATCCATCGGGGCAACTCAATAATGGAGGAGATTTAATTCAGCTACTCGATCCGGCAGGAAATATTATTGACTATGTTCAATATGGAACGGACGAAATTCCAGCTCCGGGCAAAGGCGAAGCGCTTTCATTCGAAGAAGGCGCCTGGCAAATCGTAAGTTATGCGCCAGCTACAACGAATGAAGAGATCACAGAAGAGCTAGAGGAGCTAGTGACGGCTAGCGAAGAGGATACCGAAGAGCTAGAGGGGCTAGAGGAGCTAGCTAATGAATCCTATGAAACCTCTCAGATTTCTGATGAAACTTCTGAAACCCCTGAAACCTCTGGAACATCTGATACTTCAGAAACGTCAGAGACTTATGAAACCCATGCGACTTCTGAAACTCTTACCTCCTACAATACTGGCGATCTAGTACTAAGCGAAATCGTTAGCGATCCAGAAGATGGCATTGAGTGGATTGAAATTATGAACCCTGGCAGTACATTGGTCACGCTCGAAGGTTGGACAGTACGCGATGCTACCGAACGAGAAACAAAGATTGAAAATTTTGATCTCGATGGAGGTGAATATTTCGTAATCGAAAATCCATCCGGAAAACTTAACAACGGAGGCGACACAGTGGAGCTTGTTGATCCAAGTGGAAACATAATCGATTCAATGAAGTATGGCACAGCAGAAATTGCTGCACCTAAAAAAGGTGAAAGCCTGGCGCTCCAAAATGGTGAGTGGCACATTGCATTAACCACCACTAAGGGCTCAACAAACTCCGAACAAACAGAAAATATAATCTCTGAATCATATGAAAATGAACAACTCAGTGAGGACTCTGATAAAAACTCCGGAACGGCTGTCAGTGACGATTCAAACACTAAAACAATTGAATCACCATCTGTTTCAAGCAGTAAGTCAAACAGCACAGCAAAAAATGCTAACGTTTCCAATGAACCTACAACCCATTCAGTTATTGCAGTAGCAACATCTACTGCAACAAAAGCGAAGACAACAACCAAAACACCAACCTCTAGAAAAGCGGATGCAAAAACAACCATGACCGGAACTATCACAGCTACTCCTGGTACGTTTGGCAATCAAATAGCCTTCATGGATGGAATAGAACTCTACTTCTATTATGCCGACTGGCCAGAACTCGAGGTAGGTGACATAGTAAGCGTTGTTGGTACATTGTCCGAAAGTCGCGGTGAAGAAAGAATCAAACTTTCTGCACAAAGTGACATCACAGTTACAGGACACCAAGAAATTAATCCTAGAGACTCAACTATTGATGAGCTAGCCAATGCGCTAGAAGGAGAACTCGTAACCATTCACGGTAATGTGCTTGAACGCGATGGCACAAAGTTAACAGTCAAAGATGATTCTGGCCAAGTAGCTGTTATAGCCTATGATGGCACTGGAATATCTTGGTACGAAATCACAAGTAACGAGGTAAGAATTACTGGCGTAGTACGCCACATCGATGGTTCTCCTCGGGTGTACCCACGATCTTCAGCCGACATTCAGCAAATTGCGCAAACTGCAGTAGCAGAAGAGTCAGCTGTTATTGCAAGCGTGTCCAAGTCAAGAAATCTTACACCTTGGTTTGGTGCCGGACTATTTACAGCAGCAAGTGGCGCGCTATTCTACTGGTTTGTACGGGGCAAGCAAATGAAGCTTGTTGCGGCAACGGCGTAAAATAAAACTTGCGGGAATAAACCCCGCCCCTACAATATAATTCAATCGGGCAGGCATCAACCTCGCCCCTACATAAAATCAATATGAGCTACCCAAATAATCAAAATGCAAAATGGTATGTTGAACTTATGGAACGCTTCCGCACGCTAACTGCAAGATTCGGCCTTCCAGAAGATGTAGCGAGTGACATTAAAGTATTCCTACTTGAAACTGCAAAGGCGCAGTACATGGCAGGTAACCGCTCTGGAATCCGTTGGGCGCGCGAACAAGCTGGACTTCCGGTGCGTTCGTCTGCAACAAGCTAGAAAACAAAAACCGCTAGACAAAAGTCCAGCGGTTTTTTTGTTCACTATGTAAATGCTTGTTCGCCCTTTGCATAAGTCTCCGCAGCAGCTTTAAACATTTTTTCACGACTATCTTTTTCTTCAAGAACAACAGCAAGCGCCTCAACGGTTGCTCGTTGATCCTCTGGAATTATTGCAAGTGTTTCTTTAGACTTCATACCTCCTGCGATTGACTCAAAAAGCTTATCTCTATCTTTTCCAGTTGCCTCCATTGTAGATTCAATCCCCTCGTTAAGAAGATCGATAACATTTACCTTCTCCCCGGCCTGAATTCGACTTTCCATATTACCCATACGCCCACCGAAAGATTCTGCAAACTCTTTACCCTGAACTGCAGTTAAAGCTGCTTCTTTGCCCATAGAGAATGAAAACATGCTTGCAGCAGTAATGATTGTACTGGCCATCTTTGCGGCAATCCGCGCCTCCTTAGCGGCCTGCTCCTTTTCTGCGTCTGTGCCCAACAAAAAACGCGCAGCAGGAATGCCTTCGTAAACTACACCCTTAAACTCATCCCAATGTTCTGCAGCGTCTTCTTGATTTCCTGCAAGTGCGTATAGACTAGCCATGCTTACATGCCTTGCCGCACGTGCGTGCAAAATCAAAGGGTTAATTTTACTAGCAACTTTTATAAGCTCCTCAAAGTAACTCTTTACGTGTTCTTCTCTGTTCTCAGAATCAAGAACTGCACCAACTGCCTCTGCGCCTATTCTTGCGTGTACAATTAGAGGAGAGGCCCCGCTTGCAACTTCCATAATGTCTTCTATAGGAGCATCAAAAGCTTGTTCCAGTAGCGCCTGCAATTTTTCCGCAAAGCCATCTGCATTATTATATTCCTCTGACTCTAAAAGCTCGTTTATGCCAGAGCGTATCTCTTGAATAGATTCTAATGAGAGATTGAGTCGCTCTAAGTTTCCCTGTATATCAAGCCTTGCATCTTGCTCTGAAGCTTCAAGCGCCGCCTCGGTTCTTCTAGGCTCTTCTTCTTTTTTTATAGACATTTCAGCCGCCTCCATAGCTGCAGTCGCCTCTTTAGATTCCAAAACGACTGGCTCAGCTGAACTTAGACTGACTACAGTTGACTCGTCATCTTCTAATTCTGGTGATTTCATATTGTCTTTTGGATTAGCATTCATATGATTTACTTAATAAATAAAATTCCATAATATGAAAATATTATCACAATATAGCCAGCACGGACAGCAACCATTGTATTAGCTCACCTTACCAAAAACAAAACCGTTGATCGGTTCGACTCCTACTCACAAAGCTAACAAAAATACTCTAGCGAACTGGAGGATTTTTGTTGGAGCGGCAGACCCCGTAGTAGAGCTCAATGTGGAAACGATCCTCGATCATTGTCCTTGCCCGAAGTCGCCTACGGCTATAATTATCTTAAATTTAGGTCATCGTGAAAGCTCACTACGGGGCAGGCCGGAGTCGGCAACCGGTTCGACCCCGACTCAAAGCTAACAAAAATACTCCAGCGAACTGGAGGATTTTTGTTGGAGCGGCAGACCCCGTAGTAGAGCTCAATGTGGAAACGATCCTCGATCATTGTCCTTGCCCGAATTCGCCTACGGCTATAATTATCTTAAATTTAGGTCATCGTGAAAGCTCACTACGGGGCAGGCCGGAGTCGACAACCGGTTCGACCCCGACTCAAAGCTAACAAAAATACTCCAGCGAACTGGAGGATTTTTGTTGGAGCGGCAGACCGGGGTCGAACCGGCGACCTCTTCCTTGGCAAGGAAGCGTTCTACCACTGAACTACTGCCGCGCTCTAATTGTGAAGGAATTGTACCTTCAAACGCTGCTCAAGTCAATACCCTTTATTTGTTTAGTTTATAAACAAAAACGCGCAATAAATGCAGTATGTTTTGTTTTGATCAACAAGCTCTGATACAATCTAGACATATGGTAAACGAATCCTTATACAGACAAGAGACAGGAGAAATAAAAACAATACGTTACGAGGTGCAAGAAATTCCACATATCTTACCTGAGGACTTTGCAATCCCTGACATGTCACCAATTGATCTTGAAAAAGACGGATTCCGAAGGACGCATGAAGTTTTTTTTGATTTTACCTTCGATGGTGAGCCGCTAGTCGGTAAAATTACTTTTGAACGAGTGGAAGATGAAGATCAAAGCGACACTGCCAAAGGAATCGCACGATTAGATTTAGAAACTTTTGAAAAATCTGACGACAAATACCCAAAAAGGCTCAGTATATTTAAATCAATTCTACTTAATAAGCAGGACTACACTCGGAACGAATTCAAAACAAAGGACAGGCAGCCTCATAAATTTTGGCGCATACATACCCGAAGAGTTGAAAAGCCAATGCGAGGCAAAAATTTCGGTGAATGGAATCTAAAAGTCATAGAAGAAGCGATGCGCCGAGTTGTGACAGAAAACGATGAACTGAATGCCGATTGGATAGAAATTATCACCGGTCTAGGGTCTTTAAGCAACTTAATTGTTGATCCTGACTGGCTGGAAGATACATTAAATAAGGAACCGATTCCAGGTCCGAACGAAGAAAGATTAATTGATCGTGCCGAACGCAAAGATAGAAACCTTGGCTACATCGCTCACCCAGTAGATAAAGCAGCAGCTTTACAATTATTGCAAAAACGCACGACAGAGCTTGCAGACATACCAGTAGGCCAGCGAGAAGTAACATTTGTTAAATCTATAAAACCAAGTTTTAGTCCAGAAGAAGATTTCAGAGGACCCGGAGAAGATCTGTGGTAATAAAAACGCGCAACGAAAGTTGCGTGTTTTTGGTACCGCGGGCGGGGGTCGAACCGGCGACCTCTTCCTTGGCAAGGAAGCGTTCTACCACTGAACTACTACCGCTAATTGGTGAAGCAATAGTACAAAATATCCTTTCTGGAGTCAATAGCTTAATGATATGCTTAATGATATAGAAGTTAATATAAAAATATGACTAATTAAATTTATTTGCACAAACTTAAATAATCGCTTAAAATACGTCTATATATACTAATATATTAATCAAATACTATATGATCGAAGAAGAACATGGCATGCTAGGAGATTTGCCAGAAATGCATACATTTTCTGGTAGAGAGGTCGTTGAAGCCGCAAAAGAAATTCAAGAAGAACAAGAAGCAGCTCCAGCACAAGAAGCAGAAACTTCCGAAGAAGTTGAAGTAGAGAATGAACTATCTCCAGAACAAGAAGCAAAAATAATAGTTTCATACCAAGAAATGATGAAGGGTGCAAAACTTGAAATGTCTAAAAAATTCGAAGGAGCCAAACTCTCTATCGAACAAATAAATGAAATAAGGGGAGCATTTGAAGAGTTAATGAATGATGCCAGTATTGAGGATGGCGATACATATGCAGATAAAGCTGGGAAAATCGTTGAAGCACACTATGGAGTGAAGAAAGAAAATGCTTGGGAAGGTTTTAAAAATATGGGTGGCCAAGGTATGTTTGCAAACGTCGCTGAAGCGTATCATAACGCCTATAAAGCCGTAACCGCCGAATCCCCAGAAGAGAAAGCAGCATATTGGAAGCAATCGTGGCGTAAAGGTACAAATGCAAACCCATTCTTGCTAATACCAGAAATTGTATACAGAGGCACAAAATTTGTTTTCAGCGATAAAGAAGGTAGGGATTTTCAGAAACAAGAAATGCATGAATCTTTCAAAAATGCCAATGAAGCTTACCGATATGTTACTGGCACAAAGGAGGAAAGAATAGACTGGATAGAACAAAAAAAGGCTCAGGCACTAATGATGACCGATATGTACACCCTTGGAAAAGGTGCCATGGAGGGCGTTTCTCTTGAAACCTGGAAAGTCTATAAAGATTCAAAAAAAACCGCTGAAGTATTTACCAAACGACTCGATGTAATCCAGAAGAAACTTGAAGTTGGTGAAGATGTTACGATCTGGGATCTATCTAAAGAAATGTTCGATGCCTCCATTAAAGCAACTGGTAGCTCACCAGAAAAGGTTGTAGGTGAAATTGGTAAAGTTCTCGATAATCCAGACTTTATAAACAAACTCCCCGAAAACCAGCGAGGATCGATTGAACTATATGCTAAACTAATGCAAGATGAGGCCGGGCAAAAGGAGATCGTAAAACAACTTACTGAATTAAACAAAGAACTAGAAAAATAAATAAACAAAAAGATCCTGAATTATCAGGGTCTTTTTATCTAACTAAACTTATTTGGCCCAGCTCAGCTGGATTTTCACCCCACTAAGCGACTTTGCTTGGTTAATAGCCAAAGCTTAGCTTTGGCGTCACCATAGACCAACCGAGCTTAGCTTGGTGGTACCGCGGGCGGGGGTCGAACCCGCACTCCCTTTCGGGAAAGGGATCTTAAGTCCCTCGTGTCTGCCAATTCCACCACCGCGGCATAATTTACGAATCAATAGAATATCGTATGATCTGCCCTAAACTAGACCTTCCTTTACTAGTTTTAAAGTATCTCTCACGCCTAATTGAATCACGCTTATCTATAAAGGATTCATAAAAACATAACTTAAATGGTCGCCTATGTCTAGTTGATGCCACTTTTCCTAAGTTATGCTCATTTAGCCTTCTGCGTAAATCGTCTGTCCGACCGATATATAGCTTACCATCTTTATTGCTATCTAATACATATACATAGAACATATTGAATAGTGATCTTACCCAGAACCACGTAGGGTTCTGGGTACTCGGCACCCAATGTGGTGCCGAGTAAGTCCCTCGTGTCTGCCAATTCCACCACCGCGGCATAATTTATGAATCAATAGATAATGTCCAGCGTGAATATACCTAAAATATGGGCATTTGTCAACTAGCAGTGTATAATGAGCATAGTATGATTGAATCGAATGAAATGGAGGAAAAACCCGTAGAACGGGTGGTTAAAAAAACAGAAAGGGAGGAAGACAAGGGGCTCGAAGTAACTCTGCGACCACGGGGACTCGATGAGTTTATTGGTCAGGCAGATTTAAAAGCGAACCTTCAAATTTTGATTGATGCCGCTAAAGGACGAGAAGAACCGCTCGACCACGTGTTGCTTTACGGTAACCCCGGCCTTGGTAAAACCACTCTGTCACATATAATAGCAAACGAAATGAACGCTCAAGTCCGAATTACAAGCGGACCAGCGCTTGAGCACGTTGGCGACCTTGCCGCAATCCTTTCAAACCTTCAACGTGGTGACGTTCTTTTCATCGATGAAATACACAGAATGAATCGAACAATCGAAGAAGTGCTATACCCAGCCATGGAAGATTTCGCTCTCGACCTGGTAGTTGGAAAAGGACCATCTGCTAGGACTCTACGACTTGGGCTTGAACCATTCACAATAATTGGAGCTACAACAAGACTCTCGCTATTGTCGTCCCCTCTTCGTGATCGCTTTGGAGTAACATACCACTTAAACTTTTACAACGAAGATGAAATCGGACAAATCATCAAACGAAGTGCTCAAATTCTAAACATCCCAATTGACGATAACACTAGCTCCACCATTGCAACACGATCCCGCAGAACTCCACGAATCGCAAATCGACTTCTGAAACGTGTTCGCGACTATGCGCAAGTTAGGCATGACGGAACACTTGATTCAGACATTGCAAATGCTGCGCTTGATATGCTGGCAATCGATCCCCTGGGGCTCGACGCTACCGACAGGCTAGTATTAACAGCAATCGTAGACTTATTTAACGGCGGTCCTGTAGGGCTCACAACACTTGCAGCAGCAACACAGCAAGAAGCCTCTACGATAGAGGAAATTTACGAACCGTTTCTTTTGCAACTTGGTTTTATTGAACGAACACCTCGCGGTAGAATGGCCACCAAGCGAGCTCGTGAACATCTTGGACTCAATCGACAAACCGGAGACCTACCGATGTCCCAATAGCTACCGATATACCGATCGAAAATCTGGAGTGGCCGATATGGCTTGCTTACTATAAACATCCGAGATCGATAATGAACCCTCGTAACCGATTCACATGATCCCACTTTGGTACTTACTAATTGCCTACTTCGCGCTTGTTGCGCTAGCTTTTTTGTTTTTATTTTTTAATCTGTTCGATATTTCACACTTTGGATTACAAAACGGAAAAACATCAATTGTACTTGCTGTCTATACGCTAAGTTTTTTACTTGTGCTTTTAATATCAGCGTCACTTTTAATAACAATAGATTGGGGGGAAAGCATTCAAATATCTCAAATTACTGACATTATTTTGCAAAGAATTAGTCCAAGCTCCCTGTAGCAACCTCTTTATGATTAACCTAAAAAATCTTCCAAATCAACAAAGAGGAGAAGTTACAAAGCTCTTCTTACGCAGACACTGGCTAATCGTAGCAGAAATTCTTGGCTACCTTTTAACGCTTGTTGTGATTCCATTTATTTCAATGAAATTTTTAACCTTTGCAGAGATTGACCCTCTTTCTGATATTTTTTGGGGCCCAGTGACATATTTACTTTTTTCAGTTTATCTCTTGTTTGTACTTGTTATTATAATCACGCAATTTACCGATTACTACTTAGACACCTGGATCGTAACAACAGAACGCATAATAAATATTGAACAAAGAGGACTGTTCACACGTACTATTTCTGAACTTCATCTAAATCAAATTCAAGATGTTACGGCAGAAAGGAAAGGAATACTTTCAATGTTTTTAAATTTTGGGCAAGTCTATATTCAAACCGCAGGAGCTAAAGAACGATTCAATTTTAAACAGATTCATAATCCTGAAGGAGTAAAACAAGTGATTACTGGGCTTATAAACGATGACAAACGCAGGCATGGTGATGCTTCCGGGCAATCCTCTGACCAAAATCATTCTGAAACTACCCTGTAAAAACTTAGAAATTAGCGTTTAGTAAAGATTTCAAAAAGCCCAAAGAGGGCTTTTTCTTGACATATTTCGTTGGTATGCTATCCTCTCTTCGGGTCGACTTGGTGGGCGACCTTGTGGGAGTTGCACCTGGTGAGGTGCGTGGAGGACTCCTTTTCTAGCCCTGCTCGAATTCTGGCGGATTCGAGCAGGGCTCTTTTTTTACCACAGATTAACACAGAATTAGGGTGCCACAGATTTGAACAAAAAATTACCAAAGATTTTATAAGGTTCAAGAGGGCGTGGAAACCCCGCCCCTACATATCAAAAACAGGCCACGAAGGCCCATTTTTTATCTCAAACAAGATCTCAAAATCTTACTCTCGATTCCAATCAAAATTATTCCACGCCCAATCAGCAAGAGTATGAGCATCATCAAAACTTTCACGTCGACCCTCTGAACCAAGAAGTACAATGAGCACTGATTTATCTTCACTCTCTCCCATAGGATGCATTCGTACAACAAGATTCCACCCAGACTCATCTAAATACCCGGTTTTCCCTGCCGTAACATAAACCTCATCATATGCTGGATCGTATAAAAGCCAGTTGGTATTTTTAATGTCTCGAATATAGCTTGTGTCATTCAAAGCCTCAATATGAATGCGCGATGTACCAACCATGCGACGAATATTATCTTGCTCAAAAACCTCGTGTGCTAAATATGCTACTTCACGAGCTGTAGAGATATTTCCAAGTTCAATTCCGGTTGGGTCAACAAAATATGTATGCGATAAATTGAGAGAAGTTGCAAAAGCGTTCATGTACCCCATAAATGTTTCCTGACCATAACCTGTAAGCCTGGCAATTGCATTTGCAGCATTATTGGCCGATCCAACAAGAGTGGCGTAGAGCAAATCACGAATAGTAAACAATGTTCCGTCGTCCACCATAAGACGAGCGCCCCCTACGTTATCGATATTCAAAACTGTGCCTTTGCCACCAACATCGAGTCCGTAATCAAGCGCGGTTTTAGTAGTAACAAGCTTGGTAAGAGAAGCGATCGGCCATTCAGCAGCAGCATCTTTAGCTGCAAGGATTTGACCAGACGCATCGTCCATCACAACGTAGTGTAGAGACCTAATTTGTGGTTCAGGATAGGTGTGAATACTCGGATTAGCTGGAGCAACCACTGGAGCGTAATCAACAAGCTCGGCGTAAGTCTGCCAACCATACTGACTCGCCCAATCTTCAAGATCAATTAAAAAACCTGCAGCAGTGCCTGGAATTGCTTGCAGAGTTTCCGCATCAAACGCAGCCTGAAGGTCTGGCCGAGTAGAAAATACATCAAGCAAATCATCGCTAGCGCCGAAAGCAATATTCGGAACAAGTAAAAGTAAGAAGAATATAAGAAGTTGTTTTGTCATATTTATAGTATAACAAAAAGACGAGCACAATGCCCGTCTCTTGATTTATAGACTTAAGACTTTTTGACCTTCGGACTTTAAACTATTCCTTCCACCGCTTTTCAAGATCGATTCCAGTGTAAAAATGCTTCAAAATTTCGTCCCATGTGTCACCTTGGTTAGCCATGCAAAGCGCTCCGCTAGCGCTCATACCAACACCATGCCCCCAAAGAGTCTTTCCGTCGTCGCATGGAACATCAACTGACTTTAGCCAATCGACTGTGCCGTACCAAACTTCTGACCAATCGCGAGTTCGGCCGTCTGAACGTGAGAAGTACGGGGTTATAGCAAGCTCGCCATTGTATGTAACAACTGTGCCATAAGTCTCGCTAACCGCCTGCGTAATTTTTGGAGCTCGAACTTCCTGTCCATAACCCTTATAAACCTGGTCTTCAGAATATGACGTTACGTGCATATACTCACGGGCACGTTTAGTATTACGGGTCCAATGATAAAATGCGTATGTTCTTGCTGCAGTGACCAGAGCCTTTTGATATTCAATTGGAGATACATTTGATGTTTCTGCAAGGCCACGAAGATAATACTCGATAGGTACTTCTTCAATCACCCATGTGTGATCTTTATACTCGTTGTATCGAAGTTCTAAAATCCCTCTAAACTCATTGTCAGCATAACCGGCGTTCCTTGTAACTCTGCGATCAAAGTTAGCAATCTTCATAACCGCATTTTCTTCGGTTGGTTCAAAACGTAAACCATAGCTCGACTTTTCTGTTCCACGTCCGCGTTCAAAATAATAAACTCCACCACTGTAATAGGCCGTGATTTCATCTCCAACCTTAAACTCACCCAATAGATTTCCCTCGGTGTCCCGAAGAACAAAATCGCTATAGTCAGATGTAATCACTACTTTGTCGTCGGTTTCTTCGTCAACAATTATCAACCCAACGCGTATAACAGGTTCGTCGACCAAGTTAGCTACATCAACATCTTCGCGCACCTCGGCGCTTACCACAGCTTGTGACCCACCAGTAACCTCGACTGGTATTTCCAATATTGCGCCAGGCACTTCCACGCCATTGGCAGTCAACTGAAAGCGTGCAGTGTGAGCACCATTTATGCTAGGAGCCTTCATAGCAAAACTCATTATTGCAATTCCGCCCACTGCTACAGTTGTTGAATCATTATAAGCTAGCTTGGTGCCAGTCCATGATGGATGTGAAAAGTCTGAAGCAGTAGCAGTAGAGGCTATCATGACCTCTGGCGCTACAAGACCATAGTTAGTCCAAGTTTTAGAACCAGTATTTTTAAATCCTACCGTAAAAGAAATGGTTCTTTCTGCTGTTGCTTTAATTTTATTCGCTGACCTAACAGATACTTCCGCACTATAACCATCGGTGTTGCTACTGTCTTCACTCACAATAGAATCTACAATGGCAGGAGTATCGTCAACATTAATCTTTATAGTAAACTCACCACCGCTTACCCATGCAATTTCTTCAGCTGCTAAGTGAAACGTTTCCTCGTAGTAGCCTTCGGTTTTTGGGGCGCGTAACTCAAATGCTATACTTGCAGTTTCGCCTGGCAAAACCTCAGACTCTCGGATTCTCTTTAAATGATCTCCCCAAAGCCATGTGCCGGAATCAAAAACGCTACTGCGATACTTTGGGCCATAAGTATAGGCCGAAATATAACCTGCTCCGTCGTTGTACCAAGTGCGAGTACCGGTATTTAAAAACTCAAGGCTGACTTCTTTTACTTCGCCAGGCTCCATATTTAAAGTTCCACTGCCTGACATTGAAACTATTAACGCTTCATAACTACCGGCCGCCTCAACATTGATTGGAGAAATAAAATAACCGACAACCAGAGAGAAAATGGCCAACCCCCATATTGCCCTCAAAGTATTTTGTCGGAAAATATTGTTATAATTTGTCATGATATATATTCATTTTATATATTGATTATACGCCTCGCTATTTACTTAGTCAATTTCGCTATTTTAACGCATATCGATTGATAAAACGCTCACTAAAGCGTACACTAGAGGCGATGTAACGTTTCTAATTTATGCCAAGCGAAAAAAGAGCATTGGCTCAAAATACAGCCCTCCAAGTTGTAGGAAAACTTCTTGCAGCGATTTTTGGAATCTTTACCGTTGCTGCACTTACCCGATACCTTGGTGTAGACGGATACGGACAGCTCACAACCGTGCTTGCCTTTACTTCAGTATTCGCCGTTATTGTTGATTTTGGACTTACGCTCACTACTACGCAAATGATTTCTGAGCATGAAGCCAAAGAAGAACAAATCCTTGGAAGTCTTCTTACCCTCCGCGTGATTTCTGCCGTACTCTTTTTAGCACTCGCTCCTATTGCCGCGCTCTGGCTTCCCTACGATCACATCGTTCAAGTTGCCATTGCAGTAGGTGCATTTTCATACCTATTTGGCACAACGTCGCAAATGATGATCGGAGTTTTCCAAAAGCGCTTAATGATCGGGCGGTTTGTATTAGCAGAACTTGTAAATCGAGCGCTGGTTTTAGTAGGCGCAATTCTTGCCCCAATGTTTGGACTCGGACTTATTGGGATTGTATGGATCCTTGTAATAGGAAACGCCCTGCAGTTAATTACGATTTTAGTTTTTGCAGGACGTCACGTTCGTCTTCGCCCACAAATAAATTTTGCAACCTGGCGCAAAATCATTGTGCGAAGCTGGCCTATTGGAGCTTCAATCTTCTTTAACCTAATCTACTTACGCGGAGACATTGTGTTCCTGTCGCTCTTTCGCCCTGACGCTGAAATTGGTCTTTATGGAGCAGCCTATAAAGTAGTCGATGTTATGACCGCTATCCCTGTTATGTTTATGGGTCTCGCGCTCCCTCTTCTTATCGCCGCCTGGACTAGCCACTCACACGAAAAATTCAAAAAACAATTACAAGATGCCTTTAACTTCTTTGCAGTCGTTGCAATCCCGCTCGCTCTAGGATCGATTATTGTAGGTGTACCGCTTATGGAGCTAATCGCTGGCCCAGAGTTTAGTGAATCAGGACATGTACTTGCCATTCTTGGCCCGGCTGCTTCTATTGTTTTCTTTGGATCGTTATTCGGACATACCATTGTAGCCATTAACAAGCAACGAATTATGACATGGGGCTACTTTGTAGTTGCGGTCATCACCGTTGCCGGTTACCTCATTTTTATCCCAACGTATGGTATGTGGGCAGCGGCATGGTGGACCTTGATTTCAGAAACAATAATCGGACTTCTTACATTTACGGTTGTGGTAAAGGTAAGTGGCTACTTCCCGCAATTTAAAGTTGTAGCTCAAGCTGTGGTTGCAAGTATTGTAATGGCATTTGCGCTGATTATGATTCCACCTATAAACGTACTTTTAAATGTCTTAATTGGTAGCATCGTATACTTTGTTGCGCTCGGTGCTTTCGGCGGGCCAAAAATCAATCAAATCATGACGCTGTTTTTGCCAGAGAAACCACCGATTTCCCAGCCGTGACCTGAATGCAGAACCATAAAAATAACTATAATCATGACTTGGGAATCCGGTAATCTCGAAATTTCAGAAATCCAAAGTTATAGTGATAGTTACTGTTATCGTCTCGAATTATGCACTTCGCAATCCTATTACTCGTCTTTCTCCTCTACGCCGTTCTTGCCTGGCGGGATATTAGAGTTGCTTTGGTTTTACTCGCAGGACTTTTGCCAATTTATCTTTTACGATTTTCAATATTAGGACTTCCAACTACAGCGCTTGAGGTTTTAATCTTGATTTGTGTTGCAGTGTGGCTAATCAAACATAAAGGTGGGAAGGTTCGCCCTAGAGACTTTGGCCCATGGTTTAGACCAATGCTTTTGCTACTCGCGGCATCAACTATCTCAACAGCCATTGCCCCTCACCTGTATGATGCGCTTGGAATTTGGAAAGCATATTTTATCGAGCCTGTACTTGTTTTTGTAATGCTACGAGATTTGTTTGAAAAATCCGACTGGATGCGCGCCATGAAAGCGCTCGCAATTTCCGGAATCATAGTCAGTTGTTTTGCAATATTCCAATACTACACAGGACTTGGCATCCCAACTCCTTGGGATATTGAACTACGAGTTACAGGATTTTTTGACTACCCTAACGCGCTCGGATTATTCTTAGCGCCGATAATCAGCGCCTGCGCCGTACTATTGACCTCCCCCATTCCCAAGGGGAGATTGAGGGGTGTTATGGCCAGAGAGGGGTGGGGAGTAGTTATCGCTATCATCACCGCGCTACTTGGGTCGATCGCCATAATCCTAGCGCAAACCGAAGCAGCGTTTGTTGCAATTCCTGTGGCGCTAATTCTAACGTTGATGTTCTCAAGCGCTGGAACTAAAACAAAAAAACGCGTCGCACTCGAAGCGCTTGCAATCATCATCTTACTAACCCTTGCTGTTCCGTCCGTCCGTTCGAAAATATTTCTTCAAGACTATTCTGGGCAGGTTCGAATTTCGCAATGGAGTGAAACCGTAACAATGCTGGCAGATACTCCTAAATATCTTTTACTTGGCACCGG
>JAUYIW010000068.1 GCA_030688135.1 Candidatus Uhrbacteria bacterium | reverse complement strand
TCTTGCTCTCTACCATCTCGAACCCGACTTTACTTTCTGCTGTCGGGTGAGAGATCTTTCGAACCCCACCATCTAGAGGAGCTTGCGATCCACGACGAGAGATCTTTCGCAGTTCGCTGAGATCTCCGAAAGATTTCTCCTCGCGACCTACAGACTCGTCGAAATGGTAACTTTCTACTTATTAAATGGATCAAACAAATTCTAACCTGGCAGATTGGACGAGTCCTCCACCCAAATTGCGTATGATCCGAGAGGACGACGTAGTAGAATAATTAAGCTTACCAAATTATTTAGGCGTAAATAAAACAGATCGCACAAGGCGGTCTGTTTTATTTTATGTGATTTGTAATGCTAAACCGTGTGAAATTTTGCTTCGTGGTGTCCGACTTCGCGTCGCATCATAGAAACCATATCGCCCTTAAGGTTCCACAGCTTTTCATCGAGATAGTCTTTGGTTACCATTAGCGCCTCAACCCGATTAAGCCGTTTATTCATTGTTTCTATTTCAGACTTGAGTCCACCTATACTATGTTTTACCCCGCCGATTTCAGTTTCCGTGTGTGTAGCAAATGCGTTTATTGTTTCAAGGATATCTTCTCGAGCGACTTCAGCACTCTTGAAACCCTCCTGCATTGCATTACGGATATCTTCTCTAGCGACTTCAGCATTTTTAAACCCCTCGCACAATAAATGTACGATTTCTTTATTTGTACCTTCTTTACTCATATTAGTATTGACGGGGAGTAGAATTAATAACGTCCACTAATATTGTACCACACTAAAAATCAGTATATGTCAAGATATGACTGTGGATTATTTCTCACCTCCACCTGCGAATTTATCAAATGCTCGCAGAACTTCGAGTGGTACGGCAAAGATAACCGTGTTTGATTGGTCGCTCGAAAGATCGTTCAATGTAGATAGCGTTCTAAGATGTAGCGCTCCCGGTGAGGAAGCTAGCATGTCTGCCGCTATCTTTAGATTTTCCGCTGCCTGAACTTCTCCTTCCGCTTTAATCACCACAGCCCTACGTTCGCGTTCAGCTTCTGCTTGTTTTGCAATAGTACGCTTCATATCTTCAGGTAGCGTAATGTCTTTTAGCTCAACATTATCTACTGCAATTCCCCAAGGGTCGGTAAGAGAGTCAACAATATCCTTAATTCTTTTGCTCGCCGATTCACGATTAGATAGTAATTCGTCCAGATCCATTTCTCCTACAACATTACGCATTGTAGTTTGTGCTAATTGACTTACAGCATGGTGCACATACTCCACTTCTATAATTGCCTTTGCGGCATCTTTAACTTTATAGTAAATTACCGCATTGATTCGTGCTGAAATATTATCTTTTGTTATTGCTTCTTGGTCCGGTACGTCAACGGCCTTAACTCGAATATCTACTTTTTTCATTGATTGTAAAACAGGCACCACCAGCCTCCAACCAGGTTCTAAAGTTTTAGTATATTTTCCAAGTTGAAATTTAACTCCTCGCTGATATTGATTGATCTGCCGAATGCTAATTAGAATGATTATAAGAATGATGACTAGGGGCGCTGATAGGAATTGCATATATATTTAATTACTTTTTTTAAAGCTTAGTATAAAAGTAAAAGCCCCACAAGTGGGGCAGTGTGACTGTTAGGAGTGAACCGTGAGGTTGTGACCTATACGTATCAACTCTCTATACAAAGCCCGATCGTCGAGCGCCAGTAGCGATGAGATCGGAGGATGTGACCTTCCAGTGTCTCTGAAGCGTTCGATTGCCTGTCCAATTTTAGAAACCTTTGTTTCGTCTTGAAGCGCATCGATCGCTATGCCGGAAATTTCCAGCGCGTAATCGTGCACCAATCCTACGGCATCCTGATTGGTTATCGTAGAGAGATCAAACATAGCGCACCTCTGGTTAAGGGTTTATTTAGATTGACCGTGTATATGTTGCCACTCGAGTGCGTCCAGCTGTTGCCATATGTAGTCAATCGCAGCACCAGCAACATTATCCCTGAAGTGGGGAGACGGTTTATCGACAAGAACGACCAGTGCGTCGTCCAGTGGACCGGCGTCATCTAGTGTAGCGCCAATAATATTGCGTGCTACCGCCGTGATGATGTCAATGAGCGCGTTGTGGGCATTTCTTCGAGATTTGTCGAGCTCCTCTACTACTTGAGTCATTCCACTCATATTCCCGCCCGATCGAAGTTTTTTTGCTTGTCTTATATGTTCCACTCTTGAGTAAACATAACCTCGAGCGGCTTTGTCTATGGAGGCAGTCAGTTTCTCCATACTCTCCCACTTGTCCGGGGATATAAACTCTATGCGTTCTTGCATGTTCTGAATAAAGAGCGAAAGCGTGGTATCGTACAAACGTCCTTCTCCTCTTTCTGTTTCCGGGGATCGTTGTTCTTGCCCTGTATAGAAAAATTCTTTAACATGCTCCGGTATGTTTTTTTCTAAAGTCATACGATAACGTAATAAGGTAGCAAATTACTTAACTATTGTCAATAGAGTGTACTGAGACAGTTCTAATACTGAAAATCTTACCATTTCGAGGAGGTCTGTTAAATCGGCCAACGAGAAATCCTTAGGAAGCACGAAAGATCTCTCAGCCGAAGACTCCTTCGAGATGGAAAAATAGAGTATTAGAACGGTCTCCGTACTATTTAGCATAAGTTTATGCTAATCGTACTAAATCGTCAATTAGGGTATCATATTCACTATGAAAATACTTGGAATTGAAACAAGCTGTGACGAAACGGCAATTTCTTTAGTGTCAGGCGATTCAAGTTCGTTTGATTCAGGTGTATCTGTTGAAAATTCGGTTGTTCTAAGCCAAATACAGACTCACGAGAAATACGGCGGAGTTGTGCCTGAAGTTGCCGCAAGGAAACATTTAGAGGCTATTTTTCCAATGTTGAAAGGAGAGGTTCCAAGCGACGGCTTTGGTATTGATGCGATTGCGGTTACTGCCGGTCCAGGGCTAGCTCCGGCGCTTCGTGTTGGCGTTGAGGTAGCAAAAACTTTAGCTTGGATGTGGCATAAACCGCTTGTTGCTGTGAATCATTTGGAAGGCCACATATACGCTAACTGGATTTTAGATGGTGAGAATAGTAAGTCTAAAATTGTATGTCCGGAATTCCCAGCATTATGTTTATTGGTTTCCGGCGGTCATTCTGAACTTATTCTAATGAAAGCCCATGGTGATTTTGAGCGAATTGGAGAAACGCTTGATGACGCGGCAGGGGAGGCTTTTGATAAGGTTGCAAAAATGCTTGGGCTTGGTTATCCGGGCGGTCCTGCAATTTCAAAGCTCGCGGAAAATGGAAATAAAGAAGCTTTTGATTTTCCACGAGGTTTATTGGATAAGCCTAATTTTGATTTTAGTTTTTCCGGTTTAAAGACATCGGTTTTATATACTTTGCGAAAGCTGGCTGATGCCGGGAAGATGGATCTAAGTGGAGTTGACGCTCACGCGGACACGAATAAAGTGCAGGCGGATATTGCAGCATCATTTCAGGAGGCCGTTGTTGATGTTTTAGTTAGAAAGACAATGCGCGCGGCAGAGAAATTCAAGCCTACTTCTATAGTGCTGGCAGGAGGCGTTGCCGCAAATAAAGAGCTTCGCGAGAGGTTAATCAGCACTGCAAAAAAAGAGTTTAACTTACCGGTGTTTGTGCCTCAATTTAAATATTCAATGGACAACGCCGCAATGATCGCGGTTGCAGGATTTTTTCGCGCGCAAGATGAAAAGAATTTTGCCGATCCGCTCACATTGGCTGTGGATCCGAATCTCGATATCGTATGAAAATGCACATAACGAAATCTGATGACGAAACTCGCAAGCTGGCTGCTGATTTCGCATTACAACTAAAGGGTGGGGAAGTCGTAGAATTGGTTGGCGATCTTGGAAGTGGCAAAACTACTTTTGTTAGAGGCGTAGCGGAAGCTCTTGGGTCGTCTGTTCGAGTAAAGAGCCCTACGTTCACAATAATGAATGAATATCCGGTTAATCATAAAGCTATAAAAAAAATAGTTCATCTGGATTTATACAGGTTTACCGATCCATCGCAACTTCAATCGCTTGGATTAGACGAATATAAGCGAGACGATACCGTTGTATTTATTGAATGGCCGGACATATTTGATTTATCTATTTTTAAGGGGAAGTCAGGCGATGGCATTAATTCAACTCATAAAATTGAGTTTGAATTCGTGGATCAAGATACGCGTAATATTAAGTTGTAATCTAACATTTTTATATGACGCACAAGGAGAACAGTGAACGCTCAGAGTTGCTTGATACATTAATCTTGGTTGCTCAAGAGAATCCTGATACTCCAACAGTCGATCTGCATAGCCTTGATGTAAATGAAGCAAGGGCAGTGCTTGATAAATTTTTGGATTCACAATTTATGGCTGGCGATAAGGTTGTGCAAATAGTTACCGGCACAGGCAAGGGTATACTTTCTCGTGAAATGCGTGACGTACTAGAGCGCAGTTCTTATATAAAGCATTACGAATCATTTGGTCCTGTAATTTACAGCGTACTCAATAATTTTTAGTTTTTTCAATCGTGTGAAAAACTATTGGGAGTTTGTAAATCAGACTAATACAAAAACACCGCGTCCTAGGATGCGATGTTTTTGGTTAGCCCCGAACAAATTTTTTAGACTCGGTCGGGGACGGGATTTCTTAGCGTAGGAGCTTTCTTGCAACTCTCTTGATCTTCCGCCTATTGTTGTAGACGGGGATTATAAGAGCGGGTGGGAATGCAAAGTACGCATTTGCCACCCAGACTTTTTGGTGCCACTTGCCAATCCTCGAACGGATTGACTTGGTCAGGAAGTCTATG
>JAUYIW010000067.1 GCA_030688135.1 Candidatus Uhrbacteria bacterium | reverse complement strand
TCTTGCTCTCTACCATCTCGAACCCGACTTTACTTTCTGCTGTCGGGTGAGAGATCTTTCGAACCCCACCATCTAGAGGAGCTTGCGATCCACGACGAGAGATCTTTCGCAGTTCGCTGAGATCTCCGAAAGATTTCTCCTTGCGACCTACAGACTCGTCGAAATGGTAACTTTCTACTTATTAAATGGATCAAACAAATCCTAGCCTGGCAGAACCGATCCGACATATTACTCAATTCCAAGTTCGATTCTAGTTTCTTTTGCTAGATCAGCATCGATATTTGCTAAATCATTTAGCATTGCTTCTGCTACTATTTGGTTATCTGCATAGTAATTAATTATTGCCCGAGCACGGATAACCTCTGCATTTGTTGGGTAGGTTGCCCATACACGATCTACATAGCTTACTGCTCGATCCATATCCATACCTTCCGCGTATGAGTTAGCTAATCTAATTGCTATTCTAGTATCGGAATAGATTGCGTAGCCTGCCTGTTTGGCAAGATCAAGTTGTGCAAAGGCTTGATCAAAATCTTGCCTTGCCGCATTCAGCTCAGCAAACCGCATTCTTAGTGACCCAAGAATAAGATTGTTTTGTTGAGCGCGCGAGTAAGCCTCGGCAAACCAATAAACTGAAGCGTCAAGGTTTCCACGTGCTAGTGAGATTTCTCCAAGCTCTTCATATCCATCGGCACGATTTGGAGCTAATTCTAGTGCTTTAAACATAATTTCTTCTGCTGTAACCAATGCCTCAGGCTCGTATTCGCTGAGTAGTCGTAGAATTTTTGCAGTCCAGAGTTGTGTAGTAAAATCGTAATCATTCCGCTCTGCCGACATTACCATTTCTTCTGACGCAAACTTCATTAACTGCTCAAGTTCCGGAGATGTAATAGATGCGTCGTCACCCCATGGGATTAATTCGCTCACCATGCGTCGTCGCATTTCGTCAGACAGAAAAGTATATGGTTCCAGTGAATCTTTATAATATTCAAGTGCAAGTACGTGATCAGAGTTAACCGTATTGTAGGCACGAATTTTTTGAATTACTTTTGAGGCTGGAAGAATATTCCCAAAATATTGACCGGTAAACATTAGAGCAATCAATGGCCCAGCCGCCATGTAGCTAAATTTTGGAGCATAAGGAAGTTTAGTGGCAGTTTGTTTTTCTTTTATAGAAGTAGCAGAAGTAGCAAGCGCCAGCAAGAAAAATATTAGAAGCGTGTCGCTACCGGTATCAAATGTAAATATCATTTGGATCATGTGAGCTATAAAAATCAAGAATAGCCCAAAGTAAAGATATCGATCCTTTCCACCTGAAGATTCTTTTAGTTTTCTATGAAGCGCATAAAAAGCTCCAATCCAAATACTTAAGTAGCCCAAAAGTCCAATTGCACCGGCTCCGTATAGAAGATCGAGATATTGGTTATGTACACGGTCGTACCAAGGTTCAAGTAGATGAGTTTGTACCGCTGGGTCGAAATATTTATTAAACGCCACACTAAAGCTTTCTAGGCCCCATCCGGCAACTGGATGTTCTTTGTAGGCCTGCAATGCAATGCTCCAAATGTCTAGTCTGTCAGAACCCAAATCAGAATATACAATTCTAGATACAACGAAAGGTAATGAATTTTTACCCCATTCTGTTCCGGAAGGCGATCTAAGCCATGCTACAGAAAGTGAACATAGCAATATTGAAGCTGTTAAAATGCTCGCAAGCACAACTTTTTTCTTCTTTTTTATGCCCGACGTTGCAGTGAATAGAATGATTCCAACAACCGTTGACGTCACTAATGCGAGAAGTGGTCCACGGCTTGAAGTGAGCAAAAGGGCTGACAAGTTTACAAAAATAGAAAATAAAAAGAAAAGTTTTAAATTTTTGTTTGATTCTTTAATCCAAAGTAAAAATGCAATGCCAATTCCAAGAAGAAGATAAGACGCAACGTATAGCGGGTTTCCTAAGGTTGCAATAATTCTTACTTTTTCAAAAACACCATCAATCTCTGCAATTCCTACTGCTGAAACCGCTAGCGCAACACCATTTGCAATCATTAGAAGTTTTTTCCATTGCACCCAAGTTTTAAACGTATTTGAAAGCACTAAAAACCATGAAAAGTAATACAGATAATTCAGAACACCCATCATTCTATAATCTGACCAAAACGATCTGTATGGATCGATGCTAAAGGGTAGGGTGATTAAAAGTGAAATGATAAATATTGAAACACCGATTAGTACAGGATTTTTCCAGTTTGGTCTGTATTTTGAGTCAGCGATAGCGAGCAAAATCCAGGCGGTGAGCATTAACAGTACCAATATTTGAAACACTATAAATTGAGGAAAGGTATATGGCTGATGAAAGTAGTGCGAAACAATAAACGGCGTAAAAAGCGCAATCACAGCTGAGATGGTAATAACGGTAAGTAGCAAGCGTTCAAATTTCTGTGCGTTCATATTTTAGTGTAGTTATCGCCCTTCGCCACGGAAAAGCATTGCTAAAGTTTTTAGTGAAATTTTTAGGTCAAGAAATAATGTTCTGTGTTTTATGTAATATAAATCGTAGGCCAGTTTGCGTTTTGAGTCTTCAATACTTGCGCCGTAACGGTAATTTATTTGTGCCCAGCCGGTTATTCCGGGTTTTACAAGATGCCGTAAGGAATAGAATGGAACATTTTCTTCAAGTATTTTAACAAAGTTTGGGCGTTCTGGTCGAGGCCCAATAAATGACATATCGCCTTTTAGAATATTCCAAAGTTGAGGAAGTTCGTCTAGATGCGAGTGGCGAAGAATACGTCCAAACTTAGTTACTCTTGGGTCATTTTTAGTTGACCACTGAGGCCCAGATTGCTCTGCGTTAATTTCCATTGTTCTAAATTTATAGAGCGTAAACGGAAGATCTGATTTTCCAGCCCTTGTTTGGCAGTACAGAATTGGTCCTTTACTAGTCAGTTTTATAAAAACAGCCACTATAATAAATAGCCAAGAAAGTATAATACCGAGTGCAAGGCTTATAAAAATGTCAGCCACGCGTTTTATTATTTCAAATTCTCGTTTTTGAATTTCACTAAAACTGGAAATTGCCCAAGCAGTGTCAACAATATCAATTGGAATTTGACGAGCGTGCGATTCCCAGAAAGTTGTTGCGTCTATTACCGAAACACCTTTTAGGAGAAGCGGATAGAGTGATTTATGCTCTGCACGGAATGCAACATTCCCTACAACTAGCAAGTCTACATTCCGTTCCATTACGATAGCTTCAAGATTGTATGGATTTTCGTTATTGTGAAGGGCTTCAATTACAGATTCGATTCTATAAAGTGATGCTGGATTTTTTGAAAGAGTATCGATTAGAGTAATAGACATTTGGTCGGGCTGAAGAAAAATAACTGATTTTTTTGTTCCAGGGTGAGTTAAAAGGCCACCTGCTAGATATCGCCAGGCTAGAAATAAAATCGAGAAAGTAATTAAATAAATTGCAAGATTTGTTTTTGGTGTTACACCAAATTCTGGGATCAGGTAGAAAAATATTACTGTAGCAACGGTGTTAATTGCCATGGCTGTAACAAAATTCTGCAAGAAATAGCCACTTAGTCGGAAGTGATGTCTTGAGTACAGATCAAGAATATAAAATACAACTATCCAAATTAGGTTAAGTATTGAAAATGGGATTAGGTGAAGAGTCCAAAACTCAGCTAAAAAATCACTTCCGCCACGCAGGAGAAGGGTTAGCGCTAAAGACAAATATAAGACTGCAAAATCTCCGGATAAGAGTATGAAATTTCTAATTCTAAATATCATACGATTTTAGATTCAGCTATAGGTATATTATACAATTTAGCTATGCTAAAAATCATATTGCTCATTGAAAAATCGTATGTTGCGCGCATTTTTGCTCCTTCACCCAGACGTTGGCGAAGCTGTTTGTCCTTTGCGATGCGATTGATTGCATCTGCTAGCACACTAACATTTGATGGAGGTACAACAATTCCAGTTTCATTATGCTTATTTACCCAAGATGTACCTGTTCCGAGTTCTGTTGATATAACTGGTGTACCACAGGCCATTGCTTCTAGTAGCACCAATCCAAAAGCTTCACTTCGATATATTGAAGGCAGAACCATGACTTGTGCAGCGTGGAATAGATTGATAAGCTCGGCGTTTGATTGATTTTTTAGAAAAATAACCCGATCTTTCAGCTCAAGTTTTTTTACCAAGTTCTTCATTCTACTCTCCTCTGGTCCTGTGCCCACCAGTACTAGGTTACCAGACGTACTTTTTATAGCGTTGATTAGAAAGTCCACGCCCTTGTAGTAGCTCATACGGCCTACAAAAAGAGTGAAATCCCCGTACCGTGCAATCAGTGTATTGATTTGTTCAGGATTAGCGCATGCATATTCTTTTACATCAAGCCCAAAATTTATAACCTTACATTTTTCCTTGAAATTTTTTAAGTATTTCGAGCTTTCAATTAGATTGGGGCTTGAGACAACTATGAAGTCTGCACGTTTTAAGGTGTTACGAATCAATGGCCCAAATAATGGCTTTAGAATTTTTTGACGTACGATATCGGCATGGTAGTGAACCACTAGTTTTGCGTTAGGTTTGGTAAGTAGAACCGCCAAGTCTGCAAGAGGGAACGGAATGTGTAGATCGATGACATCCACTGTTTTTGATAACCTCCTGAATCGTTTTAAAAAGTCAAAAGAAATGGGCATGCCCCAGAGCATACCAAGGCTTGCAGCTCTGTTGACTTGAATTTCATTTATTTTAGTTTGATCGTACTTTCCCTTTGGCTGGCAACATAATACTATAGATTCAACACCGCCAAGTGAGTGAACGCCTTCGGCAATCTTCTTTGCGACTTCTTCCACTCCACCAATCCATGGATTGTATAGTTTACAAATCTGTAAAATGCGCATAATTTTCAATAATATAGGTGTATGGTATGAGTTGAGGGGAAAGCTGTCAATGCGCAAATAGAATAATTTGTGGTTGTCAGAGGCTTCGTTCAATGTTATAAGTAGTAATGTATATGGAACCAATATTGTTAATCAAAAAGGAAGATGGCGAGCCTGCGCAGGATTATAGTGGATTCGTGATTTGGCTAACTGGCTTTTCAGGTTCTGGAAAATCAACAATCGCAAAGTTACTTGAACGGAGATTGAAGGATTCAGGAGTTAATGCACGAATTCTAGATGGAGATGTGCTTCGCGAAGGTCTTAATTGCGATTTAGGTTTTTCAAAAGAGGATCGATCAGAAAATATTAGGCGTGCATATGAAGTTGCGCACATTCTTATTGATTCTGGCGTGACTGTAATTTCTGCGTTTATTTCTCCGTACAGATCTGACCGCGAGCGTGCTCGCGAATGTGTAGGGAGCGAAAGATTTATTGAAGTTCACGTTGACTGTCCAATTGATATTTGTGAATCACGTGATCCAAAAGGCCTTTATGCAAAGGTTCGTAGTGGTGAGATCAGTAATTTTACCGGGATCAATGATCCTTACGAGGTTCCAGAAGATCCGGATGTGATTGTAAAGACGCATGAGCAAAGTATTGAGGAATGTGTTAATGTAATAATCGATTCAATTACAAGCCAGACATGAGCTTTTCGTATCTTCAAGAATTGGAATCAGAAGCGATTTATGTTATTCGCGAAGTAACGGCGCAATTTAAGCGGCCGGTTTTATTATTTTCTGGCGGGAAAGATTCCACGGTGCTCGCGCATCTTGCAAAAAAAGCATTTTCACCTTGGGGAATTCCATTTCCGTTTTTGCATATCGATACAGGACATAATTTTAAAGAAACAATTGAGTTTCGCGACGCCTTGATTGGAAACTTAGGCGTTGAGCTATTAGTTGGCAGTGTGCAGGACCTTATCAACACTGGAGTGGCCGAAGAGGCTTTGGATTCGAGCAGAAACTCATTGCAAAGCATAGCCCTCAAGCGAGCAATCGCAGATAATACATTCGATGCTGCAATAGGTGGAGGCAGACGTGACGAAGAAAAAGCGCGTGCAAAAGAGCGATTTTTCTCTCATCGCGATGTAGGCGGTGGATGGCAACCTAACAATCAGCGACCTGAAATTTGGAATTTATTTAACGGTAGAATCAAAGATGGCGAGCATTTTAGGGCATTTCCAATTAGCAATTGGACCGAGTTGGATGTATGGCGATATATTCAGGAAGAACGACTAGTTGTTCCCGAGTTATATTTTGCGCATAATCGAAAGTGTTTTAGCCGTAATGGTGTGATTTTGGCAGACGAAGGTATTTTAGATAAGCAAACGAGTGAGGAATCAAAAATCATGACTGTAAGGTTTAGAACAGTTGGCGATATAACGTGCACTGGCGCTGTTTGTTCAAAAGCTAATACCATTCAGGAGATAATTGCAGAGCTTGAGGTTGCAAAGCAGAGTGAACGTGGTTCAAGAGTTGATGACAAGTTGTCTACTTCGGCAATGGAAGATAGAAAAAGGGCTGGATATTTTTAATATGAATAAGGAGCTTCTTAGATTAGTTACAATCGGTTCAGTGGACGACGGTAAGAGCACCTTGATTGGTCGCCTGCTATTTGATTCCGGTTCGGTTTATGAAGATCAGGTGGAATCTGTGACACGCGCCAGTAAGGAGCGAGGTTTTGAGTCTTTAGATTTTTCGCTTTTTACTGATGGGCTTGCCGCAGAACAAGAAAAGAGAATAACGATCGATGTTGCCTATAGGTATTTTGAAACTGAACGACGCAAGTTTATACTTGCTGATTGCCCTGGACACTTTGAATACACCAGAAATATGTTTACTGGTTCTTCAACCGCAAATGTTGCTTTGATTTTGATTGACGCGCAAGAAGGGATTCAGGAACAAACAAAACGTCACGCTTACATTGCATCGCTTTTGCAAGTTTCTCACCTTGTGCTTTGCGTGAACAAGATGGATAAGGCTAACTATGATCAAAAAGTATTTGATAATATTGTTGAAAGTTTCCGAGAATTTTCTTCCAAGTTGGACATAAATGACATTCATTTTATTCCAATGAGTGCGCTTTGTGGAGATGGGGTAGTAACTCGGTCAGCTAATATGCCATGGTACGACGGCCCAACTCTTAGTTATTTGTTAGATAATATTCATATTTCTGGAGATGGAAATAATATTGATGCAAGATTTCCTATTCAAATGGTATTTACACAAAATGACCGGAACATGATTCTTGGAAGAGTAGCTAGCGGGTCTTTAAGAAAAGGAGATGAAGTAATGGTTTTGCCGTCCGGAATTACATCGAGAATTTTAGAAATTAGTCTTGCTAAGAGCCAACTCAATGAGGCTTCTGTAGGCATGTCTGTGGCAATTGAGCTTGAGGATGATATTCAAGTTATGCGTGGAGATATGCTTGTAAGAATAAATAATCGTCCACAAGTTGGCACGCAGTTTGATGTTATGATGTGCTGGTTGGATGACCAACCATTTGACCGCCAAAAATCATATTTAATTCGTCAGACATCCAAGGAGACTAAGGCTGCGGTATCGGAAGTTATTTACAAAGTTGACATTCATTCTTTGAGTCGAATGCAGGATACCAAAGAAGTTGTAGCGAACGACATTATTCGCGCTAGAATAATCACACAAGATCCAGTGTGTTTTGATACATACAGGAACAATAAATCAACCGGTAGCATTATTCTGATTGACCCTGAGACAAATAATACTGTGGCAGCAGGGATGATACATTCATATGTTGATCGATGAATTAGGAAAATATTTGAGTATTGCAAAAGAAGCTGCAGAGGTCGCTTCTGATTCAATAATGGATGTTTATTTATCGAGTAACTTTGGTGTTGAAATAAAAGATGACAATTCGCCAATAACCATTGCGGATAGGCGCTCTCATGAAATAATTTTTGATATTCTTTCGCGAACTGGGCTACCAGTTCTTAGCGAAGAAGGGGATAGCGTTTCTTACAATGAGCGAAAGGAATGGAAAGATTTTTGGCTAGTTGATCCAATCGATGGCACAAAGGAATTTATTGCAAGGACTGGGGACTTTACTGTTAATATTGCTCTTATTGAAAGTGGGATTTCTATTCTTGGTGTAGTTTTAGTTCCAGCGCATGGTTTATTGTATTACGCTGTAAGTGGAGGCGGTGCGTTTTTAGAAGTAGGAGAAAAAACTGAGATGATTCATGTATCTGAAAAGCCTAACGGAAACGTAAGGATTGTAGCGTCCCGAAATCACATGAACGAAGAAACTGTAAAGTATATGGAAGAGTATATCAGCCCTGAAATTAAACAGTTTGGCAGCACCAGAAAGTTTTTAGCAGTTGCTGAAGGGGCGGCAGATGTTTATCCTCGTCTTGGCACAACTATGGAATGGGATACTGCGGCAGCGCAGATTATTGTTGAAGAGGCAGGGGGAAGTGTGCTGACTGTCGAGGGTCTGGAGAGAATGAGGTACAATAAAGAAGATTTAAGAAATCCACATTTTATAGTTAGTAATTAATATGGCATTACCGAATTTTATTATTGCTGGCGCGCCCAAGTGCGGTACAACTTCGCTTGCAGATTATCTAAGTTCGCATCCTGAAGTTTTTGTTTCAAATCCAAAAGAAATTACATTTTTTTCAGAGTTTAAAGGCGAGTTTGAGCGTGGATCACTTATTGGAGACGAGTTCGGAGTTGATCCTCTTGGGTCTGGAACTTTTTATAAAGGTTGGGATTGGTATAAGTCTCAATTCAATCCAAACGATACACAGAGAGCCATTGGCGAAGCCTCGGTTCAATATTTATATTTTCCTGATTCAGCAGAAATGCTCTACAAGTTTATGCCAGATATAAAATTGATTTTTTTGCTTCGTGATCCGGTGGCGCGAGTTTTTTCAGAATATTGGCATGAAAATAGGTATGGTTTTAAAAAGAAATATTTTCCTAGTTTTAAAGAAATGGTTCACGAGAATCATCCAAGATTGCAGTATTACATAGATGTTAGTTCTTACAAGACTCATTTAGAAAGGTTTTTTAAACTTTTTCCGAGCGAGCAGATTTTGGTTTTACTTTCGGAAGACCTTCGAAGAGACACGGAAGGGCAGATGAATAGAATTTGTAAGTTTTTAAATGTCGATCCCGATATCAAGCTAGATTTTAAACATGAGTCTAATCAGGCCTATATTCCGCGATTTAGGAAGCTACAACGTGTAATGGAGGCGGTAAGCTTTACTGGTGCTGTGCGTAATCTTCCAGTTTCAATTAGAAGGCCTCTTGGAAAATTGAAGGAGAGGATTCGAAGGATTGGCGCTAGTAAATCGAGGCCTGAATTGGATAGAGCATTGAGAAGTGAATTGCTACCACAGTTCGAAGAAGATATTCGTTATGTTGAGGATTTATTAGGGAGGGATTTGTCGAGTTGGAGATCGATTGACGGGTAGTCAAAAAGCTTAAATTGATATATTATATTGGCAATATGTTCTTAACTCTACTATACAACTCACCGGCAATCGCGATTGTTTGGATTGTGGTTATTTTTATGTCGATCACAGTGCATGAATTTGCGCATGCGCTTGCGGGGCACTTAAAGGGTGACCCAACTGCAGCAAACGCTGGTCGGCTCACATTGAACCCAATCGCTCACATTGATCCAATGGGACTCATTCCGCTTATACTTTTAGGGTTTGGTTGGGCAAAGCCGGTTCCGTTCAATCCATACAATCTAAAGAATCCAAAAGTTGATGCAGTTTATATTGCGCTTGCCGGGCCTTTGGCGAATTTGATTTTGGCATCGCTTGCTGCAATTGCACTCCGAATTCTTTCCATGACCGATCTACTTACGTCGTCCACGCTACTCCCGGTATTTCTAGTGCTTCTTGTTATTATTAACTTGTTCCTGCTTTTCTTTAATATTATTCCAGTTCATCCGCTTGATGGTTCAAAGCTAGTTGATGCACTTTTAGTAAAACCAAAGCATCAAAAGTTCAGGAACGCAATTGCGACGTACGGACCTCAGGTTTTAATCGTTTTGGTACTAATATCGATTATATCGCCGGCTTTTAACGTGTTCTTTTTTGTAAGCTGGCCAGCGTACATGCTTTGTGACTTATTAGTAGGGGAGAACTGCCTGTTGCTATTCAGTTTGATATTTGGATGAACAAAGCTACCAGCCCCTGTAATTTAAGGCTTTTTTGCTAAATTGGAGCCGTGTTGCCGATTTAGTTGTGTGAGTAACCAAATATTGACGAAATTTAGTGGCTATGGTACATTTCGGCCATCTATTTTTATTTAAACTCGGATATTCAAATATCAGAATTCAGATACAGCTATGCCAACAATAAACCAACTTGTAAGAAAGGGTCGAAAGACTTCGACGAAGAAGTCAAAATCACCGGCAATGCAGTACACACTCGACACACTGCACCGTAAGCGAACAACCCTCCGAAAAGGAGCTCCATTTAAGCGTGGAGTTTGTGTGAAGGTTACAACCATGACTCCAAAGAAGCCTAACTCTGCGCTTCGTAAGTATGCTCGTGTAAGACTATCAAATGGAACAGAAGTTAACGCTTATATTCCAGGAGAAGGGCATAATCTCCAAGAGCACTCAATCGTTATGATTCGTGGAGGACGAGTTAAAGACCTTCCTGGTGTGCGTTACCACATTGTACGTGGTCGATATGACACTACTGGAATTGATGGCAGGAATCAGAGTCGAAGCAAATACGGAACTAAGAAACCAAAGAAATAAACTAGCTGATAGCTTTTAGCTTATAGCTTGCCGGGGAACCGCAGTTGAAGCCAATGAAGCTAAGAGTCTAATGAAGCAAACATTGCTAAATAAATATGCGCGGAAAACAAGCACAGAAAAGAATAATAGAGCCTGACGTAAAATACGGTAACGTTTTGCTTGCGAAACTTACTAACTATTTAATGTACGATGGCAAGAAATCTACCGCAGAGCGCGTTGTTTATGACGCATTCGATATAATTTCAGCTGAGACCAAGCAAGATCCTGTTGATGTATTTGAAACTGCAATTAAGAACGTAACACCAAGCATGGAGGTTAAATCTCGAAGAGTTGGTGGTGCAAACTATCAAATCCCTATCCCTGTAAGAGGTGAACGTAGATATTCGCTTGCGCTCAAATGGATGATTACAATAGCAAGATCAAAAAAGGGTAAGCCAATGGCTCAAAAGCTAGCTGTGGAAATCATTGCTGCATTTAACAATGAAGGAGACGCAATTAAGAAGAAGCTAGATGTCCAGAGAATGGCAGAGGCCAACCGCGCCTTCGCTCATTTCGCAAAACGATAATGAGCTTCGTGCGGCAGGTATCGCATTTACTCATTTTGATAGCAAGGGATCGAAGATGTACGGATCGTGTGCAGATATACAGATGTACCGATCGAGGCAATAAACACAAGTCGCCAGCTAATAAACGTTAGCATACTGGTAATAAATTTCGCAAACCGTTAATAAACTAAGGCTACTCGATAATAAATTTTTCCCCCGTATGCCCCGTGACTTTCCATTAAGTAATATTCGCAACACAGGAATTATTGCTCATATTGACGCTGGTAAAACAACTACCACCGAGCGTATCTTGTTCTATACTGGCAAGAAACACAAAATTGGTGAAGTTCATGAAGGTGAAGCTGAGATGGACTGGATGGAACAGGAACGTGAACGTGGAATCACAATCACATCTGCTGCTACAACCTGTTTTTGGAAGGACCACAGAATAAATATTATTGACACCCCAGGGCACGTTGACTTTACTGTTGAAGTAGAGCGATCTCTTCGAGTGCTTGATGGCGGTGTTACTGTTTTTGATGGTGTCGCTGGCGTAGAGCCACAGTCTGAAACTGTTTGGCATCAGGCTGATAAATATCATGTTCCACGAATTTGCTTTATTAATAAGCTTGATCGTACTGGAGCAGATTTTTACAAAGATTTAGATTCGATTCACGCAAGACTTACAAAAAATGCACATCCTATTCAGATTCCAATTGGTACCGAAGATAACTTCATCGGTATTATCGATCTTTTGCGCATGAAGGCATTTATGTACAGAGATGATCTTGGTAAAGATGTTGAAGAAATTGATATCCCAGAAGAATACGCAGCTACTGCAAAGAAATGGAGAGGGCAGTTAATCGAGGCTATTGTAGAGAACGATGAAGGTGCAATGGAACAGTATTTGGCTGGAGCTGAAATTGCATTTGATGATTTAAAGAGAATATTGCGCAAAGCCACTATTTCACTTGATATTTTTCCAGTACTTATTGGTTCTGCTTTAAAGAACAAGGGAGTTCAGCTTTTACTCGACGCAATGGTTGACTATTTACCTTCGCCGCTCGACGTGCCTCCAGTTGAAGGTTTTGATCCAGCAGATAAAGATACAAAAATTATTCGCGAAGCAAAGGATGAAGTTCCATTTTCAGCGCTTGCATTTAAAATTGCAACTGATCCATTTGTTGGAAAGCTTGCTTTCTTTAGAGTTTATTCTGGAACGCTCCAGGCCGGAAGTTATGTATTGAATACATCTACTGGCGAGAAAGAAAGAATTTCACGAATTGTTAGAATGCATGCAAATACTCGAGAGGATGTAAACGAGGTTTATGCTGGAGAAATTGCTGCAGCTGTTGGGCTAAAACATACTACAACTGGAAATACGCTTTGCGATCCAACAGATCCAATAGTTCTTGAATCAATTACTTTCCCAGAGCCGGTTATTTCACAGGCAATTGAACCAAAAACAAAGGCTGACCAGGAAAGACTCGGTATGGCGCTTCAAAAGCTTGCAGAAGAAGACCCAACTTTCCGAATTCGAACCGACGAAGACACATTACAGACAATTATTTCTGGAATGGGTGAGCTTCATTTGGAAATTATTATTGACCGCATGAAGCGCGAGTTTAATGTTGATGCCACTGTTGGTCGTCCTCAAGTAAGCTACCGCGAAACTATTCGTGAAACTGCAGAGGGAGAAGGAAAGTATGTTAAGCAGTCTGGTGGACGCGGACAATATGGTCACTGTTGGTTGCGCGTTGAACCAATCACAGAACCGGATGGTCCAAACTTTGAGTTTATCGATCAAATTAAAGGTGGATCTATTCCAAAGGAATACATTCCGGCCATTGGAAAGGGTGTAAAAGAATCGCTCGACCGCGGTGTTATAGCTGGTTATCCGCTAATCAACATTAGAGCAACAGTTTTTGATGGCTCGTACCATGAAGTGGACTCGAATGAATCAGCGTTTAAGATGGCTGGATCGATGGCTTTTAAGGAAGCGGCGAGGAAGGCAAGACCAGTACTATTGGAGCCTATGATGAAAGTTGAAGCTGTTACTCCTGAAGAGTTCTTGGGTACAGTTGTTGGAGATTTGAATTCAAAGCGTGCGCAAATTCAGGAAATGGGAGAGCGCGGAAACGTGAAGACAGTAGCCGCGATTGTTCCACTTGCTGAAATGTTTGGTTACGCTACAGCGCTTCGTTCCATGACTCAGGGTCGCGCTAGTTACTCAATGGAATTCCACGAGTATCAGGAAGTTCCAGGGAACGTTGCCAAAGAGATCATTGAGAAGCGTGGAGCGTAAGGTACATCGTTACAGACCTACAGACTATACGGAACTACAGATCGACCAACGCGAGCAATGTGAGAGAGTTTGAGGGAAGTTAGGGGGTTAAATAGAGATTTAAAGGCGGGTCGAAAGGCTCGCCTTTTTGTTACTGCTCTCATTCATCCTCAAAAGTAAGGCGTCTACCAATCTTAGGACCCTTCGCACGAAAGGTCCTAAAGAGATTTCACGTCTCTAGGACATGTGAATGGTAGTTAAGTGTATGGACGATATTTCCGCCACTGTTCATTGAAGGCGGACTGCCCGAGTCACCTGTGGCAGTATGCCGTCCGCTTGCGGGAGACCTAAAGGTCGCCCCCATGAGATTGACAAAGTCTGGAGTTTTTTTATTTCGTTACGGATATACCCTTCGACTTCACTCTCCTTCAACAGGCTCAGGATCGTTTCGCTCAGGGCAGGTTGCAGTACAGATATATGGATGGGTTGCACGAGCTAATGGCAAGTGGCCAAAAGCTAATTTACCATTGCCAATCTACCACCTCTTGACTCCTTCTACAGATGCGTTAAGATGGCGACATAATCAATGTTTGTCTAAAACTATGGAGAATAATCAACTACAGCGTTTAATTCGTTTAGCACAACGCACAGGCGATACACTTATAGTTGCTGGTGAAGGCGAGCCGGTTGTAATAATGCCTGTCGATCAGTATGAATGCCTTTTGGGCGCTGAAGAAGATTTTGAATGGACTGGCAATGACTATGATGAAATAGAGGAAATACCGTTTAATGGTAGCGCGATGCCAGCGATGGAATGGGAGGGAGGTTTTGATGAAGAGGACGACGATCCAATTCAATCAATTGATGAGCTGAATGCAATGACTACCACAGCAATGGAAGAGTTTGAAGCTGAAAAGGCAGTTGAAGAGGGAATTGAACCTAAGGATAGTGATTTTGAGCCTGGAGAGGAGCGGTTCTATCTTGAGCCGATTGAGTAGATCGTGAAAATGCAAAATCTATTTCAAAAAACCTTTTCCTTACTTCCGAAAATCTAGTTGTTTATAGATAGGCTTCAGAATTAACAAATTAGCTAAGCTTAGCAAAGAACATGTTTAATATAGTTATGATGATAGGCTGAGGACTAATTCACCGCATGGGACTTGCAATATTTTCAGGCTTTTGCTATACTCTCGTCACTTACGTAAATCATAATTTTATTAGGTTTTAAGGCAAATTTGTCTTGAACCGCAAACAATAAGTCATTAATTATATGGCAGAACAGTTTGATCGATCAAAGCCGCACGTAAACGTAGGAACTATTGGTCACGTTGACCATGGTAAGACCACGCTTACTGCAGCACTTTCCGGCCTTTTTTCTCCAGACTCACAGAAAAAAGCGTTTGACCAAATCGATAACGCTCCTGAGGAAAGAGAGCGCGGTATTACAATCTCAACGTCTCACGTTGAATACGAATCAGCAACTCGTCACTACGCCCATGTAGATTGTCCGGGTCACGCTGACTATGTTAAGAATATGATCACTGGTGCCGCCCAGATGGACGGTGCGATCTTAGTGGTTTCAGCAGCTGATGGTCCAATGCCTCAGACTCGTGAGCACATTCTTCTTGCTCGTCAGGTTGGTGTGCCTACAATCGTTGTTTTCCTAAATAAGGTTGACATGGTTGACGATCCTGAGCTTATTGACCTTGTTGAAGAGGAAATCCGAGATCTTTTGAAGCAGTACGAGTACCCAGGAGATGAAACTCCAATTATTCGTGGTTCTGCTCTTAAGGCAGCAGAGAATCCAACTGATGAAGAGGCGATAAAGCCAATTAAGGATTTATTGAAGGCTCTTGATGAATACATTCCACAGCCAGTACGTGACACAGAAAAGTCATTCCTAATGCCTATTGAGGACGTTTTCTCAATTGAAGGCCGTGGAACTGTTGTTACTGGTCGTATTGAGCGCGGTATAATCAACTTGAACGATGATGTTGAAATAGTTGGTATTCGCGACACTGCAAAGACAGTTGTTACTGGAATCGAAATGTTTAACAAGTTGCTAGACAAAGGTATGGCAGGCGACAATGCAGGTATTCTCCTCCGCGGCATCAAGAAAGATGACGTATTGCGCGGAATGGTGCTTGCTACTCCTGGAACTGTTAAGCCTCACACCAAGTTTGAAGCAAAGATTTATGCCCTAACAAAGGAAGAAGGTGGACGTCATAAGCCATTCTTCAAGGGTTATAAGCCTCAGTTTTACATTCGAACAACTGACGTTACAGGTGATATTATTTCACTTCCTGAAGGAGTTGAAATGGTTATGCCTGGCGACACTGTAAACGTTGAAGTAGGACTCATCCAGCCAATTGCAATCGAAGAAGAGATGAGATTTGCTATTCGTGAAGGTGGACGAACCGTTGGAGCTGGTGTTGTTACAAAGATTATTGAATAAAAATGCATCGAGGAAGGGGCTTGGCCCCTTCCTCGCTTGCGTTCTGAACTTTTTCGTACATTTCTATGGCAGACGCCAACACAACAACTGAAAATGCTAAGGAGGAAGCGAAGCAGCGAATTAGAATTAAAATTCGCGCGTACGATCACAAAATAATCGACTCTGCTGCTGATACCATCATCAAGACAGCAAAGCGAAGTGGTGCAACGGTTTTAGGGCCAATACCACTTCCTAGCGAAAAGCGTCGTTTTACTGTGAACCGTTCAACTTTTGTTCATAAGACGTCTCGAGACCAGTATGAAATGAGGATTCATAAGCGTCTCATTGACATTCTTAGCCCATCAGAAGGCACTGTTGATTCATTGATGACACTCAATCTGCCAGCAGGCGTCGACATCGAAATTAAGATGTAAATAATAACGAGTTACAAGTTGAGAGTTTCCGGCTGTAAGATGCTGTGCCGAATACGGCTCAGTTCTCACGGCCGGAGAAGGTCGAAAGTAATTTCCGGCTAGCAATTTCCAGCTTGTGACTCAAACATTCCCATTTGAACCGAGGAGTTAGGTCCGTGCATTACGGAGGACGTAACATTTACAATCACCATAACTAAGGAATTCAAGAATATCGAAATTTCTCACATCCAAAGTTATAGTTATAGTTTAAAGTTATCGTTAAGCACACGAAGGATACCCTCCCCGACGATTCAAGAGGAATTAAGAAAGGAATCATTCGAAATCAAAAAAAATCTAAGTACAAATGTTGTTTTACTTAGACTAGAAGCTGTTGAATATCTGAATGATGTTTAACGACTTCTGGTTTTTCATTAGCCAGCTAGAAGAAATATGAAAGCTATTCTTGGAAGAAAATTAGAAATGACTCAATTTTTCCGTGAAGACGGAGGCGTTGTTCCGGTTACTCTAATAGAGGCTGGTCCATGTACTGTTACAACGGTGAGAACTAATCCTGCAGGAAGGCAGGCCGCTGTTCTTGGTTACGGTACATCAAAGTCAGTAAATAAACCTCAAAAGAAAGACTGGAAAGATCTTGGAAATTTTGCATATGTTCGTGAATTTGAACTTTCTGAAGGTGAAACTTTTGAAAAAGGTCAGAAGATCTGCGCGGACACCTTTGAGGCTGGTGAGTCTGTTAACGTGAGTGGAATTTCAAAAGGTAAAGGGTTTCAGGGAGTTGTAAAGCGTCATGGATTCCACGGAGGACCTGCTTCTCATGGACACAAAGATCAGCTTAGAATGCCAGGATCCATTGGTGCTGGCGGTCCTCAGAGAGTGTTTAAAGGAACTAGAATGGGTGGCAGAATGGGTGGAGACCAAGTTACCGTAAAAAATCTAGAAATAGTTAATGTCGACAAAGCTAATAATATTATAGCGATTAAGGGAGCGGTTCCCGGAAGTCGAGGAAGCTTTGTAGTGATAACAACTTCAATGGGAGATATATGGCACAAGTAAATGTATATAAAATAGATGGCTCAAAGTCTGGCACAATGGATTTGCCGGAAGGGTTGTTTGGCGTGAAAGTAAAATCTTCACTTGTTCATGAGGCTATTATCGCTCAGGTTGAAAACGGACGAATTCGTATCGCCAACACGAAAGATAGGAGTGAGGTACGAGGTGGCGGACGCAAGCCATGGAAGCAAAAAGGAACAGGTAGGGCACGTCACGGCTCAAGTCGATCGCCTATTTGGATTGGTGGTGGAGTAACATTTGGTCCAACTATTTTAAGAGTTTTTGGAAAGAAAATAAACAAGAAGGCAAGAAAGGGTGCATTAGCAATGATTTTGTCCGATAAAGTAGCTTCAGATTTACTAGTTGCTATAGAAGATATCAGCGCGGAAGATATGAAGACCAAGACAGTTGCGCAAATGCGAAATAGTCTTCCGGGCGCTGGAAAAAAGGCACTTATAGTTACAACTGCAGATGAGAAGGCTTTTGTGCGTGCAGCTCGCAATGTTAAGGATACTGAAACAATTAGCGCTGGAAGTTTGAACGTTCGCGATATTGCAAAATATCCGTATGTGTTAGCTTCAAAGGCTGCAATTGAACAGATCATAAAGAATTACGCAAGATAAATTTATGAATTTTTTCGATAAATTCAAAAAGAAGAATGAACAGACTGAATCTACTGGCGTAACAAAGCAGCTTGTTGATGTTGCGGAAGTTAAGGATGAGAAGGATGCTGTAAAGAAGCCTGTAGCAAAGAAGGTTGAAACCAAAGAAAAGAAGATGGTAATTTCAGCGAGCGCAAGGTCACTGAATACAATCTTGGAACCAATAGTTTCAGAAAAGACTGCTCAGTTGTCTGATAAGGGAGTGATGGTTTTCCGAGTCCATCCAAATACAAATCGCGTTGCCGTGAAACAGGCATTTAAAGAAATGTATCACGTTATTCCAGAGAGCGTTAATATAATTAACGTACGAGGCAAGCGATTGAATTTTGGTAGAGTGAGCGGTAAGCGAAGTGATGTAAAAAAAGCGCTTATAAAGCTACCAAATGGAACAACGATAGATGTATTTGATGGAGTATAAAGAGAAACAGGGAACCTACTGACGTACTGATTGGTACTGATTCACAGATCTGAAGTCGGATTATAAATAAATCGGTCACAATCAGTACTTCTGTAGGGTACTAGTATATCAATAAATATGGGAATACGAGTCCACAAACCAACTACACCCGGAAGGCGCAAATCAAGCGTTCAGACTTTTGATGACGTAACGTCGAAGAGTCCGTATAAGCCACTTCTGAAGCATAGAAAGCAACAGGCAGGACGAGCAAATGGAAAAATAGCGGTTCGTCACCGAGGGGGTGGAGTAAAGCGCGGAATCAGAATCATAGATTGGAAGTTTGATAAACTTGATATTGAAGCGACCGTTAGTACTATTGAGTACGATCCAAATCGTGGGGCACGAATTGCATTAGTTGTATATGCTGACGGAGAAAAGCGATACATCCTTGCGCCACAAGGTTTGAAGGTTGGTTCAAAGATCATAACATCACGAGAGTTTAGCGAACCACAAGTTGGAAATCGTTTTCCTCTTGAGAAGATTCCTCTTGGAATTCAGGTCATTAATATTGAAATTCAGCCAGGTAAGGGCGGACAGCTAGTTCGTGGAGCTGGTACTGGCGCAACGCTAATGGCGGTAGAAGGCGATTATGCAACGCTTAAATTGCCTTCAAGCGAGGTAAGGACAGTCCCAAAGACGTGCATGGCAACGATTGGTAATGTATCAAATCCTGATTGGCGACTTGTTCGATGGGGAAAGGCAGGACGCACGCGTCATCGTAGCATTCGACCAACTGTACGAGGTAAGGCCATGAACCCAGTCGATCACCCTCATGGAGGAGGTGAAGGTAGGAACCCGATTGGACTTAAACGTCCTAAGACCCCAACAGGAAAGCCGGCGCTGGGAGTTAAGACTCGTCGCAACAAAGTTACAAATAAATTCATTATATCAAGACGTAAGAGTAAGAAACGTTAACACAAAAAAACTACCAGGTTCCTACTAATATACTGATTAATATAGATTTACGGATCTGTACATCAGTGACAATTGGTACATTAGTAGGAGCCTGGTAATCGAAACCTATGTCTAGAAGTCTTAAAAAAGGACCATACGTTGATCTAAAGCTCATGGAAAAGGTATCAAAATTGATGCCTAACGACAAAACTGTCGTTAAAACATGGGCACGTTCAAGTACGATAACTCCACAGATGGTTGGGTTGACTTTTGGCGTGCATAACGGAAAAGATTTTATTCAGATAAAGGTCCAGGAAAGTATGGTTGGCCATAAACTTGGAGAGTTTTCGCCAACACGTCGATTTATTAGACATGGGGGTAAGACAATTGATGCCGCTCCTCCTTCTTCACCTCCAAAGAGGTAATGCTAGAAAAATATGCAAGTTAAAGCTACTGCAAAATTTATTCATATGTCACCACGCAAGACTCGCCTTGTGGTTGATCTTGTGCGTGGCTTACCGATTGAGGATGCTCGCAGACAGCTTATGTTTAGCAAGAAGGCAGCTGCAAAGCCAGTGCTTAAGACTCTTAATTCTGCTATAGCTAATGCAAGGAATAACTTTGATATCGATACGGAAAAGCTGTTCGTATCATTAGCTTCAGTTAATGAGGGGCCAACTATTAAAAGATTTGCCCCACGAGCTCGTGGAACAGCGGCTACGATTCGCTATAGAATGTCACATATTACGATTGGTGTAGACGTAAAAGAAGAAAAAGGAAAAGCAAAGAAGGCTGTTGTTGCAAAGGGCGCTAGTGATAAGGTTGTAAAAGAAGACAAGGTTGTAGCGTCTAAGCCAAAAAGCGTAAAAGATAGTAAATAAGATTCAATATTATATATGGGACGAAAGATTCATCCAAAAGTTTTCCGACTGTCAACTATATATAGCTGGGACTCCAAGTGGTTTGCTCCCCGCAAGAATTTTGTTTCTTATCTTGAGGAAGATGTTAAGCTTCGTGATTTTCTGAAAAAGCAATTGAAAGAAGCTAGCGTTGACGCTGTGTATATCGATCGTACAGCCGATACTATAAATGTAACTATTGCATCTGCTAAACCTGGTTTCATTATTGGTAGAGCCGGCGCAGGAGCAGAAGAATTAAAGAAAAAGATTAAAGATAAGTTTTTCAGAGGACGTCGCACAAATATTAATATCAATATTCAAGAAGTTTCTAAGCCAGCGTTGTCTTCGAGAATTGTAGGGCAACAGATAGCGCAAGAAATTGAAAAGCGACTTCCATTTCGACGTTCAATGAAAATGGCGATAGAAAAAGTAATGAAAGGCGGAGCAAAGGGAGTTAAAATCACGATTGCTGGCCGTTTGAATGGTGCAGAAATTGCAAGAAGCGAAACGGTTTCGGAAGGCAGTATCCCTCTTCACAATCTACGAGCCGACGTTGATTTCGCTCGTATTCCAGCTAGAACGATTTACGGTACTATAGGAATAAAGGTTTGGATTTATAAGGGAGAAATCTTTGAAGAAGAAGATGAAAAAAAAGAATCGGCTTCCGGCTCTGTAGCACATCAAAAGAAATAAACACGACTTGAAAAAGATCATATGTTGATGCCTAAGAAAATGAAATACCGCAAGTTGCACAAGCGACGCACAAAAGGCGATCGTGTGGCTTCGCAAAAGACCGAAGTTGCTTTCGGAAGCTTTGGCTTGAAGGCTATAACAGAGTCGTGGGTAACCGCACGTCAAATCGAGGCAGCTCGTCGCGCAATGACAAGGCATGTGAAGCGCGGCGGTAAGATATGGATTCGTATTTTCCCAGATCATCCAATCACTAGTCATGGTGCTGAAGCTCCGATGGGTAAAGGTAAGGGAGGAGTCGATTACTACATGACACCTGTGAGAGCTGGTACAGTAATGTTTGAAATGGATGGAGTTACGGAAGATTTGGCTCGCGAGGCGTTTAGACTTGCTGCGCATAAGCTACCAACCAAAACTAAGTTTGTCATCAGACAGTAGTATGCCAGCAGTACGACCTTGGAAAGCCTTTTCATAGGTTGTCATTGCAAAATGGTATAGAGCGAAATGCTCGGTACTTGACCAATTACTAAAAAAAGCTTAATATCATACACTAATTCAAAGTTGTTCAACCGGGTATGGAATGGAAAGAACTTGAAAAAAAGAGCGCAAATGAGCTCAAGAAGATTCTTAGCGAAGAGCGTTCAAGCTTGCATGAATTAAGGTTGAAACTTTCTGTGAATCAGTTAAAGGATGTGAGGAGTGTAAGGAAGAAAAAGAAGCTAATTGCACGGATAGAGACTAGGATTAGCCAGTTAGAAGGCTCTGATAAAGTGATTGAAAACTAATTATCGTATGACTGAAGAGAATAACAATGTAAAACGCCGACGCCTGATTGGTACGGTAGTATCAGATAAGATGGACAAAACCGTCGTTGTTCGAGTTCAGCGAGCTATGGTTCATCCAAAATATAATAAGCGCTATACTGTAAGTCAAAAGTTTAAAGCGCATGATTCTCTGAATTCTGCAAAGATAGGCGATAAGGTTACTATTGAAGAAACGCGTCCAATTTCTAAAGATAAGCACTGGAGGATAGTACAGATCGAGAACTAATATAAAATATGTTACAGCATCTATCAATGATAAACGTAGCGGATAATACTGGAGCCAAGAGGCTTATGGTTATTAGGGTACTCGGTGGGTATAAGAAGCGTTATGCTTGTCTTGGGGATGTTGTTACAGCTGTGGTAAAAGAGGCTGTTCCGCACAGTAATGTTAAGAAGAGTGACATCGTGCATGCAGTTCTCGTACGTACAAAAAAAGAAATCCGAAGACCAGACGGCTCTTACATAAGATTTGGAGAAAATGCGGCAGTAATTATCGACAAGGGCAACAAAGACATGAAGGGAACTCGAATCTTCGGCCCAGTTGCACGAGAATTACGAGGCCTAGGATATACTAAAATTATCTCTCTTGCACCAGAGGTGCTATAACATGCGAAAAACAAGGACCCTACTAATGTACAGATTATTACAGATATACAGATCGACAAGCGGCTAAATCCAATTAGTAAATCTGTAGCTATCAGTACATCAGTAGGAACCTGGTAATATAATATGAAGATTAAAACTGGCGACAATGTAAGAGTTACCGCAGGTAAAGATAAAGGCAAGACCGGAAAGGTCCTGCAGGTTTTTCCAAATCTCAATAAAGTTGTTATTGAAGAAATCAATAAGGCTGTAAAACATCTAAAACGACGAGGTAACACAGCTGGACAACGTATTGATTACTTTGCACCAATAGACGCTTCAAATGTACGAGTTATTGGAAAGGCTGGCGAAGGTCGTGTTGCTTATAAGTTTATTGAGCGCGATTCAAAAAAGACAAAAGTTAGAATACTTAAGACTAAAAAAGGTCTTGAAGATTTAGAATAGTATGAGCGAATTGAAAAAACAATTTCAAACAAGTATTGCACCGGCGCTTAAAGAAGAGCTTGGCCGTAAGAGTCTTTTGAATACTCCAACTATAACCAAGGTTACGATAAACAGCAGGCTAAGTAGCAAGAAAGATCCAAAGTTCATTGAAACAATCCTAGACACTTTAGGGCGTATTTCTGGACAAAAGCCTGTTGAAACTAAAGCCCGACAGTCTATTGCTGGCTTTAAAGTTCGTGAGGGACTTGTTGTTGGAGCCATGGTTACGCTTCGAGGTGAGCGTATGTGGGATTTTGTTAGCAAGCTTGTGAATGTAGTTTTCCCTCGAATTCGTGACTTTAGAGGAATCCCTGAAACAGCGATTGATTCAGCAGGAAACTTTAATTACGGGTTCCGTGAGCATATTGCATTTCCAGAAATTAGTGTTGATGCAATCGAAAAGATTCACGGCCTTCAAGTAACTATTACGACATCAGCAGAGAATAAGGAAGAAGGCTTGGCGCTGTTTAAGTCGCTAAAGTTCCCATTTAAGAAAAACGAGAAATAGTATGGCAACAAAGAACCAAATTGCAAAGTCAAAAAAGCAGCCAAAGTTTATGAGCCGCAAGGTGAATAGATGTTGGAACTGCGGACGTAACAGATTCTTTATGCGCGCGTTTGGGCTGTGCCGTATTTGTTTCCGTGAATTAGCAAATAAGGGTGAGATCCCCGGAATAAAAAAAGCAAGCTGGTAAAAATGTAGAAAAGAGCTGTTTGGAAATTAGAGAGTAGTAATAGATCGCTGAAGATAGTTTCTCATTACTAATTTCCAATTTTCAAACAGCCGATCTCTAATGCATATGATGACAGATCCAATTTCAGACATGTTAACTCGCATTCGCAATGCTTCCGTTATTCGGAAGGGTGTTGCTGATATGCCTTTTTCTAAGATGAAGTTCGCTATTGCGAAAATTTTAGAGCAAGAAGGTTATGTTAGTAGGGCCGAGAAGCTAGAGAATGCTATAAAGCCGACACTTCGGATTCATTTGAAGTATTCAAGAAGTAAGGAGCCTGCGATTACATCTGTTCGTAGAATCAGTAAGCCCGGATCTAGAATTTATTCAAGCGCAGACGACTTGAGAACTATAAGATCAGGATTTGGATTAACTATTGTTTCAACTCCAAACGGTCTAATGACAAACGTGGCCGCAAGGAAGCGAAGACTGGGTGGTGAAGTAATTTGCGAGGTGTTCTAAAGAATTGAAAGAAGCTGTCTGGAGAATGGAGATTAGTTACAAATAGTAGAAACTGAAAGTAGCAAAAGCGTGTTATTTTCAAACAGAATTCTGAGCACAACATTAACTATTCTCTAATTTCTAGGCAGCAAATATCTAACATAATATGTCACGAATAGGAAAAAAATCCATATTAGTCCCAAGCGGTGTTGCTGTAGAAATTAACGGCCAGACTGTAAAAGTTAAGGGACCTAAGGGCGAGTTGGAACTCGTCCTGCATGAGTGTGCAACGGTTGAAAAGAAAACCGGTGAAAATGGAGATCTCCTAGAGGTGACCGTTAAAGATCCTAAGGGAGACGCTGCCATGTGGGGGACTATGCGTGCACTTTTAGCGAATATGATTCATGGTGTTACGGAGGGCTGGTCAAAAGCATTGGAGCTAAATGGAGTTGGTTTTCGAATGAACTTGCAGGGCTCAAAGCTTGTTATGAAGCTAGGATTTTCACACGAGGTTGAGTTTAAGATTCCTGATGGCATTAACGCCAGTGTCGAAGGCAACGTTATTACTATTAGTGGAGTAGACACTGCATTAGTTGGTCATGTCGCTGCAGAAATCCGAGGACTAAAAAAACCTGAACCTTATAAGGGTAAAGGATTCCGCTATACTGACGAAGTGGTTCGCCGCAAGGTGGGTAAGGCCGCTAAGTCTGATTAAAAAGTATGGAAGCAAAAAAATTACAAAAAAAGAGAAAGACAACTACGCTTCGTGCAAGACGAACGCGTGCTAAGATTCGAGGCACTGCAGAGCGCCCACGTCTTTCGGTTTCTAAATCTCTTAAGCATATTTCAGTTCAGGTTATAGATGACGCTGCTGGAAAAACTCTTGCTTCAGCTTCAGACATTAAGCTTAAGGTAGATGGCAAGAAGCCGGTAGAAGTAGCAGCACTAGTTGGGGCAGAAGTTGCAAAGGCAGCCGTATCAGCTGGTATCGAATCAGTAGTTTTTGACAGAGGTCCTTATAAGTATCATGGCAGCGTTAAAGCATTAGCAGACGCAGCACGTGAGGGAGGTTTGAAGTTTTAATTGATTTGTATGTTTGAAGAGAACACTGATAAAAAGAAACGCGGTAGCATAAAGAATGCAAGACCTCGACGCCGCGGTAAACAGCGTGAAGAGCGTGAATTTGAGCAACGTATTCTTGAGCTTGCTCGCGTTACGCGTGTCACAAAAGGCGGAAAGCGCATGCGATTCCGAACATGTCTTATTATTGGTGATCGTAAAGGTAGAGTTGGAATGGGTATTGCGAAAGGAGCAGACGTTGCAGCCTCTGTAGAAAAGGCTTTTAAACAGGCAAAGAAAAATCTTGTAACCGTTCCACTTATTAACGGAACTATTCCACATGCTATACTTAGTAAGTTTGGTGCAGCTGAGATAATGCTGAAACCAGCTCCGGAAGGTACAGGACTAAAGTCTGGCGGAGCTGTGCGAATGGTACTTGAATTTGCTGGCGTTCCAAATGCTGTTTCAAAGATTTTAGGATCAGACAGCAAAATAAATAATGCTAAAGCGACTTTTGTGGCGTTGCGATCTTTGAAGGGTGAGGAGGGTGCGAAAAAAGTGAAGACAGTTAGCATAAAAGCTGTGGAAGAAGTCGCAGTAAGCGATCATAAATAAGTTGATGGTTTTACTGTAAAGATTGATAATATAAATATATGCCATTAACACTAAATAATTTAAAACCATCAGAAGGTTCTAAGAAGTCTAAGAAACGCCTTGGGCGTGGTTTTACTGGTGGTAAGACTTCTGGTCGTGGACATAAGGGACAAAAGTCTCGTTCAGGTGTTGGCGGTTTAAAGCGTCTTGGGCTTCGTTCGCTTATGCTTGCGACTCCTAAGGTGCGAGGGTTTCAATCTCAAGCAGGCAAGCCAGCGGTAGTTAACCTTGGAGGTATTGATTCTGCATTTAAGAAGGATGATGTAGTAAGCCCACAGACACTATTGGATAAAAAGTTAATTGCATCAAAAAAGGATGGAGTAAAGATTTTAGGAGACGGTGAAATAAGAATTGCAGTTAAAGTTAAGGGTTGTAAGGTTTCAAAATCAGCTGTAGAAAAAATTACAGCCGCTGGAGGTAATGTTTCAGCAAAATAGGATATTCAAATTATGGAGATGCTAAAGCGGATATTTAAAGTAAAGGAGCTTCGTAATAGTTTGCTTTTCATTTTGTTTACCCTTACGATTTTCCGTGTTGCAGCTCATATTACCGTACCTGGAATTGACGCATCTGGAATCTCTTCAATGCTCGGTTCAAACCAATTTCTCGGACTCTTGAATGTTTTCTCAGGTGGTACGCTTGAGAATTTTTCTATTGTTGCACTTGGCGTTGCACCGTACATTACTAGCTCGATTATTTTTCAGCTTCTTGGAATGATATTCCCGCAGTTTGAAGAATTGCAAAAAGAAGAGCAGGGAAGACAAAAAATTAACAAATGGACTCGTTATGCTACTGCTCCGCTTGCATTTGTGCAGGGATTTGGACTTATTAAATTGTTTGGCCAACAGGCAGGAGCGATTGGAGGCTTCGATGTAAGCGGTTTTACAATGATAACTGCGCTCATATCAATGGCTGCTGGAACAATTTTCTTAATGTGGCTTGGTGAACTTATTACCGAGCGTAATGTTGGGAACGGTATTTCTATTTTAATTCTTGCGGGCATTGTTTCTGGTTTTCCTAGCTTTATACAAAGAACATTGGCCACATACACATCGGCAGACCTTTTTAACATTGTATTGTTCGTTATACTTTCAATTGTAACCGTGGTTACGGTGGTAGTGGTAAACGAAGGACAGCGTAATATTCCAGTACAGTATGCACGTGGAGTGCAGGGAGTCACTAGCACTAAAGTAACTTCGCATTTACCGATTCGAGTTAATATGGGAGGAATGATTCCTATTATCTTTGCGATTTCTGTTGTTGTATTTCCTCCACTTGTCGCACAGTTTTTTGTGAACGCCAGAACTGAATTCATTCGCAGTGTAGCGGAATTTGTGTTGCAGGCATTTGGGAATAGTGCGTTTTACGCAATCTTGTATTTCACACTTGTCTTTGTCTTTACTTTCTTCTACGCGGGCGTGATTTTTAAACCAGAAAATGTTGCTGAGAATTTGCAGAAGCAGGGTGGTTTCATTCCTGGTATTCGACCTGGTGCACAAACAGCAAAGTATCTAAACTGGGTTAAGAATCGAATCCTTTTGACTGGTGCAGCATTCCTTGGCGCAATAGCCGTTTTGCCTCTTATTGTGCAGGAAGTTACAGGAAGTCCTAATTTAATCGTTGGTGGTGCTGCAATTCTTATCATTGTATCGGTTGTAATTGATATAGTTAAACAGGTTGAGTCTCAAGTTACTATGAGGCGATACGACATGTAGATAAGGCACGGATTGTCACGGATGATTTACGGAGTGTCACGGATAGACGAACGCGAGCAGAGCGAGCAATGAACGCATAGCCGTAAGACGAACGATCGATTGTGTTATCAGGTCGATCTACGAACAATTAGCAATAACAGCGAGCCGGAAGAGGCTCGTTTTAATACTATTGAAAAATCTGCCTTAAGGTGTACTATAAGCGAGCTGACAATCACAAGGGATTGTTCCTACGTGACCTGCAGTAGTGTTGGCAAATATCAAATATCAATACACTACGTCGCCAGATATTAAACTTTGCACTACAAGCAATCAAGGCGATAAATAATAAACTTTAGCATACGGAATTATGCACAAAATTCTAATCCTTGGCCCTCAGGGTAGTGGCAAGGGGACACAGGCGAACATATTAGCGGAAAAATTAAATATTCCAGCGCTTTCGATGGGTCAGCTTTTACGTAATGAAACTGAATCTCAAAGTGAATTAGGGTTAGAGATTAAGAGAACTATTGATCAGGGTGAATTAGTACCAGACAATGTTGCACTTCAAGTTTTGAAAAAACGTTTAGATCAACCTGACGCTCAGATTGGTTATATTCTTGATGGCTATCCAAGGAATCGTGCGCAATATGAAGTATACAAGCAGTTCGATCAGCCTTCGGCGCTCTTGGTAATCGATGTGCCTAATGATGAATCTATGCGCCGGCTTTTGAAACGTGCAGAAATTGAAAAGCGAGTTGATGACACGTCGGAGAAAATTGCTCGTAGACTTGAGATTTACGAAGAAGACACGACTCCTATTATCGACGAATATCAAAAGCAGGGGATTGCGAAGATTATAAATGGCATTGGAACTATAGAGGAGATCTCTGAACGAGTAAACGAAGCACTCAGTTTTTCTGAATAAGCTACTCGATCTGTATATCAGTAAAAATTAGTACATCAGTAGGTAACTAGCAAAATCATATGGCACTTATAAAAACAATTAAAGAAATCGAAAGTATGCGCAAAGGTGGCGCATTGCTGTCACGTGCATTGCAAGCGGCGGTTGATGCTACAAAGCCTGGCGTTACTATGCGTGAACTTGATTCTATTGCCGAGCAGGCGATTCTAGAGGGTGGAGGTAAGCCTTCATTTAAGGGATTTGGAAGTGGTGGAGGTACTCCTTTTCCATCAACTCTTTGTATTTCAAGAAATAATGAGATTGTTCATGGTGTTGGTGGCCGAGATATAACATTGGAAGAGGGAGACATTGTTGGTCTAGATATTGGCCTTTGGTACGAAGATATGTGTGTAGATATGGCTGTTACAGTTCCGGTTGGAAATGTATCTAAAGAAAAGCTTGAACTTATGCGTTTAACTCGTGATGCGCTTTATGTGGGCGTCGATGCTGCAGTAGTTGGAAATATGATATCGGATATTGGTGCGGCGGTAGAAGATGTAATCGATTTGAAAAAATATGGCATTGTGCGTGCCTTAGTAGGGCATGGCGTTGGGCATGAGGTGCATGAAAAACCTCATATTCCAAATTACAGAACAAAAAAATTCCCAGATCAGGAAATTAAAATTGGAATGTGTTTGGCTATTGAGCCAATGATTACAACCGGATCAGACGATATTGAAACATTGGAAGATGGCTGGACAATTACTACCGTTGACGGATCAGACGCGGCTCACTATGAAGTAACGATTGTTATCGGCGAAGACGGACCGGAGATATTAACGCTACAACCTGAGATAAAAATTTAACAATCTAAAAGCCGGCAAGTGAGCCGGCTTTTAGATTTGGTCTTAATGAGGTAGCTATTCAGATATTTTTTTAAAAAAATTCCCCCAGATTGTTATGTGTTAATGCAATTGCATTATAACGTCTGTTCCATTTCGATTATACGAGTCTCCAACATCTAGCGTTGACAGAGCCGGATCCTTTAATATATGGCTCATATGAGAAAGTCCAACATCTAGCGTTGTTAATCATTACCAACCCCAGGTGTTGGTATTTTGTGCACGCACAGTCCAACATCTAGCGTTGACAAGGTGTGTGTAGGTTCAATCGCCCAAAACTGTAGCCGTGACTGAAACATTTACTTTCCGAATGGAATTGTAACATAAAATAAAACACCCCGCGTGGACGAATCCAGTGCGGGGTGTATGAGGGTAGCCTCCTCGGCGGTACCGACCCGCCTGACGGCGGGAAGGAATCAAGCCGGCAGGCAGGCAGGCAGGCAGGTGTCCTTGTGACCAATGCCAAGGGCAAAGGTCACAAGGACCCGAGGGACTACTTGCGACGGAGCACCCGATAGTCGCCACTCCAGATGCTGAAGCCCCTGTCCCAGCTCCGAAACCAGACGACGTGGTCCCAAAAGACGTAGCAGACATCCTCGGAGTCGCCGGAGCCACGCCAGTAGGTGAAGACGAACACGACCTTGCGCCGCAAACTCACGGGGATATCCTGCTGGTTGTCCAGCAGGTACTCGCAGTCGTCCTCCCCGAGGTGGGCGTTCATGTTCTTGGCGCGCGTGATCATCTCGTGGTTGAGCACCGACGTCTCGTCTTCCCGCAGGAAGCCGAGGATATCGTAGGTGCGGCCATTGATCGTCATCTCCGTCGGGAGAGAGGGTGTATTCCTCACGAGGGCATCGCAGAGCTCCTTGACCTTCCCGGTGTTGGCCGAGTCGATCAGAGCTGCGAAGCGCTCGTCGCCGAGCTGATCCAGGAGGTGCGCCATGGCACGGGAACCTTCGAACTTACTCATCTGTTTATCTCCCGCCCTTTTTCAAAAGGGCTCACTCCTCACCGACCGTCGGCAAAGAGGAAAATGAGTGCTTGTTCCCGCCTTCTTTCTGCTTATTTAAGCCAAATAGGCAAAAAGAAAGTGGGGTGCTGAAAGCACAGACTAACGGCATACTATAGAACAAAATTGCCGTTCTGTCAAACGATTAGACCATTTAGACCATTATAACTAGGCTAGTTTTAGCCAATTTTCGCTTTGTTCAAATTTGTGATAGTATGATTTGGTAATCAAATATTATTTATGAAAAAAGATATACTAACACTTCTCGCAGTAGTTGCAGTAGTTGCAGCTCTTGGCAGTTATTTTATGTTTGCCCCAGAGGCACCTCAGCTTGATTACGTGCCAATCGACGTTGGAGGCGGATCAATAACAGTAGAGGATCAGGATCAGATTGATTTTGTAATGCTAAGTACCGAGCTTGTTGCCCCAGGATTTATTACAATTCATGAAACGCTCGCAACTGGTGGCGCAGGCGCTCCTGCAGCAATTGTTGGAACTTCAGATTATCTTGACATTGGCGTTTACGAAAATTTAAAAATTAATCTCACCGAAGAAATGTTGCCAGGTTACCGCTACATTGCACTTTTGCATGCAGATAATGGTGATGGTATTTTTGTTGTAAATGATGATCTTCCGGTTGAAGTCGATGGCACTGTTGTCAGACCGGATTTCTTAGCTATCCCCGAGGCTGAGCGAACTGAGCTTCCAAGTGGCGAAGTAGATAGTAGCCAGTAGCCAGTCAGTTCCTACGCTTGTCGTATAACCCCTGCGTTTGTCGAAATAACCTTTCCGCATCCTAACTAACCTCTTCAGCTTACTACATAACTTTTTTCACCTTTTTCACTTTTAGTTTTATGAAATACCTTGGAATAGACTACGGTCTATCAAAAATTGGCCTTGCACTTGGCGACAGCGAAACTGGCATTGCGTCACCTGTTGATGTTATTGCAAATACGCCCCACACAATTGAAGACATCAAACAGTTTATGGAGCTTGAAGGCGTGGATGAATTAGTTGTTGGTGTTCCGCTTCCTACCGGCGATTACTCCGGAGAACAGTTGGAAATTACACAGAGTTTTATAGATGCCTTACGCGAAGCAGGACTTGTAGTGCATTCCGTGGATGAAAGTTATACATCTGCAGAAAGTCAGCGTATACAGGAAGAGGAGGGAAGTGATGTGGAAGAAGACGCCCTGGCGGCAATGTTGATATTGCAGGGATTTCTTGATGAGAAGCGTGCTACACAGTAGAGTTTATTTACAAGAAGCTTAAGTTTCCTTGAATTACGAAACTCGCGATCTTTGCGTTCACGGGCACCCGTCGCCCTCGTTCTCCCTACGTTTTAGTAGGGTTCACGGGGATCGACAGCCCGTTCACGCAAATCTCATCGAGTTTCGTAATTCAAGATAAGTTTATTAATGAGAATCTAGGGTTATCGCAGGAGACGAATGTTTATTAATATAAGGGCAGTACAATAATAAATGGTCGTATTTTTAATAAACCCTGCAGATCGATAATAAACTGGGCTGTAAGGTAATGAATAATCCCTCCAATGTCCTGGTCCACACTAAAAACTGAAGCGATTGTTTTGACTTCTGAACCATTTCGAGAAGCTGACCGTATGTACACAGCACTCACCCCCGACAACGGTAAGGTGAGTTTTCTTGGTCGTGGAGCGCGTAAGGGTAAGGCTAAGCTCGCCGCACACTTAGAGCCTTTTGCAATCGTTGACATTGAAATCGTACGCGGTAAACGCTCTACCACTGTTATTTCTGTTGAGCGTATAAAAGGTTTTGCAAATATTAGAGAATCGCTTGATAAGCGATTGCTAATCCAGACATCTTTGTCGCTTCTTAATAAACACACGCGCGAACATGATTATGACCCATGTTTATATGCCGAACTTCTTGATTGGTTAGAGTTTGTAGATTCTCAGTTTAGCGTTACTCCGGTTCGTGCTACTTTCATTCTTGGTAGTTTTGCATTGCGGATTATGCGTCACTTGGGTTATGACGTTCAGTTGAATGATTGTATTCAATGTAAACAGAAAGTAATGCCTCTTTCCTTTCGTTGGCATGCCGATAAGGGTGGTTTGGTTTGTAGTGATTGTTTGAGCGAAAAGCCGGAGGAATGGTTTTCTGCCAGGCCAATTCGAGAAGAGGTTGTAAAGTTATTGCGCTTTGCGCGCGGTGCAGGGTATCCCGATCTTCTAAAACCATCGTTATTGGCAGATGATTTAGACGCATATGCTCGCATAGTGCACGATTTAATGGTTTTCCATCTCCCAGTTGATTCAGATGTACCATTTTGGGCCGGAGTGTTGGAAGATAAGGAGAGGCAATTAGAACAGGCGAATACAGAACAATCCGCTTGATATCAAACCCAACCCAATGTAAACTGTATTCATGATCAAACGAACCGAGAGGCCCGGTTCCAATATAAAATCAATATGAAACGTATATTTACTTCAGAAACTGTAAGCAAAGTTGGCGAAACAGTAAAAGTAGCCGGATGGATTCATGCGCGACGTGATATGGGAAAGATCATGTTTTTTGACCTTCGTGACAAGGATAGCTTGTTGCAAATTGTTGGCGTTCCGGCAGATCTTGGGGAAGAAGCAACGTCGATTGCGCAAACCCTTCGGCCGGAGTGGGTGGTGGAAATTGAAGGTATAGTTCAGGCTCGTGGAGAAAAGCAAATAAATTCAAACCTTGCTACTGGCACAGTTGAGCTTTTGGCAAAGTCTATTAAGGTTTTAAACGAGGCTAAGACTCCACCATTTGAAGTCGATAAAGACACAATGACTATAAACGAGGAGTTGAGACTAAAATACAGGTATCTTGACCTTCGAACTGAGCGAATGCAAAGAAATATAAGAATGCGAGACAAGATTATTACTTTCTTTCGCGAGTACATGCATGCAAATGGATTTGTTGAGATTGAGACTCCAATACTTATGAAGGGAACTCCCGAGGGTTCGCGCGAGTACATTGTTCCATCCAGGCTTCATGAGGGTAAATTTTACGTATTACCACAGTCGCCTCAGCAGTTCAAGCAACTTTCTATGGTGGCTGGATTTGAAAGATATTTCCAAATTGCAAGATGTTTCCGCGATGAAGATCAGCGTGGAGATAGACAGCCTGAATTTACTCAGCTTGATTATGAAATGTCTTTTGTTACACAGGAAGATATTTTAGAGTACACAGAAGAGATGTTTCTAGAGCTGGTTAAAAAGTTATTTCCAGATAAGACACTTACTTCAAATCCATTCACTCGTCTTACGCACGCTGAGGCGATGGAGAAGTATGGGACAGATAAGCCTGACTTGCGAGAAAACAAGGACGATCCAAATGAGTTAGCATTTTGCTGGATTCTGGATTTTCCAATGTTTGAGAAAAATGAAGAGGGTAAAATAGACGCAGTGCATCATCCATTTTGTTCTGTAAAAGAGGAAGACAAAGAAAAACTCATGAATGGTGAAGATTTATTTTCTATTCGCGCTAATGCTTACGACCTAGTTTTAAATGGATTTGAGTTGAGCTCAGGATCGATTAGAATTCATGAGCGGGACATGCAGAAAAGAATTTTTGATCTTTTAGAGATTGGTGAAGCTGAGCAACAGGCAAAATTTGGTCATATTCTTGAGGCGTTTGAATACGGTGCGCCTCCACATGGAGGATTTGCTCCTGGTATCGATAGGATTGTAATGATAATGGCAGGGGAGCCAAATATTCGTGAAGTTATTGCATACCCTAAAGACGGAAGCGCTCGGGATTTAATGATGGATGCGCCGAGTGCGTTGCCAGAGAAGACCCTTAAAGAAGTTCATATTAAAATTGATAAGTAACAGTGTAGGGGCGACCTTTATGGTCGCCTGCCTGATAAAAGGTCGGCAATGTGCCGACCTTTTTTGACAGTTGTCCCCAGAGGGCTTTGACATGAGTTATATTTTGTGTAAACATAGAAGTAGATTAGATTATTGTTTCTGATCAAGTATTCAATGTAAACGAAAATTAAATGGACGTGAAAAGACTCCCCAAGTTTTTTATGGGGTTTTATTTTTGTAAATTTCTATCGGTCCCTTCGTGCGAAGGGTACTAAAGATATGGAACAACTTGAGAAAATTTTAAAAGCCTTTGCAAGCCAGAGAAGACTTTCGTTATTGCGGATTTTAAAAATGAATCCATGTATTTTTGTGGATGACATTGCTAGAGAAATTGGCTTGTCATATCGTTCAACTTCAAAGCATTTACGTATTTTGTATGATGCCGGGATTATTGATCGTTGGCAAAACGGCTTTGGCGTAGTGTATAGCGTTCGGGGTACTCAGAATCCGGTAAGCACTATGTTATTGTCGATTATTTGATTTTTAAATCTCCTAATCTTAGGACCTTTCGTGCGAAGGGTACTTAGAATAGAAAGAAAAAAACCGACGCGGGGGAGCGTCTGGTATGCGACGAGATTCGGATAGGGGAAGGACATAGTGTAGTGGCTGAGTGGGTTGTATGGCCTATTGCCAAAGGTCTTAATCCTTTTGAATTACGAAACTCGCGATCTTTGCGTTCACGGGCGCCCGTCGCCCCCATTCTCCCTACGTTTTAGTAGGGTTCACGGGGATCGACAGCCCGTTCACGCAAAGATCGCGAGTTTCGTAATTCAAGGTAATCCAGACTTCACCGTTTGCCCAGATTGAGTTTTTGTAGGTACTACAGTCCAGGATAAACGAACCCGCCGTAACGATTGGTTAAACTGTTTCTGGCATGCATACTTCTGGGAGCGGATCTGGCATCTCGAATGGTCCGAGCGGATCCCTAACATGCCAGTTGCTATCCGCTATCATAAATGGCAAAACTCCAAACACGAATCCGGCGCAAAGAGCTATAGCAATTCTAAACAAAATTTTTTCAAAGTTCATTGAAGTCCCCAAGGAACGTTAGTTATTGTGGCATGAGAGTAGCGTAAATTGGGGCGACTTTTCAATCTTGTATCAAATTTTACCGTTTTGTAATTCTATCACTTTCTAGATTTTTACACCTCACAAAAACACCAAAATATGCTAAAATAGCTTTATGGAATTTAAAGTAGAACAAACCGCTTATTCAGGCCCATTAGGGTTGCTTTTGGAATTACTGGACTCACAAAAGCTTGAGATTAAAGACGTCGCGCTTGCCGGTATTGCAGACGAATATTTGAAATATCTCGATGAAAATGAAGTTAACACTAACGAGCTTGCTGATTTTTTGGTAGTTGCATCGCGTCTCATCTATCTAAAAAGTCGCCAATTAATGCCATACCTTAGAATCGAAGAAGAGGATACCGAAGTGGCAAGCCTTGAAGATCAGCTAAGGCTTTACAGAATGTTTGTTCGTTCTGCTGAAAAGTTAGAGGAGTTATATACCGGAGAGCGTCACTCATTTGCTAGGCCGTTTATTCGTGTAAGGTCAAATGAGCCAACTTTTAATGCGCCTGAAAATGTTACAATTAGCAATTTGCATTCGGCTTTTGAATCGCTAATGAAGAAGTTAGAGCCATTCTTTGCGCTTCAGAAAGCATCAATCATACGAATAAAATCTGTTGAGGAACGGTTGAGCGAGCTTACAAAAGCGATTCAATCAAGGGCAAGTATGAAGTTCCAAGACATCATAGTTGGCGCTTCTAACAAAGCGGAAGTTGTGGTAAGCTTCTTGGCACTACTCGAACTTATGCGCAGGCAAATTGTGACAGCTAAGCAAAAAGGTGGTGAGATTACAATCCAACGCATATAGTTTTATCATCGTCTACTACCTATTTACTCCAGTATTCACTTATGAACGAGCTCGCAGCAAAAATTGAAGCAGTATTATTCCTATCAACTAGGCCGGTTTCTTATTCAAAGCTTGCTAAGCTATTAGGTATAAAAGAGGAAGATGTTCACGGCCATGTCAATCAACTTGCCGAGGTTCGGAATTCATTAGATTCAGGGATTAGAGTTGTAGTTGGCGAGGCTGCTGTGGAGTTAGCTTCGAATCCTGATTTCACAGATGTAACTTCAAAGATGAGTAAGGAAGAGATGGAAGGAGAGCTTACGCGACCTCAGCTTGAGACATTAACAATTATTGCTTACAGGGGCCCAATTACTAGGCCAGAAATTGAACATGTTCGTGGAGTTAATTGCAGTATTATTTTGCGCAATCTTCTTATGCGAGGACTAGTTGTTGAAAAGGAAGATGTCGATCGCTTGCAAATGACCTACTCACTCTCAACGGAGATGATGCGCCATCTTGGGATTTCTTCTGCTGTTGATTTGCCAGATTACGAGCAGTTCAATGGCAATGAAAAGATCACAGAAATGTTAAGTACAGTTTTTGATTCACCGGAAGAGTAATTCTGTTACATCTTACCCTTTGTCATTATGATTCTAAAACTTGTTGGACAATTAGTTATAGCCACAGTATTTACTCAGCTTATTCCAGCGGATGCTTCTTATTTTGAATGGCAGGCAGGGGTTGCGGGTGAGCCAATAGATTTTTTTGAAACGGAGACTCTCTCTGCGTATGGTGTAAGCTTGCCCGTAGCAGGGGATAGACATCCTGAAGATTATCCTATAAAGGTTGATTCAGATTCATACGGAATTGTAACAACGGCACAGAGCGCGTTGGTAGTCGATGCTGAGAGCGGAATGATATTGCTAGGTAAGCATCCGTATCAGGTACGCTCAATCGGTAGCGTTACAAAGTTGATGAGCGCTTTAGTATTTTTAGAAGCTGATCCGGATATGAACCAGATAGTAACCCTAGATCCAACGCTTGATTTGATAGAAGGAGGAAGAGTTTATCTTGCATTTTACGATGGCATAGAATTAGAAGATGTTCTTGCTGCAAGCCTTGTTGGTTCTGACAATACGGCAACCGAGGCGCTTATGCGATTTTCAGGGTTAACGCGCGAGGAATTTATTGCAAGGATGAATTCAAAGGCAGAAGAATTGGGTATGAAGAATTCGACCTTTACCGATCCGACCGGAATCGATTCAACAAACATGTCTACAGCTTGGGATTTAGTAAAGCTGCTTCGTGCGGCCGAAGATGTGGCGACAATCCAAAAGTTTATGACAACGTCGGTTATAACTGTTCAGCACTTAAGCGGACGCTCGGTTACAATTGAAAATACCAACTTGTTACTAGAAAGTTTTCTAAACACCGGAGAGTTTGATATAGCGGGTGGCAAAACTGGATATTTGCCACAAGCAGGCTATGTTCTCGTGAGTAGTATAGAAAAAGGCAGTGACAAAATTTATGTGATTGTTATGGGCTCAGAATCAAAGGACACTCGAGTTCAAGAAGCCAAGGGTCTTGCTAGTTGGGCGTTTAAAGTATACAAGTGGCCGGGGGAGTAATGACTAATGTCAAAGCTCAAATGTCAAATCAAAAATATTTGATATTTGGATTTTGAAATTTGGCATTATGTTAGACACCATCATAAATTTTTTAGGTCAGTTCCCAACATGGCTTGCAACTATCTTACTTGCGGCTACGCCTGTTGGAGAACTTAGGCTTGCTATTCCTGTTGCCGTGTATATTTGGACAATTAATCCATTGAACGCTTTTGGGCTCGCAATCATTGGAAATTTTCTACCATTTTTCCCACTATATTACGGACTAAATTCTCTTCGTAGGGTTACTGCAAAGTATTTGCCTTCCCTAACACGTCTAATTGATTCATCAATCGATAGAGCAGAGGGTAGGGTAAAAGAAAAATATGCCCGTTATGGAGCACTTGCACTTTTTCTATTTACAGCACTGCCTTTACCGTTTACCGGTCTTTGGACTGCAACGCTTGCAGCGGTAGCGCTGAAAGTTCCGGTTCGTTATGCGCTAATAGGTGAGTTACTTGGAATCATTGTTGCCGGTATTATTGTTTCTTCAGTAAGCCTGAGCGCAGATATTTTATTTTAACCGTTGAAAACGATATCGAGTATTTGACTAGGTCATTATCTCGATTTTTATTTACAGTATATTCATGATTATGGCCACGAGCCCAGCCTGCAATAGTAAGCTGTTAGTTAGCTTTACGTCGTGATAGCGCTTGATAAAAAAGTCATGAAAAAACCAATGAACTTTTACCGCTCTTTTCAGATACTTACTTTTTGTTGCGTCATGCAGGCCAACGATAAGGTCGGGAAAAATACTTCCTGCAATTGCTAGAGAAACTGTCATTGTTGATGTAACGTGCGGAAGATTGAATATGAATAGTGCAAGAAGGAGTGCGAATAGCGCGTCTGTTGTACCAAGTCTGAATGCCCTTTTCCTTTTTTTATGTATACGAAATTCTTCCGCAATCAAACTATCTCCATGCGGAATCATATCAACCAGTAGATGAGAGATAAGACCAAGCCCAAATCCAAGGTAAGGATTTCCAACACTGAATCCGATTGCCGCACCGATTGCTGTGTGAGTTGTTATGGTCATAATTGATAATAGTATAGCACTAAAGTATCGAAAAACAAAGGCGCCCTAGTCCGACCGTTCTAATACTCCTTTTTCCCATCTCGAAAGAGTCTTCGACTGAGAGATCTTTCGTGCCTTCTAAAGATTTCTCGTCGGCCGATATAATAGACCTCCTCGAAATGGTGAGATTTTAAGTATTAGAACGGTCTCGCGCAATGGAAACCACACTAATTCGCGGTAGGCTAAAGGGTGGTTTATTAATGGATCTAAAATATAACCTAGGTATACGCACATAGGTGATATCGCCAATAAGGAGCATTTAATAGACTATTCTGCGTAGTATTGCAATTATCTTGTTTAATATGATCATATTGCTTTTAGGCCATAGTACAAAGTATTTTTACTTTACGATTGCAATGTAAGTAGTAATGACAAATAGTATTAAAATAAGGTAAGATGGTGTATATGCCACAATCATTAGAAAACCCATTTAAGGAACCTAGGAAGCTAAACCCTGACGATGCTGCTTTTATTGGTAGTGTTTTGGGACCTGAAGCGGAAATGAGGCGTTTGTCCGGTAAAACTGCCAAAAAGGCGGAAGAGCCGATTCCGGAACATCGGTTTACAGAGGAAGAAATGGAAGCAATACGCGCTGTAGAAGCGGAAAATATAAAAGAAAAACTAACGCGCGTAGAGGTTACTGCATATTTTGAAGATATTGGCCTAAACAAAGAAATGGTAGAAGAGCTTTTTGAGTTCACCGAATACGGCGAGATTATTTCGCTTAATGCCGAGCTAGATCTTTATGGCGAAGGAATAGAGTTGATACCACCATTCTTTAAACGCATAGAAGGAGTCACAAGGCTAAATCTATCCAAAAACCAAATCCCAAAGATTGAGAATATTCCGGATGGAGTTACTGTGCTAAATCTATACAACAACAAAATCCCTATAGAAGAAAAGGTAAGATTCAAGGCGGAATGGGAGGCGAGTGGGAAGAGTCGTAGCCGGCTGGTTTTATAGTTATTTTTTAGGAAAAGTGAGGGAAATACTTTCCTCCACATCTCCTTTAGGTTGTGTGCTTGATTACTTCGCAAGCCAAGCAGTTGGCTTGCTTGTAACAAAATGACCGCTTCTTTCGAAGTGGTCATTTTGGTGGCTGGGGTGGGAATCGAACCCACGACCTAAGGCTTATGAGTCCTTCGCTCTAACCGACTGAGCTACCCAGCCATAACGTCCTAAATCGGCGAATTTTTGATTTACTGCTCCGCTCCTCAACGACGTACATTTAGTACGTCTTTTTGCGGTGCTCGCAGCGCATCAAAACTTCATCCAATTTAGAACGTTCTGGCTCATTATTTAAACTAGTCTCAAACTGCATAGCCCTGGCTTCAATCATTAATTTAGAAACTTCGGTTTGTAATTATGGTGCCGCGGGAGGGAATCGAACCCTCACGGTGTTGCCACCACAGGATTTTGAGTCCTGCGCGTCTGCCAGTTCCGCCACCGCGACTTAAATTGTGGGGGAACTATACCAAAAAAATGATTTTTAGTCAATAGATATCGAGACAGTTCTAATACTTAAAATCTCACTATTTCGGAAAGGCCCGTTGAACCGGCCGATGAGAAATCCTTAGGAAGCACGAAAGATCTCTCAGTCGAAGACTCCTTCGAGATGGAAAAAAGAGTATTAGAACAGTCTCGATATCAGGCATAAACTTGACAATATAGTCGCTTTTAAGTATTATCGTCCTGCGGGGTAGAGCAGTCAGGTAGCTCGTCGGGCTCATAACCCGAAGGTCATCGGTTCAAATCCGATCCCCGCAACCAAAAAAACATCTCTTTTAGAGACGTTTTTTTGTTTTTGAAGGATTTGAACCAGGGGGATGGTAAGGGGGAATGTCCCACTTACTTAATGGGGGTGACAGGCCAGCTTAGCTGGCCGCCAGAGGGGCGGAAGCCCTTATGGAGAGCGAACTAAGGTGAGCGATGTGAAAATTCGATCCCCGCAACCAAAAAAAACATCTCTTTTTGAGACGTTTTTTTGTATTCGAAGAGTGTCCAAGGTCTAATTATGGTACCTATATACTCTTTTCAATATAGCAAATTAGTGATACTGTGCCTGCGTTATGAAATTACCTAAAAAGCTATGGCTATCGGTTACTGGCGTGATTGTTATAATTGTTGTGATTGCAATTTTTGTTCTAACTAGACAGGGGAGCGGTCAAGAGTTTGTACTAGATAAAGTTACTCGTGGAAATCTAATACAAACAGTTGAGGCAACTGGAGAATTGGAATCGCTTGATAAAGTTGAACTATCTTTTCAAATTTCCGGTAATGTAGAAGAGATCTTTGTAGATGTCGGCGATGAGGTTGCGATAGGAGATTACTTGGCAGTTTTGGAGGCTGATGAACTCGGAGCTCAGGCTAGGCAGGCAGAGCAGGCGCTAGATATTGCTCATGCTAATCTAAATCTCGAATTAGCCGGAGCAGGTTCAGAAGCTATTGCTGTAAAAATGGCAGACATCACTATTGCAGAAGTTGCGCTCTCTGCCGCAGAATCAGATTACACTCACATTCAAGCAACAGAGGCAGCAACAGTGCGAATTGCAGAAATTGCACTTGATACTAAAGAAGATGACTTAGCTAACGTGCTTGCTTCAAACATTCAAGATTTATCTGACACTAAGGAAGATTATGTAAACGCAATGAAGTCGGCAACGATAGAGATACGCGCAGGACTTTCCGAAGCTGATCAAGTTTTAGGAATCGAAAATGGACTCTTGAATATTGATTTTTTCGATATGCTTGCGTCAGCTGATCCTTCTACTTTATATCACGCGAACAGATATTTTGGCTTTGCTCGCGCTAGTCGGGACATTGCAGAGGATGCGGTTTTTGTGTTAAGCGCAGATTCCGATGATACTGATGTTAACGCAGCGGCTGAATTTCTTGAAACAGCTCTTGAAGATTCGGCGCTTGCACTTCTTTATACTCATCAAGCTCTCGATGCGACAATTTTAGAAGATGCTGATTTTTCAATAACTGATTTATTGGCACTAAAAACTACGATCAATTCTGCTCGTACGCAAATTCAGAATGAAGAGGCTTCATTTTTCCTCGCTCGTCAATCGTATGCAAATGCAATTATCGATACCAATGTCGCAGAAGATAACGCACGCAACAATTTAGCAAAATCTGAACAGGATTTAATCAAAGCTGAGGCCTCCGAAGCTAGCCAAGTTGCAGCTTCGCTCGCGGCATTCGAGCAAGCAGAAGCTTCGCTTACAAAGGCACAAGCAACACTTGGCGATCTTATCGCTGATCCTCGCGCTGTTGATTTAGCAGCCTATCAGGCAGATGTCAGAAGGTCGCAGGCCGATCTAGATGCAGCGTATGCTCGTTTGGCAAAGGCAGAGATTGTTTCTCCAATTAACGGTAAGGTAACAAATATTGAAATCGAAATTGGCGAGCAGGCATCTCCGGCGACGTCAGTCATTACAGTGCAAACAATTGAAGATGAATTTCAGGTTGTGCTCGACGTTTCCGAATCTGACATAGCAAAGGTCTCGCTAAATGATCCTGCAACAATTACATTCGATGCTTTTGGTGAATATATATCATTTGATGGATTTGTAGGAACGATCGATCCAGCTGAAACAAAAGTTGAAGGTGTTGTGTTCTATGAAGTTGGAATCTTCTTTGCAGAAGATAACCCTCCTCTTGAACTAAAGCCTGGAATGTCGGCCGACGTTACTATTACAACTGAGCAAGTTGCAGACGTATTGTTTGTTCCTCGTAGGTCAGTATTGGAGAGCGATGGTGTTCGCTATGTTCGGACTCCTCGTGGAAATAATTATGATGAAGTAGTAGTCGACATTGGACTTAAAGCAGACGAAGGAAAGGTGGAAATTATTTCAGGTCTTATAGAAGGGGAGGATATAATTGTGACGGTTCGTTAATACCGGGAATCACTTTTGGTAATTGTTTATTAGTATGGCAAACACGTTGATTGAATTAAAGGACGTGACCAAAAAATATGTTAATGGAGAAGTAGTGACGCCGGTTCTTCACGGTGTCACTCTTGATATAGAGGAAGGTGAATTTGTTGCGCTTATGGGACCTTCGGGATCAGGTAAGTCAACAATTATGCATATACTTGGGTTTCTAGATCGCCTGACATCTGGTAGCTATAGGTTTAAAGGTAAGGATGTGTCGGAATTAGGCGACAACGAATTAGCATATCTTCGAAGAGACGAAGTAGGATTTGTATTTCAGTTTTTTAATCTTATCTCTAACACTACGGTTCTTGAAAACACTATGCTTCCTATGCTCTATGCCGAAGTTCCGCGTCCAGAGCGTATAGCGCGCGCTAAGAAGGCATTGGAAAACGTTGGGTTGGGACATCGTACAGAACACATTGCTAATCAAATCTCTGGTGGCGAGCGTCAGCGTGTTGCAATCGCTAGGGCACTTGTAAATAATCCATCAATTATTTTTGCAGATGAACCAACTGGAAATCTAGATACTCAATCTGGACTTGAGATTTTACAGATTTTTCAAAATTTGAATGAAGCAGGTCATACTGTGATTATGGTAACTCATGAACAAGAAGCTGCGGAGTTTGCGAAACGCATTGTTAGAGTTCGAGATGGAAATATTGTTTCAGATGAAGCTGTTAGCAGGCGCAGGACACATAAATTTGCAAAATAATAAATTTGGTTACAGGCCTACAAGGCTTATAGACTTACTAACTTATTGTGGCAGTCAGTCCGTAGCTCTGTATAGTCTGTAGTTCTGTGACGCACACCTATGAAATGGTCTGACTTACTCGAAACTTCATCAACATCTCTTAAGACCAATAAATCTCGGTCAATTTTAACTATTCTTGGGATTGTTATTGGCATAGCTGCTGTTATTATAATGTTTTCTGTGGGACGTAGCGCCGAAGGACTAATCTTGAATCAAGTCGCTGATCTTGGTGCTGATTTAGTTTTTATTGAACCTGCTGCTGGCGATCCAACCGCTGGTCCGCCAGATCCATTCATCGAGCGGTCACTCGATATAGACGACGTTGATGCACTGGAAAAAGTAGCTGTGTTCTCTTCTATAACTCCAATCTTGCAGTCAACTTCAACAGTAAGCCGTGAGCAGGAAAGCACTTTTACACAAGTAATAGGAACAACAGAGGGATACATTGATGTTTTCCCTTCGGAAGTTCTAAATGGTAGATTTTTAGATGAATCTGACGTTGGTTCTTATGCGCGGGTAGCAGTTCTTGGTAGCGAGATTGCTGTGGATTTATTTGGTGACCAGGACCCTATTGGTGAGCGCATAAAAATTAAAAGCACGAGCCTGCGCGTTATTGGGGTCTTCCCAGAGCAGGGTACTAGATTTTTTCAAAATCTCGATACACAGATTGCGGTACCTATCACAACTGCGCAAAGAGATATTTTTGGAGTGGACCATGTTACGTATATTTCAGCCAGGGCTATTGGAGACATCGATAACGCTAAGGATGAAGCGCGCTTCACACTTCGTGATACTCACAATTTAGACAATCCTGAAGGCGTTCCTGAAAAAGATGACTTCTTTGTTTCGTCTCAAAGTGATGCTGTTGAAATTATTGGCGTTGTTGGTTCGGTGTTATCTTTGCTTTTAGTTTCAATCGCTGCTATTTCGCTTGTCGTTGGTGGAATTGGAATCATGAATATCATGTTAGTTTCTGTAACGGAGCGTACAAAAGAAATTGGTTTGCGTAAATCTGTTGGCGCCACGTACAAGGAGATTTTACAGCAGTTTTTACTCGAGGCTGTGCTTCTGACTATGTTTGGAGGAATCATTGGGGTAGTGCTTGGTGTTGTGTTTTCAGTTGTAGCAAGTTATGCAGTAGGATATTATCTTGATGGCTGGGAGCCAACGGTTCCTATTAGCGCAGTTTTTCTTGGAGTATTTGTAGCTACTACTGTTGGTGTAGTTTTTGGAATCTATCCTGCACGTAGGGCTGCTAAGCTCGACCCTATCGAGGCATTGAGATACGAATAAATCTTGAATTACGAAACTCGCGATCTTTGCGTTCATGGGCGCCCGTCGCCCCTGTTCTCCCTACGTTTTAGTAGGGTTCACCGGGATCGACAGCCCGTTCACGCAAATCTCATCGAGTTTCGTAATTCAGGGGAATAAAAGGAATAAGTCAGAGACGGCACTCATATTTATTTAGGATTTATGATTTTAAATTTAAGATTTCTCGTGCTATACTAGTACAAGATTATGGCTCATATTGTTTCAGTAGTAAATCAGAAAGGCGGAGTGGGGAAGTCGACCACGGCAATGAACTTGGCGGCTTATTTAGCGCACTTTGGAAAGTTTGTTCTTTTGGTTGATCTTGACCCTCAGGGCAATGCTTCCAGTGGCTTTGGGCATGATATTTCAGATACGCTAGGGACTTACGAAGCAATGGCAGGCACACATCCCACAAAGGATTTAATTGTTCCAACTGCGCACGAAGGTTTGTTTTTATTGCCAGCTGGTCCTAATTTAGCTGGCGCAAGCGTAGAGCTTGTAAATGAGTTTAACAGAGAGAAAAAGTTACATCAGGCTTTGCTCGAAGTTAGAAACGATTACGATTACGTGCTAATCGATAATCCACCAACGCTAGGTATGCTCACCATTAACGGTCTTGTTGCAGCAGACAGCGTATTGATTCCAGTACAAGCTGAGTACTACGCGCTTGAAGGGTTGGGACAGCTTATGAATACTATTGGTTTAATACGGCAGTCACTCAAGCCCGATCTTGGTATTATGGGCGCGGTAATCACAATGTTTGATCCACGTACAAAACTTTCGAATCAAGTGCTACAGGAGCTATACAAATATTTTCCTGAAAAGATTTTCCGCTCTGTAATTCCTCGTAGTATTCGATTAGCCGAAGCACCAAGTTTTGGAAAATCAATTTTACACTACGATCCAAATTCAAAAGCCGCAAAATCATACGAACGCCTCGCACGCGAGTTTTTGATGCGAGAAGACCTGAATTAGTAAACTCTAAATTAGAAACGTTAAATCCTAAATAAATTTTAATTTCAAAATCCAAAATTATTTTTGAATTTAAAACTTAAGATTTTTTTAGAGCTTATAATTTAGGACTTAGAATTTCCCACGATATGACAAAACCAACAGGAGGACTCGGTAGGGGGCTTGGAGCTCTTATACCGCAGAAAATTGCACCACCACCGGAAACAGATGCTGGTCGTGCCGCGAGCGCAGAGCCGACAGAGGTGCCGGTTGATTCAATTGTAGAAAATCCACATCAGCCGAGAAAATTTTTCTCTCCATCAGATTTGGAGGATCTTTTAAGCTCAATTAAAGAGCATGGAATTTTACAACCATTGGTGGTTACTAGAATTGCCGAGGATACTTATGAGCTTATTGCCGGCGAGCGACGACTTCGTGCTTCAAGAATGTTGGGGCTTAAAATGGTTCCAGTTGTAATACGCAGAGCTAACGATCAGCAGAAGCTCGAACTTGCTTTGATTGAAAATATTCAGCGTCAAGATTTGAATCCTATTGAAGAAGCACAGGCCTATCAGGCACTTATTGACCAGTTTTCACTATCTCAAGATGATGTTGCAAAGCGAGTGGGGAAGAGTAGGCCTCATGTTGCAAATACTGTGCGCTTGCTTGATTTGAGCGATGAAATGCTTGAAGCACTATCGTCTGGAAAGATTACAAAGAGTCATGCTAGGACTTTGCTCGCAGAGTCCGATGTTCTACGTAGGGATGAGTTGTTTAAGCAAATGCTGGCTGGTGGAATGACTGTGCGTCAGGCCGAAGCTAAGGCTGGAGCGCGAACAAAAGTTGCCAAGGCAGTTGACCCGAATGTAGCAGCGATGGAAGCTGACTTGCGTGAGTCGCTTGGTACTAAGGTTACGGTTGATTTGAAAGCCGGAAGCGGTAAAATTACGATTCATTTTTATTCAAAGGAAGAGCTTAAGGAGTTATTGAATCGATTAACAGATTAGGAGAGGGTAGTTTAGGGTAAGTAGGAATCGTTAAGCAGGTAACACAGAGGTTATGCGATGTACGAAGGGGTTATTCCGACGCTGAGGTGGAGGGCATTGCCGGACATCCTGAGGAGGTAGAGCCGACGAAGGATCTATCTGGATGCTGAAGAGGTTTGTTAAATGAAGTTGAGAGTCTAAATATTACAAAAATATACCGATCGAGTGATCGGTTTTTAAATTGTTATCCCGACCGAGTTGAATGCCCTCGACTCTCTCTCACCATCTCGAAGGAGCAAAGTGACTGAGAGATCTTTTTCGTCATTGCGAGGACTATGCAGTTCGGTCCGAAGCAATCTTTCTGAACTCTAACCAAAGAGTTTGCTTCGTCACGATAAGCAGGTTCCTCGCAAAGACAAAATACGCATTACTAGGAGCTCGCGGTTTACGACAAAGCAATTTTTTCGCACTTTACCATCTCGAAGGAGCGAAGCGACTGAGAGATCTTTTTCGTCATTGCGAGGACTATGCAGTTCGGTCCGAAGCAATCTTTCTGCACTCTAACCGAAGAGTTTGCTTCGTCACGATAAGTAGATTCCTCGCAAAGACAAAATACGCATTACTAGGAGCTCGCGGTTTACGACAAAGCAATTTTTTCGCACTTTACCATCTCGAAGGAGCAAAGCGACTGAGAGATCCATTCGTCGCAGATTACTAGGGGTCATACGCAATTTGGGTGGAGGACTCGTCCAATCTGCCAGGTTAGGATTTGTTTGATCTATTTAATAAGTGGAAAGTTACCATTTCGACGAGTCTGTAGGTCGCGAGGAGAAATCTTTCGGAGATCTCAACGAACCGCGAAAGATCTCTCGTCGTGGATTGCAAGCTCCTCGAGATGGTGGGGTTCGAAAGATCTCTCGTCGTGGATTGCAAGCTCCTCGAGATGGTGGGGTTCGAAAGATCTCTCGCCCGACAGCAGAAAGTTAAGTCGGGTTCGAGATGGTAGAAAGCAAGAGATTCGCTGTTTTTACCGGTTGAGCTAACCTTTGGCCTCTATGCATTCTCCACCCAAATTGCGTATGATCCATTACGAGCTCCTCAGGATGGCAGAAAAGATAGATTACTTCGTCACGAAAAACGGCCTCTTCGTAATGACAAGGCGGGTCTGGTGATTCTATTTTAATCGTCAAAATTAATCTGATCGACTTTAACATTTTGAATGTTCTTCTATCGATTCATCAACGTTCCAAAAAATGACTTTCGATTTCGTTTTATAGCTTCTTTAATTTTGCTTCTGGCGTGAGAGGTTTTTACAAATTTTAACCAATCCGGGTTTGGAGTTTTTCGATTTTTATCAACCGTAATTTCAACCATATCACCAGATTTCAATACAGCATCTAGGTTTGCCATTTGATGATTCACCTTAGCGCTCGATGCTTTATTTCCTACATCGGTGTGGACGGCATATGCAAAATCCACAGGGGTAGAGGCTTCGGGTAAATCAAAAACATCACCGTTAGGCGAAAATACAAAAATACGATTCTTAAACATATCTAGCTTAAGTTCATCGATCTTTGCCAACGGATCGCCTTCGCTAATTTCTTTTTGAATTTCGGTTAATTCTTCCATCCATTTCACTTTTCGTTCACGCAATTTTCGTCCTTCTTTGTATCGCCAATGAGCAGCCACACCGTATTCCGCTTCCTCGTGCATTTCAAGTGTGCGGATTTGGAATTCTAAAATTGAACCATCTTCACTAAACACAGTAGTATGCAAAGACTTATATCCATTTGGTTTTGGCCTAGAAATATAATCTTTAATCCTGCCAGCAAGCGGGGTATAAAGGCCGTGAATAATTCCAAGCGCCGCGTAGCAGTCAGTAACGTCGTCTACAATCACGCGGATTGCAACGATGTCATATACTTTATTGATGTCATTGTCATAGCGCTGGAGTTTTCTAAAAAGGCTGTGACAGTATTTAATTCTTCCATGAAGAGAATTAGGGTAGATTTTATTTTCCTCGAGCGCTTCCAAGGTTTCTTTTTGAGATTGCTTCATTGCTGGACCAAATTTTGTAACTCGTTGTTCAAGTAAGTGCTTAGTCCAGTTATACTCCTTAGGATTCAGGTATTTAAAAGCATAGTCTTCAAATAGTCCTCGATATTCTCCCATTCCAAGACGGTTGGCAATTGGAGCATAAATCTCCATAACTTCTTTTGAAATTCGTTTACGTTTTTGTTCTGGCAACACATAAAGCGTTTCCATATTGTGCATACGGTCTGCAAACTTAATAAAGATTACACGGACATCTTTAGCCATTGCAATAAACATCTTACGTAGATTTTCGGCATAGCGCTCAAGCCCTCTGTACTGAACTCGTCCAAGTTTTGTAACACCTTTAACTAAATTCGTAATATCTTCGCCGAACTCTTTTTTCATCTCCTCTTCACTAATATCAGCGTCTTCTAGCACATCATGCAAAAGACCGGCTGCAATAACCTCGAATGGCAATTGCATATCAACTAGTTTCATGGCAGTTCCAAAAGCATGCTCAAAATATGGCGCACCAGTAAGGCGAGTCTGGCCTTCGTGCGCTTGCTTTGCAACTTCGTGCGCGTGTTTTATAACCTCAACCTCCTCCTCGCTATATCTGTCGCTAGGAAGCTTTGCTTTTAGAATAGAAAATTGAGTTTTTGCTGATCTTACGTTTGCCATAGTTTACAAAAAGGCCAACTCTAGCATATTAAATAATGTGGCGTATATATAGAGTAGCATTTTTTTGCCTAAATGCAAGGATTTAGGTAGTATATATACATATGACTCCAGGATCACCGGAAACAAGGCCAAATTTAGATTCAAGCACCATTGAGAAAACAGTGGCGTCAACATTGGATATTGCAAAATATGATACTAAACAAGCCGCTCGTGAATTAGCAGTAGAGGCTGGTAAGGTGAAGGAAAAAGCGCTTGAAGCCGCGGCTAGGGCTCGCGATGCAGCGCTCGAAGCTGCGGGGGAGAAGACATCTGAATACGGAGCGGCACATCCCGAACAGGCTCAGTTTGCAGAGAATGTTGTTGACGTGCTCGATAAGGCAGGTAATGTTGGAGCTGAGGCCATGGATGTTGTTGGTAGTGCTGCGCGTGGTACAAAACTAATGGTGGAGACGCCGGTTAAATATGGCGCAAGAAAAGTAGCAAAGCCTTTGGGGGTTGTTGGTGGTTTTGCGGCAGGCGCTACGCTTGTTGGGGTTATTGCTTTTCAAAAGGTTTGGGGTGCGGCAAAATGGTTCAATAACATTATTGGTGATCCATGGGGAGGATTTGTAAAGAGAATGGATCCATTAAATTTACGTGGGGAAGAGTCCAAGAAGACTCAAGGAAAGAAATAAACCGCCTAATGCCCAAATATTTTCGAAACCCGGTTTCGAAAATATTTTAATTGGGTGATTGCTCGGAAAGGCGGCGAGTCTTCGGTTAACGATTAGCTTAACTATTACAAATTATGAGCTAATAGACATTTAAAGTTGGTTTTTGACCCTGTCTCAATGCTAGATACCAGGCAGCAAGAATAAGTTTCCTTTGAAGTGAAAAGCCTCGATGACAGCGGAATAGTTCCTTAAGTCGAGCATTTAAACCTCCTTCCACATGGTTGGAGGTTTTTGGTATGGATGGGTCTGTCACAAACCGAAACAAGTCAGGCAGGGCGTTTTTGAGAAGTGAGCGAGTGCCTCGTAACCGTCGGTGGGTATACCACCACTTTCCGGAAGGGCTGTAGCTACGTTCTTTGAGAAACGCCTCGTGTCGTCTATACCATCTCCAAAAATTCCTGACCCACCGACGTTTCTGTCGCTTGGTCTGGAGACGAGGCAGTTCTTTAACCAGGGCAAGAAGCTCTCGACCAGCTTTGGTCTTAGGGTTTCTAGTCAACCAAGTACAGGCTTGTCTCACGATATGGATCAGACATCTCTGAACCTTCACTTGAGGCCATATTTCACGAATAGCCTTTAAAAGGCCACGCTGTGCGTCACAGACGACCACTTCAGGGATCATGCCTCTCCAAGAAAGATCTCTCAAGAACACGACCCAGGAGTCGTAACACTCTCGAGGACAATCCATCCATGAAACAGGTCGACCGTTGTCTGCATCACCTCCAATGAGGAGCATACACACTCGTTTCATCACAGACGTTCCGTCGAGAACCAGAACCCTCACACCTATCTGAATGTCTGGTTGTGGTGGGTGATCCCAAAATGGAGTAAACCATCTCGTCATGGTTCTCAACGTGATGCCTTCTTGTGTTACCAAGTCATCCAACGCCGCCTTACTGGTGAGCCAGCGCACAAACAAAGACAACCGCTTTTTGTGGCGGTTGTCTTTGCGACTACGGATACTTGAACTCTCACAATTCTTACACCTCCAGCGTTGTTTACCAGACGGATGTCGACCCCATCGCTGCATGGTTTTAGAGCACATCGAGCATCTCTTTTTTGGTCCACTTATGATCATACGACCGTAAGTATTCCAGATTATCGCTAAAGTTAGAAGAGAAACGGGATATTCACCAACTTTAAATGTCTATTAACTCCAAATTATAAACCACCGGGTAAAAAATAAGAATAAACCGCCAAGTAAAATTGGCGGTTTATTCTTTTACTCTTTCTTTTTTCCCCAACGTCCTCTGCCTGGGTTTTTTCTTTTATTCTCTAGCATTTCGATTGCCACTTCAGAGGTAATCGAGCTTGGCTCAACATCTTTTTTTATAGATACATTTGTTTTACCATCGGTAACGTATGGTCCGTATCGTCCGGTTTTAATTACTATATCTCCGTTTGAGTTTGGATCTTTTCCAAGTTCAGCAAGTGGAGTGTCGCGTTGCTTTTTAAGTTCAGCTGACTCTTTAATGATTTCCCGCGCTCGTTCTTCACTAACCGTAAGTAGGTCTTCACCTTCGGGAATTGACGCATTGGTTTTGCCTGCTTTTAGGTATGGTCCGTATGGTCCAATTTGCGCTGTAATTTTTTCTCCATCAGGCATTGCGCCAACCGTACGCGGAAGTTTTAATAGTTCAAGCGAGTCTTCGAATGTTACGGTTTCATGGTTCATTTCTTTTGTAAGAGAAACCATTTTCGGTTTATTGATTTTTTCTTTCCTATCTTCTTCACTCCAGTCACCAAGTTGAATATATGGACCAAATCTTCCCGAGCGAACAAAAATCATTTTTCCAGTTTTTGGATCTTTGCCAAGCTCACGCGCAGGCATAACATCGTCGCGCGTTAAAGAACCAGATTTTTCTTCCAGATTTTTATGAAATGGTACGTAAAAGGCTTCAAGCATTGGAACCCATTCGACTTTTCCTTCAGCTATTTCGTCAAGCGTTCTTTCCATCTTAGCTGTAAAATCTAAGTTTACAATGTTTTCAAAATGCTCAACTAAAAGATCGTTTACAATCATTGCAATATCGAGAGGGTATAGTTTTTTATTGTCATCCCTGTCAATATAACCGCGTGAAATAATTGTGTGAATTGTTGGAGCGTATGTTGAAGGTCTGCCGATTTCATGTTCCTCAAGAGTTTTAACCAACGTTGCGTCAGAATATCTTGCAGGCGGTTCTGTAAAATGCTGAACTGGATTTATTTTTTGTGCTTCAACACTGTCGCCTTCGGTAAGAGCTGGTAATAACTTTTCTTTGGCACTTCTGTAAATCTTCATAAAACCATCGAAAACAATAATGCTTCCACTTGCTCGGAAGGTATAGTTTTTTGCATTAATATCAATTCCTGTGCGTTCAAGTTTTGCTGCAGGCATTTGACTTGCCATCGTGCGACGCCAAATCAAGTTGTAAAGTTTCCACTGACCAACTTCAATTGTACCTTTTAGTGACTCAGGAGTTGCAGAAGGGTCGGTAGGTCTTATTGCTTCATGAGCTTCTTGCGCTCCTTTTTTATTTGTTTTATAAGTTTGTGAGCCCTTGGCATAATCCGGTCCATAGTTTGATGAAATAAAATCTTGAGCCTCAGCCAAGAATTTTTCAGCCAAGTTTAACGAGTCGGTTCGCATGTAAGTAATGCGACCGGTTTCGTACAGTTTTTGCGCAATGGTCATTGTTTGCTTTGCGCCATATCCGAGTTTGTTGTTTGCTTCTTGTTGCAGTGTTGATGTTGTAATAGGCGTTGGCGGTTTTTTGCTTGCGTGCTTTTTTTCAACTGATGCGATCTTATATTCAGCATCTTTTAGGTCGTCAACAATTTTTGCAGCTTCCGCTTGATTTTTAATGGCAAGTTTTTTAAGTTTCTTTCCGTCGATTTGAGACAGCTTGCCTTCGAATGCTTCACTATCTTTTTTAAACTCACCATCAATAGTCCAATACTCATCGGTTTTAAATGCTTGACGTTCGCGTTCGCGATCAACAATAATGCGAATTGCAACAGACTGAACACGGCCTGCAGAAAGTCCACGACGAACTTTTTTCCACAAAAATGGTGAAAGCTCATAACCAACAAGACGATCAAGAATACGTCTTGCTTGCTGAGCGTCTATTAGGTCCATTGAGAGTTTGCGAGCATCCTTTAGAGCTGCTTCGATTGCGTGCTTTGTAATTTCGTGAAAAGTAATTCTCTTAGCATTTTTTGGATCGATTTTAAGAACCTCGGCAATATGCCATGCGATCGCTTCTCCTTCGCGGTCTTCGTCAGTAGCCAGATAGATTTCATCTGCTGTTTTTGCAGCGCGCTTGAGATCGTTTACACGTTGTTTCTTATCGTCTGGCACAACATACTGAGGAGCAAAACCATGCTCCATATCTACTCCCATTTCTTTTTTGGGCAAATCACGAATATGACCATAAGACGAAATAACCTCGTATTCACTACCGAGGAATTTCTTAATTGTCTTGGCCTTTGTTGGAGACTCTACAATGAGTAGTTTGGTCATAAGCGGATTGCGAAACTATTGACTATTGATCGTTGACGATGGAACAGGAGTGGTCGGGGGACTGGGGACTTTCAGACTTTAGACTTTCAGACTTCTGAGACAATGCCCACATACCCCGTAGAAGAACTTCGAAGTTTCTCTACGGGGCATAATGCAGTATATAGGTGCAAGTTGTCAAATATATACTCATCGTTAAGCAAGTGCAACATTCATGTGCAACCCTAAGGGTTGCACGCACTATGACTAACCAGTAAAGATTGGTTTTCTGTTGTGCAACCCTTAGGGTTGCACAAAGTCTCTGGGGTCTGTGGGGGTCCACTCTTGCATAAACTGCTTATAGTCTTGTGCACCTGAAAAGCAGCTCATAATTCTATCTGATTCGACAAACGGTTGCTTATTTATGTCCATGTATGACTGGTAGCTAGACCATGGATACTGTTCTAAAAAATTCAATGTATCGTGCCAGTTGACGATTCCTTGTATTTTCCATTTCGGTCTAATCACGCTAAGTGGGTTTAGATGAATATATCTGGATATATTAATAAGGTCAGCAGTACCACAGATTTCTCTTGCCTTAAATGTACTTTCGAATAGACTACCAGAGCGTTTATTACGTTTATTGAAATACTTTGTATAGCCATTAGATAATCTACCCATAAATTTTGAAATTCCATCTTCAACAAGCTGCTCCAACAAGATATGAAAATGATTTGGCATAAGCGTATAGCAGTGTATTTGCACGTAAGGTTCGTCACTCTGCACTATGTTCGTTTTGTCTCTCAAAGGAAATCGCTTTCGTTTATTTCCTGAGTCATTAACGGACACCATCATTTGTAGAAAACGTAACCAGTCGATCTTTTTCAGAAAGGTATCTCGTTTATCAACACCTCGGTTATAGACGTGGAAAAAACCGGAATTGTAGAACGAAAGCTCTCGCATATTCTTGTATGTTGTATGCATGCAACCCTTAGGGTTGCATATGCGAGAATGCATAAATAAAACTCCCGCAGTAATGGGGAGTACTTTATTTTTAGCATTTTTTAGCAAGTAAGTCAAGTGTTGATAACATTGTGATTCGCAACCGCAACCCTTAGGGTTGCGTGGACACAATATAAATCAATACACATTCGAGGATGTAAAAAACAATACTCCCGCGTTGGTCGGGAGCATTTTACTTATTATTGCGTTCGCTTATGATTACAAGCTATTTGATCGTTTTTTTAAGATCTCAGATTCAGAAACCCACTCGGCTCTGAGCTCTCCGGCAAGATAAAGTGAACCGGTTACAACAATAGCCTCACCATTTTTTGTGAGTTTCCTAATGTGCTCTAGCGCTTCTTGCGGATCTAGAAAAAATCCAGCCCGTTTACTTTTTTGTACAAAAGAAAGAAGCCGTGCCGGATTTGAAGCCTTTCGGAATGTTGTTGTAAATCGTGTTGTTGTTATTGTTTTTGCAACTTCATTTAGTTGATCTATCAATTCTTGTGCATCTTTTGTAGCAGTACAACCAAATAAAATATGCACTGGTTGATTTAGTTTTTTGATCATTCGTACTGCGGCTTTAATTTTTGCCGGGCTATGAGCGCCGTCAAGAATTAACAAAGGATTATTTTGAACTGTTTCAAATCTGCATGCTGGTTTTTTGAAGTTCTTAAGCGTGGACGCTATCACATGAGGGTCAACTCCAAGCTCAAAGGCAGCGCGTTCGGCAAGCGCGGCATTGTGTTGCTGATGTAGACCGAACTTACCATCTATAATTTCAGAAGTAGGTTGATTGATAAAAAATAATGCTGCTTGAGTTTGGATTGCTTCTTTCATGAAAATCTTACGTAGCGCAGGCCTTGATTCTCCACAAAGAACAAAGCCTTTATTTTTTATTATGCCAGCTTTTTCGTAAGCAATTTTTGAAAGTGAATCACCTAGTATTTCTGTGTGGTCTTTATCCACGTTTGTAATTATTGCAATCTTTGGCGTTGGGATTATATTTGTTGCGTCGTATCGACCGCCACATCCAACTTCCAATACGCACCATTTGCAACCGGCTTCATGAAACGCATAAAGAGCTAAAACGGTAGAGAGTTCAAAAAATGATAATTCGCTTTCACCTTTACCAAGGAGGCGCGAGTAAGCATTAATAACATCGAGAATACATCTGGCTAGTAGTTCTGGGTCGATGAATTTGTCGTTAATCTGAAATCGCTCAAGGTAACTTGTTAAATGTGGCGAGGTGTACGTTCCAACTTTGCGATCATCTGCTACAAGAATTTGATGCATCATATTTGCAACGGATCCTTTACCACTTGTTCCTGTAATGTGAACAAATTTAAGTTTCTCTTCGGGACTTCCAAGTAATTTTAGTAATGTCTTTGTTCTAGCAAGCGATCGCTTAAGTTCTATTTTTGAATCTGAATATTGCCTTAGTTGAAGGTTTGAAAGACTGAGCAGAGAGTCGTATGCTATTTTGAAATTTGGCATAGATCGAAAATTCAAATTTTGCAGATTGGATTTTGAGTTTATTTAGGATTTAGATTTTAGGATTTCGAGCTTCTTGTCAAACTAGTATATAGTATCTCCCCCCAACATGGCGAGCCCTGCCTTTTATTTCCATGAGTGAGAGCGTACTGCTAACTTTATTAGGTGGGAGTTTAGTAATTCGCGTAATGTTATCGATGTGTACTGGTTGCTTGGAAAGAGTTTCTATAATTAATGCTTCTTCGGTTGAGGCTGGTTTTGGTTTAGGCTTTGCATTAGGGCGCGATTCAATATTAAGACCATCTAAAATATCTTCTGCGCAAGTTACCGGTGTGGCGCCAAATTTTATTAGATTATTTGTGCCGTACGAAGTTGGCGACGTTATTGGACCGGGGATTGCGAAAACCTCGCGGTTTTGTTCCATTGCTGTGCGTGCAGTAATAAGCGAACCAGATTTTTCTGCAGCTTCCACAACTAGCGTACCTTGGCACATTCCACTTATAACACGGTTTCGAAAAGGGAAGTTTTGTTTTTGGCCTGGGGCATTTAACGAGAATTCACTAATGACCGCTCCGCCAGTTTGTACAATTTTTTGTGCTATTGCTTTTTGTCGGCCGTTAATGCTTAAAAGGCCAGACGCGAGAACTGCCACGGTAAGTCCACGAACATTTACTGTTGCAAGGTGAGCTACTTCATCGATTCCATATGCTAGACCACTTACAATCACAACGCCCGCTTCTGCAACTTCTTCTATTAAACCGCGCGTAACTCTAAGGCCGTACGGAGTTGCTTGGCGAGATCCTACAACTGCAAGATGAGCGATTTCAGAAGAGGGAAGCGTACCCCAAATATTTATAACAGCCGGTGGGTCGTAAATTTGTTTAAGGTGAGCAGGATAGTTTGGGTCGGCAAGCGTGATTGCGTTAAAGCCGTGTTGTTCAAGCTCGGCAAGGGTGGCGTTAGGATTTATATTTTCGCGCATTTCGGTGAAGCCTTGAGCTATTTTTTCTGGAATGCCAGCTTGCTTGATTTCGCTTAATGGCGCAGAAAATGCCTCTTCCATTGAATCGAAATAGTTAAAAAGTCGGGCCAATGATTTTGGACCGAATTTTGGGTACACATTCAGCGCAAGCCAGTATTTGAGGTCGGAAGACATATTCTAATTGTTTACTTCTCCATCCTGCGCCTGCCCGGCATTAGGTCAGGTATACGTCAGGGCATTTTGGACGCCTTGTATTCTATATTTCAGGTTTTAATAAAAGTTATGCAAGGGTTAAAAATGCTATTCCTGCCTCCTGCCCGACCAAATCCGGGCGTGCTCAGAAAGGCGACAAAGAGTAAATTATTGGTTGATAAGTATAGTTAAACGCTCGTTACTAGTCAGCATTTGAGGTCTGAATTTTGGGGCATTTGAGGGAGGTTATTCAGGTTGCTAAGGGGTTAAAGAGGGGTTAAACGACAAACGGAGAGGTTTAGAGCATTTTAGCATATATTTGGGATTTAGAGATTATAAAACGTGTAGGGCAACAAAATGTGGTTGTCCGGTAGGTTATTAGTCATAGGAATTAGGGATTTGAGGTTGACAAAAGTGGTTATTTGTGATATATTCATTTGTCTTGAAACATAAAAGGAGACAAAATGAGAAGCTGGATCCAGATCTTTTTTGCCGCATTTGTGGCGTCGGTTTTCTCAATCGCATCCGTCGGCCACGTTTTTGACTGCTACGCAGTTGGGGGTGGACTCATGGGATGGCAGGATGGCGGTCATCTCGAGACCACTCAAGGCTGGTCGACCATTGCCAACAAGGTGATAGCGGTTCGCGCCGGTCTCGTTGGGTACTACGTACTTACTGAGGACGGTGTGGTCTACTCGACTAACTTGACGGCCGAACCCGAGCTCGAGCGGATTCTCGAGCAACTCGCCGGATAGTTCGGCACTAGGGCATCCTGCCCGACACCGCCTGCACTTTTGTGTGGGCGGTTTTCATATAAAAAAGAACGACCCCCGAATGACTTGCGTCACTCGGGGGTCAGTGCCGATCAGGATTCGAGGCAAGCCGGCCTGACTCCGGGGATTGTGCCCCTGGGGTCGGGGAAGTCCGGATGCGGAGCGAGTCCTACCGCCCAGTCTGGGCGTATGTGGACTCCGGCTCTGCGCAGTCGCTCACGGCGATCGGTCCACAGCTGGATCTCTTCGTCCAGATCGCAAAGGGCGATCTGTCCGATTTGGTCGAGCGACTCGCGATTGGCGGGGGCGACCTTGATCCACTGGCCGTCAATCAGCTTGCAGAGGCCGACGTAGCGCATGGGGCCATCTCCATATAGGATTCGCTCCTCGAGCAGGCTTTCCATCGGGAGCACTACGTGGTGGTACTCTGCTCCATAGTACTCCTTGGGCTCGATCGTGCCGCCCGCAGCCAGGATAGCCATTCGGGTTGCCTGATCTGCTACCAGGTTCAACATGAATTCGTGTGCGTCTTCGGTGGCCATTTTGGCCTCCATTTTTTTGGGTTGAAAGGTTGCTGGCCACGGTTTGGCCATTTTTGGAACTTAATAATATATCATAAATAACCACTTTTGTCAAGTCCACTTGGCTGAGATTAGCTAAAATTGGTAGCCGGAGTACAGTATTTTTCTGCCGACTGAGTCAAATATGCATTTATAGCAAGGTGACCCAATAAACTTACATTCTTAAAAGTCCGCATTCTGTCAGTGAAAGATTCTTCCCCTTCGACTCGCCTACGGCTCGCTTAGGGTCAGGATGACAAGAAAAAAAGATTTCTCCTCCCGACAAACGCCGTCGTAGAAATGGTGCAGTGAATTAACCAAAAGGGCAGACATGCTGGCCTGCCCTTACTCAAGGTTCTCGGTTATATTTTCTAAACTTCCAGACTTAATCGCGTCTATTATTTTATTTGTTACTTGCTCCACTAATCCTTCTAACACATCGAGCTCTTCTTTTGTGAACTTTGAGAGCACCCAATCTTCAAGTGCCATTTTTTCAGGTGTTCCGCCAACTCCAACTTTTAAACGTACAAAATCATTAGCTTGAAGACTATCAATTACACTTTGAACCCCTTTGTGCCCGCCGGCAGAACCATCAAGCCGAACGCGCAATCGACCAAATGGAAGGTCAACATCATCATGCGCTACCCAGACATCACCAGACTCAACTTTAAACTTCCGCGCTAGCGCACCAACAGCTTCGCCAGACTTATTCATGTACGTCATTGGCTTTGCTAAAATTACCTTAACACCGTCAAGATTAAGTTCAGCGACATCGGCCAATGTTTTTAAATCCTCGCTCCAGCTAGCATTGAGCTTTTCAGCCAAGCGGTCGAGTATCATAAAGCCTAGATTGTGGCGTGTGCTTTGATATTTTGAGCCGGGATTACCTAATCCTACAATAAGTTTTGTCATATTTTTTGCAAAAGATCCTTCGTCGTTGAAATGCAGTGCTCCTCAGGATGGGTTTGGGGTGGTTTGTGGCGTGTGCTTTGATATTTTTTGCCTGGGTTTCCAAGACCAGTTATCAGTAGGGTCATATAAATTTTAAGCTCGAAACAGAAATCCTAAATAAATTTGAATTTTGGATTTATTTAGAGGTTAGAGTCTAGAATTTAGGGTTTGTATTTTATTTCTCTTCTACGGTTCTAGTTCGAGATTTTACTACAATTCGAATCGGCGTACCTTCAAAATCAAAACTTTTTCTAAGTTGGTTTTCTAAAAATCTAAGATAAGAATCTGCCAAAACATCTTTGCGGGCTTGTTTTAGTCCAAGGAAGAATGTTGGCGGGTTTACATTACCTTGTTCAAAGTAACGAATATGAGGGTGTGCAATACCTTTTCCTCGTGATGGTTTGTGTTTCACAATTGCACGACTAATAAACTCGCGAGTTTCATTTTTAGTAAGTTGTGTAAACCGACTTTGGTAAACTTTATCGATTATATCGAATAGCGTTTGGACACGTTGACCGGTTAGGGCAGACGTGAATAATATTGGCGCGTAGTCGAGCATTGGGAGCATAGCACGAAGATATCTTTCGTACTCATTAATCATTTTTGAGTCTTTGTCAGGAATAAGGTCCCATTTATTTGCGATCAAAATTGTACTTGCTCCAGCTGCTGCTAGCATTCCCGCAAGATGTTTGTCTTGCGAAGATATTTTTTTTGTGATGTCGATTACAAACAATGCAACGTCAGCTCTGCGAACTGCACGAAGTGTTTTGTCTACACCTGACTTTTCGAGTTTTGAATTTCCTGCGTTTACGCGCGCCATTTTTCGAACACCGGCAGTATCTACAAAAAGGTAATCATGACCGTCAACGCTCATTAAGGTATCGTTTGGTTCGCGTGTTGTGTGTTCTATTTCCGATGTTATAAATCTGTGTTCTCCAAGAGCAGCGTTTAGTAGGGAAGACTTGCCAACGTTCGGTCGTCCAACAACAGCCACACGTGTAAGTGCGATTTCGGAGATTTCTGTTGGCTCAAGTCCGATCTCTTTTAGCTTATTAAATATTTCATCTAGCAAATCACCAGCACCAATTCCTTGTTTTGCAGAAACTGCCATCGGAGTTGCGAGTGACCAGTTAAACCATTCTTTGTCGGTTAGCCTTGAGCGAATCCTGGCGTTATCGGCTTTGTTTGCAGCTACGATAACTGGCTTTTTTGTTTTCATTAATTCCTTAGCAAGATCTCTGTCTTCTTTTTGCAATCCTGCTATTGCGTCAACAATAAAAAGTATTACATCTGCTTCCTTGATTGCTGCGCGAGCCTGAAGCGCAATGTCGCGCTCAATTTGATCAGATGCTTTTGTATCAAGTCCACCAGTGTCTATAAGTCGTACAACTTTTCCACGCCAAATACAGTCTGCTTCAAATCTATCTCTGGTAGTTCCGGGGACTTCAGACACCAAGGATTTTTGGGCCTCAACTAAACGATTAAAAAGCGTCGATTTCCCGACGTTTGTTCTACCTATTATTGCAATTTTTGGAGGGGTCATAGAAGTAGCAAGGTACCGAGGATGTACGGATTTTTACAGATATACAGATTTCTGGTTCAAATTTATCTATATATTTGTATATTCGTACTGATCTGTACATCTTAGGACCCTTGCAGTTACCGCATTACCAAGTTTGCCGTATTCTCCCCTAAAATGATCAAAAAGTCAATAGCTTCATCAGATGTTGCAAGATCAACTCCTGGAGTTCCAACACTGAGCTCGCGAGGGACAACTTCGTCCGAAAATATCCATCCGGTAGTAGACATGGCAACATCTGCTCCTAAAAACTCCTTTAATACGTTTAAACCGTCTGATTTTTCGCCTTCTGTTAAATCGTAGATGATTGTTTTGGTATATCCTCGAGATTCAGCGTTGCCAATTTTTACAACCTCAACGCCAGAACTTGCAAGAAGTTGGGACGTTTCAAACGCTAGACCAGATAGGCTTGTACCGTTTTGGATTTCTACGCGCGCAGATTCCATTGGTTTTGTAGCTTCAGCTACTTCAGATCCATTTAAGCTACTTGCTGTAAATATATTTTCTGCAATCGATCGAACTTCTGACCAGTTATCGAGTTTTGGCATTAGCACGTATGAACCGTTGATCGTTGTAGAGTAAAGCGGACTTTCCGAACTTGCATCTAAAACCTCGTGGTTGATGTTTTCAGTATTAACGTCTGGTGCATAACGAGCCAGTTTAATCATTTCCCAAAAGGTAAGATTAGTTTTAACGTTGTCTTTAAATGTTTCAATTAGACTATTAAGTTTACCTGGATTTAGTAAAACAGAAGGGGAGAGCATTTTATCTTTTACAGCCATTAAAATATTTTGTTGACGCGCAGCGCGTGCAAAATCAGAGCCTTCACCATTTGTGCCGTGGCGAGAACGAGCGTACTTTAGTGCAAAATCACCATCCATTTTCTTCCAGCCTTCTTCAAATTCAATAAATTCAGTTAAGTGGTCGTCAGTTGGATATGTTGGATCAACAAATGAACGTTCAACAAAAACATTGATTCCACCAATCGCGTCGATCAAATCCTCGAAGCCCTGAAAGTCAACTTTAACAGTGTAGTGGATTTCTTGGTCTAAAAGTTCACTTATAACTTCTGTTGCAAGTTCCGGGCCAGCGCCATCTTCGTTAAGTTCTCCGTAGGCGTTTGCGTGATTAATTTTTTGATAACCGTAACCTGGGATTGGAACAATAAGGTCACGCGGAATAGACATAATTCCGATTTTGTTTGTAGATGGGCGGAAACTTGCGAACATTAATGTATCTGTAAGTTCGGGTCCGTCGTGGCCAGCGCCACCAATTCCCATTAGAAGGAAGTTTATGCGATCGTCTTCTTCGCCAATAAGTTCTTTTTCATCACTTGTAACAAGTCTGCGGAAAGATGAAAGTATAGAAAACCCTCCGCTGTCTGATGCTGGCTCAATGGCTATTTTAGAAATGTTGTATGAAAAAAAGACACCGCCAAGTGCAATAAGAGTCAAAAAAACGCCTGCAGTTCGTAAAACCTTTTTTTGACGTTTGGCGCTATTGCGATCAGGTGCCAGGTTGTATTTCTTTTTTAGAAAATCAACCGAGTTGTCGTCATTCATACTTGTTTCACTATATGGTATGTATTTCCAGATCGAAAAATATCAAGGGTAGCCTCTGCTTGCAATATTATAGTCGAAATTTGAAAGGGGCGCAAAGGGGCTGTGTTTTGGGAGGGGGATTGGTTCGAATGCAATGGGGTTATACGATTGGCGGAGGGGTTATTCTGGATGCGAAGGGGTTATTCTGACGCTGAGGTGGCCGGCGGAGTAGGACATCCTGAGGGAGCAGGACATCCTAAAAAAATAGAGCCGATGAAGGATCTCTCGGTGAGCGGAGGATCTTGAATAAAATAAGAGAAAAGGGACGTCTCTTAGAGACGTCACCAGAATATTGGCTAATTTTAGCTGAGTAGACTTGACAAAATCGCTAATAAATGCTATATTCATGCCTTGTTCATTAATATAATAATACCAAGTTTTAATGTTGAATATGGCTTTTTGTAGTTTATCGACTTCAAAGAGCCGTATTTAACAAACTGGTCAGTCAGACTCCTGTAAGTTCAGGGTGTAAGGTTAGCCGACGGCGAAACAAGGAGGGTAAGCCACATGGCCAGCCTTTACAAAATAGACAAGGGAACCGAAATCGAGCTCTACCGTGTTCTTAACGCGGCAGGGCTCACGGCTGAAGATGCGAAGAAGCTCAGCCAAACTCCGAAAGCGGTGTAGGCCATGCTCGTCACCATGCGCAAGCACGACGCTTTCCGCCTCATCCACGGCCGATTCCGCCCACTCAAGGACAAGCTCGAAATGGTACGGAGCTGGCCGGGGGTGAAGGGAGGTATGATCGACTCGGCGCAGAAGGAAGCCGAGAGTCGCATTGCGCGGTTCAACGCAGAGAGCCAGAACAACAACATGCTGAACATCGTAGTGTCGCCGTATCTCGGTGACGGTCTTGCGCATGAGTTGCTGCCCTACGCCCGCGACCGCATGCGCGACACTTTCGGAACGGACTTCTGGCAGTGGGATCTCGCCTACGCCAGTGGGATCGACGAAAATCGTGTTCGATACCTGCAGGACGAGGGTGGCAACACGATCGTACCCGTCTACCGCGATTGCGTGCGCATCGAGGTCGTGGACCTCGGCGCGCACTTCAACCGCAAGGACGGAACGGTCGCCAAGGCCGTGCGTGGCAAGGATTCGGCACACTTCGCCGTATTTTACGCTGCCGCGCAAGACCCCGACTGGGTTCGCCAGATCGACGGCGATACCGTTCCGTGGGTTCTGGCCTGCGGTCTCGAGCTGAACGTCCCCGACTGCGATGCGTGGATGGACTCGCCGAGCGTCGACCGTCACAGTGACTGGGCGCGCCTGGACGCCCGCCGCCTCGACGACTGGTTCTATTTCACGTCGTTGTCTGTCCTCTGGGAGTAGGCACTTGGAACCCCGCACCAGAGCATAGCTCGGTACGGGGCACGCTTGGTAGCTTGGCGCTCGGAGATCTTTGGACCTGCCTGCCCTGCCTGCCGGCAGGCAGGCAGCAGGCAGGCTTGGTCCTTGGTTCTTCGTCCGCGAAGCGGACTCGCCACATCTGAAAAAGTGCGACCTGCCCCTCGAAAACTGAAGTCTTTGACTGAAGTTTTCGAGGGGCTCTTTTATTTTAGAAAAAGTTTGGTAAAATAACACTGGAGAGTAGGTTCATGAATACGTGTTTAAGGATATGTGTCACCGAAATCTCTCAGATTGCAATGTTGCCGGAGTTCGCGCGTTCAGCCACCGTCGCTAAAGCTATGGCGGCCAGGAGGATGCGTGGAGTGTGCATCGCAATTCTTGAGTACTCCGCGCTGATATGTCAACGCTAGATGTTGGACTGTGTGTTTGGATTGTATTGGACTGAGATTGTGCCGATTGAGCGTTTTTCCCGATGAGTGGTGCATTGAGTATAGAATGCGGGATCAAGCTCACTCCCTTGCAAAGAGCAAAAAACTGTGATATTGTGCGTGTATTCGGAGGAATTTAAGCAAGCGGGCGGTCACAATGGGCCGCCCCTATTACAAACTATGCTTTTCAAACGACGACAAGATATCAAGGAACCTTTTGCATACCGAGTCTTCGGGGCTACTCTTGGCGCGGTTGTCCTGTTTATTGTTGAAGTCTTGCAAGTTGTTATAGTTGCGGCTGCGATAATAGTTCCAGTTCGATACTTCCTTATTAAGCCATTTATTGTTCGTGGGGCTTCAATGGAGCCGAATTATTACGAAAATGATTACTTAATTATTGACGAAGTAACTTATAGATTTAAAGATGCTCAGCGTGGCGAGATTGTTGTTTTTAGGCCACCCGGCAACGAAAGTCAATTTTACATTAAGAGAATAATAGGTTTACCCGGAGAAACAGTAGAAATTTTAGACGGTGTTATTACTGTTTTTAACAGTGAGTACCCAAATGGAACATCATTAAGCGAATCCTACATAGAAGATTATACAGAAGGGCATGAGCGTGTGATTCTAGGTGCAGACGAGTATTACTTGTTAGGCGACAACAGAGATTCAAGTTTTGATTCACGAAAATTTGGACCAGTCGATGAAGAAAGTATTGTTGGAAAAGTTTGGATTCGTGGACTTCCATTTGAACGTATAAGCACATTCACTTCTCCTGATTATAATTTCTAATTTTCACTAAACCATATTCAATACTTAATATGCCTGCAAAAAAAGATGAAATGAATAAGTTGGAGAAGGTGGATGATTCTTCAAAAAAGAAAAGCAAAACTCCAGAACATTTGCGAGGTTTCCGAGATATTTTACCTGAAGAACAGGCGTATTGGAATCTTGTAGAAGACACTGCAAGGAAAATTTCTACCGATTACAGTTTTGGAAGAATACGTTTACCAATGCTTGAGAAGACTGTTTTATTTGAGCGTTCAGTTGGAAAGGGAACTGATATTGTAGAAAAAGAAATGTTTTCGTTCACCGATCAGGGGAATGATCGTGTAACGATGCGGCCTGAGGCCACTGCGCAAGTTGCTCGAGCATATATTGAGCACGGAATGTTAAATTTACCACAGCCTGTAAAGCTTTGGTACTTTGGTCCAATGTTTCGTTATGACCGCCCACAGTCTGGACGTTATAGACAATTTCATCAATGGGGGCTCGAGGCAATCGGCTCAGCTGAGCCTGTAATCGATGCACAGGTTATTATAATGCTTGATAGATTCATGAAAGAGCTTGGACTTGATACGGTTGTAAAAATCAACTCAATCGGGACTTCTGAATCACGCAGGGAGTATGTAATGGAGCTTGCAAGTTACTTTAAGCAGTTCAGGAGCAAGCTATCCGACGTTGACAAGAAGCGTTTAACAAAAAATCCTTTACGATTACTTGATTCAAAAGAAGAAGGAATGGACGAGTTACGTGAAAATGCTCCACAGATTCTTGATTGGATCGATGAAACTTCAAAGCAAAATCTAATGAAGGTATTGGAGTACCTGGATGAAGTCGATGTTGCCTATGAGCTTGATCCATTTTTGGTTCGTGGACTTGATTACTATTCTCGCACTGTGTTTGAGATATTACCTGTTGCAGAAGAGTCGCAGGGTGACGAAGAGTCGAAGTCTCAAAGTTCTCTTGCCGGAGGTGGTCGTTATGACGGCCTAATACCATTACTTGGTGGGAGAGATGATGTTCCTGCAATGGGTGCGGCTGTTGGAATTGAGCGAGTTATTCTTGCAATGAAGAATAAGGGAGTAGATGTTCCAAAGCGTAGAACGGTTGATGTATTTTTTGCGCAACTTGGCGACGCTGCACGCAGAAAAGGGCTTGCTATGTTTGAGGAGTTTAGAGTATCGGGAATTCCAGTCGCTGAAGCGTTTGGTAAGGGATCGCTAAAAGCTCAGCTTGAGTTAGCAGACAAAATGGAAGCAAAACTATCACTTATTCTTGGTCAGAAAGAAGTTTTAGATGGCACGATTATTATTCGTGATATGGAGTCAGGTGGACAGGAAATTGTTGATGCTAAGAAAGTGGTAGATATTGTTAGAAGGAGGTTGGGGTAATTTGGGTGCTCGGAAGGTGGAGAGAGGTTATACTGATTGTGGAGAGGTTAAAGAGAGATTACTCGGACGCTGAAGAGGTTAAGGATGCAGGCGAAATATCAAATCAGAAAGCTCAAATGTCAAATATTGTAGAAAGCGGGTTTAGTGGCCTGCTTTTTGTTTAAAATACTTTCATTCGGGCTTTAGTCAGGTTCTGATTCATCTGTACCCGGGGTATTGATTGGTTGCTGTATGATCCTCCCTCCGTAGTTTGACAAAAGTTGGGTTTATTGCTATTATAATCCGTCTTACGTACACTGAAGTACGTAAGTTTCTTTCAAAAACAGAGGTGATACATGCGTTATGCATTCATTCTTTTCCTGGCGGTTTTCGCCACAACGTCCACTGCGAAGGCTGACGACGTACAAGACGTTCTCGATGAGTTCGAAGCGCTCGAGAGGCAAGCAGATGCGGCGTTACTCGTAAAGAAAATCGAGACACCAGCTGATGACATTGTCGTCGCACCGGTAGAGCAGTCCGCGTCGACGCCCGACCCGGTTCAGGCCTCGAAGCCCAAAGCGCCCGCTTCGGCCGATGTGGTAAAGGCGAAGGGCAACAAGGTCGAGATGCAGAAGCGTGAGCTCGACAAGGAGATCAAGGAGAATGCCGGTGTGCTCGGGGGACTTCGTGACGGCTCCGAGTTCGACGGTGTGTTCGGCTCCATTAGGTTCGACGCAGACCTCACCAGTGGTATCGGGGGGTTGATCGGTGCCAAGGGCACCCAGATCGGCTCTGGTGGCCTTGGCTCCAAGAGCTCCGGTCTCGGAGGTGGCGGCACAGCCGAAGGTCTCGGTGGTCTCGGGACCAAGGGTCGCAGCGATGGTTCGTCTGGCTACGGTAGCGGCCTCGGATCTCGGAACTATGGCCTGGGTGGTGGTATGGTTGGTGGCGACCCGATCATCATGGGCGCGCTTGACAAGTCACTCATCGACGCGGTGATCAAGCGACATATGAACCAGATCCGTTACTGCTACCAGCGCGAGCTCGAGAAGGACCCAGAGCTCGGTGGCAAGGTCGTGACCAAGTTCGTCATTGCGAAGAACGGGAGTGTCTCCAAGGCGGAGACGAGCTCCTCGACCATGAACGACCCGACGGTCGAGAGCTGTATCGCTGGCGAGTTCCGCAAGCTTCAGTTCCCCAAGCCCAATGGTGGCGGCATCGTGGTCGTGAACTATCCGCTCATTTTCGCTCCGGGCTAGAGTCCGGGGCTCTACGCATCCACAGGCGCACCTGCCTTGTCGGGTGCGTTTCTTTTTTTCAATCACAAAGCCACGTTGGTAATAAATAGAGACCTCTGTCAAGCTCAACATCCATAGTAAGTCCTAAGCTTGACAAAGTTCAATAAATATGATAAAACAAGCTTAATTCATGCGTTGACGACAGCATGAGTTCAGGGGCCAAATCTGTTGGTTTTCCTGCTGTCTGGTCGTTACTGGAGTCAGCAATGCCTGTTGCAAGTGTTCTTTCAAGGCCCGAGGCCACAGTCCGTGTGCTTCCAAGGCTTATCGGCACAGTTGTCGAAATGCCCAATGGTTACGGATTCATCAATAACATCACCACCATCGAGGGTGAGCAGTTCGATACCAACGGAGATGTTTTCGTGCATCAGGACGAGAGCGATTTTACGTTGACTGTTGGAGCCATGGTTGAGTTTACGCTCATCGGTGATAACAAGCGCGAAGGCAAGTTTCGAGCAATCGGCGTGTCGAATGCTGTATACCTTCCTGTTTTGCAGGGAGAGGCTGCTCAGCTGCCAAGCTTGGTTCGGCGCTATGCCTACCACAAACGAGTGAAGGCGATTCCGGCCGAGCAGGTGCGGAAAGCAATTGCCAACAAGCCACTCAAGCAAGTGATTGGCATCGAGCTCGACGAGCTAGTCGAGATTCAAGATGCGGACGATGCTCGAGAGTTGGTGGCTAAGTTTCTAGAAGAAACCTTCACTGGACTTTCTACCTACGATGTCGTATTCGACCTCGATGCAGCTGGTAGCGAGGCCGAGAAGCGCTCGGTAGAGATGGCAGTTAGCATGCAGAGCGAACTTGGTTTCGCTACGCAGGCTTCGCTCATTGAGAGCGAGTACGCGCTGTTTCTCTCCACCATCGCTGTGTTGCAGAACTTACGACAAGTTGGTGTGTTGTCGCCAGGAAGCCGCATGTCGATTTCGGCTCTGCATATGCTGGTTGGCAGTCCCAGTAGCCTGAATATTCGCAGGAACCGAACTGGTTTCGGCGAGGCGGGAACTATGGAGGCACAACTCCAATCTTCGAGGCTGTTTACCGAAACGGTGCGGTTCTTGCGGGACGCAGAGTTGCTACAGCCATGCTCGGTGATTCCCATCGCGCACGTGGCCGATCTGTTGGTGGCTGCTCCGGTGTGGTTTATCGAGGCCAAGGATAGCCTGCCAGACACCTGGAATCAGTCAGATCCGCAACCAGACGTAGCGGTGCAGTATTTTGCGAGCCTGCTCGGCACGCAAGAATTTGCCAACCTGTACCAAATCTTCAATCGTCGAACCAGGCGCTTGGCTCAGTACCAGGGCGATGTAATTCCGCCGCACATTTTGCGAGCCATCATGAAGGCCAAGCAGCATTTCGATTACGTGGTGATTTTCACCCCGTACCACGATATTGCTGGGCGTGAGTGGCAAGATCCAGCTTGGCAGGCACTTATCGACCCGTTCCTATTTGGCTTCAAAAAGGGCGTGCCGTACATGTTCTTTATTGGCCGTTGGAGCGATACTGGCGTGTTCCCGTTGATGGGTGAAATGGTTGCTGACACCATGGCATTCTTGCGTGCAAACAAGGAGAAGTTGCACGGCTTTAAGGATTTCGCATATTGGCATAACCTGCCAGGAATGCATGTTACAGGACAGCAACATAATTACCTGGGTGGTAGTGAGAGGTTGGTCAATTTGGTCGACAGCATGCTCGAGCACTTCGAGGCTGGTACGCTGTTCGACTACTTGCGCGGTGAGTTGCCCGCAGAAACAGCGCTGGCCAACCAAGACTAAACGCACAGAAATTCGTATGCCTCGTTCGAAAGAGCGGGGCATTTTTTTAATACTTTCATTCGGACTTTAGTCCGGTTTTGGATTGAACGCCGACTAAAGTCAGCTTGGAGGTTAAGAATTGACTGAGGTGAAGTCAGTCGATCTTGACGTATTTCAACAATTATTGTATACTTTCGCCATCCTAGAAAAGAGCAAAATTATGTCACATATTGATACACAACGAAAAAAAGGTGAAAGTTTCGAAGGTGCTTTTCGTCGCTTTACTTTGCGTTTTAGATTGAGTGGAAAGCGTCAAGAAGTTATGTCGGGGCGTTATTTTTCAAAAAAACCAAGTAAGAATCGAACGCAAGAGAGCGCTTTGAGAAGGCTTGAGATGGGCGCAAAGCGAGATCACCTTATTCGAACAGGAAAATTAAAAGAAGAAGAACGAGGCGGTAGGAGATAAGATAAGTAAAAGGGCCGAGTGGCTCTTTTATTGTATAAAAGTTATTAATCGTATATTGTGTTAAAAGATCTTGAATTACGAAACTCGCGATCTTTGCGTTCACGGGCGCCCGTCGCCCCCGTTCTCCCTACGTTTTAGTAGGGTTCACGGAGATCAACAGCCCGTTCACGCAAATCTCATCGAGTTTCGTAATTCAAGGTAAAAGAATGGATTTCAATAATTACAAATTATAATTTCATCTTATGACACTCTACGAACAAATAATGGAAGACATAAAGACTGCTATGAAGGGAAGGGATGCGGAAACCTTATCAATTCTGCGTTTACTTTCTGCGTCTTTAAAAAATAAAACCATCGAACTTAAGAAAGAGCTGGAAGATGCGGAAGTCTTAGCTGTTGTGAAAAGCGATGTCAAAAAGTTGCAAGATGCACTTGTTGACTTTACGAAAGCCGCTCGCGAAGATTTAATTGAAAAGTCTAATAAGGAGATCGCAATACTAAAGAAGTATTTACCGCCGGAAATGGATGCGGTTGAGCTTGAGAAGATTGTGAAGTCAAAACTTGAAGAGCTTGGCGTTACAGACATATCAGAAGTAGGAAAAGCAATGGGCGCGATTATGGCAGATGTTAAAGGCGCTGTTGATGGCTTTAGAGTGAAGGAAACAATAGAAAAGATTTTGAATGGTGGAGAGTAATCGAAGTGCTCGTCAGCTGATAGGCAATAGCGATCGTAACTCCGATATGAGCGCAGGCTAAAAAAACTACAGATCAATAACGAAAGAGCAGGCAAAGGCCTGCTCTTTTCTATGCACATATATTCTGCACTTTACTCTGAAGATAGTGTATAATAAAATCGATAATTCAATACCCATGCTTCAAGTATCTAAACGAAGATTTTTAACTTCAACAATTTTAGTCGTTGCAGTTCTCTGCGCAACGCTATTTGTGTTTATTGCATTTAGTAATATTGCTTTTGCACAGGACTTAGAAACCGTTGGCACAGCAGCCGGATTAGATACTTCAAGAAGTATCTCTGAAATTATAGGAACGATTATTGGTGTATTCTTAGGGATACTTGGAGTGCTAGCGCTTATAATTGTGCTTTACGCAGGGTTTCTTTGGATGACCGCCGGTGGCGAGGAGAAACAAGTTTTAAAGGCAAAGCAGTGGTTAATAAATGGAGTAATTGGGTTAGTAATTATTTTGAGCGCGTTTGCAATCACTAATTTTATATTTAATGCTTTAACCGGTTCGAATCTTTTAGGCGGAGGCACTACATCTACTTCAGGAGTCACTGCAGAGGCATTGTCGGGTTCGCTCGGTTCCGGTGCGTTGCGCGATCATTATCCTGAACGATTTGATACCGACGTTGCGCGTAACACAAGGATATTTGTAACGTTTAGAGATGAGATGAGCATCGAGTCATTTATTTCCGGGTATGATACCGCAGGAACTGCAAGTGACACATCAGACGATACGGTTACAACTACGTTGAATGTAAATAACATTCTGATTTATCCAACTGCCGCAGGTGTTACCGGAGCGTTCAGCGCTGATCAGGTTGATGTTTACTTTACAGACGATCTTAAAACTTTCTTATTCGATCCTTCAGAATATTTGGACGGGGACAGTAATTATACTGTTTTCCTTTCCGATGATATTGAAGATGCGGATGGTGATACTGTTGTCAATTCCGGCGGTTATGAATGGACATTTACAACAGGAAATGAAATCGATGTAACTCCACCTACCATAAGGAGCGTTATTCCAAGGGCTAACGGTGAGTACGATCGCAACATTAGCGTGCAAATAACTTTTGATGAAGCTGTTGATCCAACTTCTGCTAGCGGAACATTCATTTTAGGCAGTAGTACAGATACATTTGAAAATATACAGATTGAAGGTGAGGCTGAGGGTCTTGTAAGCGGTACGTTTGCGATTAGTAACGGATACAAAACAGTAACATTTACTTCAACCGATGAGTGCGGAACAAATTCTTGCGGTGAGACCATTTATTGTCTTCCCGGCGATGATGCGATTGATGCTACGGTTTTTGGCGCTGATGTCGGAGATAATCCTCCTGAAGCTAGTAGTTTTCCGTATAATGGTGTTGCCGATGCTTCCGGAAATTCGCTCGATGGCGATGGTGACTGGGGAGAAACCGATGGCGAAGCAGGAGACGACTACATCTGGGCGTTTACTACTACGAACGATATCAATTTAAGCGTGCCGGAGATTGAAACTATTACTCCGGACATTAGCGCGGAAGAACAAGATTTGGATCAGCCCGTTGTTGTAACGTTTGGATGTGATGAAAGCGATAACGGAGATCTTTGCGATTCTGTTATGCTAAGTTCTACGATTTCAGCAGATGAGATCACACTTTCCTCTAGTCCAGAACATGAATTGTGGTATAGATTTGATTCCACGGCGCTTGATTTTGAAGATCAGGAAGTCGTAGTAGCCACACAAACTCAAACAAAGACTCAGGCCGAAGTAAGGCACGGTACTTTTCTGGAATCAATTGACGACGATCCGGCCACGGACGACGCTGACGAAACCGTTATCTATCTTTATGGGTTAGAAGTTTTCGACGGAGTGCTTAATCAATATCAGAATTGTTTTGTACCGGCTGAAGGTCCAAGCGCGACTGGCGCAAGATGTAGAACAACCGATGATGCGCCATATTGTTGTAGCGGAATAGCTTCAAGTACTGCGTGTTCTCTTTTAGACTCGATTGGCGCGAGATGCGGAACTACGGAAGACGCACCATATTGTTGTAGCGGAATAGCTTCAAGTACTGCGTGTTCTCTTTTAGACTAAAAATTTTTCGGCAAAGAAATCATGAAAGGTTTAAAGAAAAAGAATTTATTTAAACTATTTGGCCTGGCAATATTAGCCGGAGGATTTTTGTTCTCCGGAGGTTTCGCTTGGGCTCAAGACGTTGCGGAAATCGCAACCACGGCCGGCCTTGGCGGAGAAGACATCACAATTATAATTGCTAGAATTATCCGCGTAGCATTAGGATTTTTAGGTATTATTGCGGTTATAATCGTGCTTTATGCAGGATTTTTATGGATGACAGCAGGAGGCAAGTCCGAACAGGTTGAAAAGGCAAAGAAATGGATGATCAACGGCGTAATTGGTACGGTAATAATTTTGCTTTCGTATTCGATTGCAAGTTTTGTTCTTTCTGCGCTTATTTCAGCTACCGGCACAGGCAGTAGCGGAGGGTCGGGTAGCGGATCAGGTTCCGGGTCAGGGCTTGGCGGTGGATCGGTTGCTACTTTCTCGGTTTCGGCATTTAGACCGGAAGGTGAAGTATCAATTCGAAATATCCAATTACAAGTTACTTTTAGCAGAGATATAGATGAAACAACCACCGAGGCTGGGATAATTGTTACAAATTCAGACACCGGTGAAGAGGTAGAGGGTACGATTTCGGTTAGTGGGAATAAAATTACTTTTGTTCCAACGGCCACATGCCCGGAACCAAATAATGACCGTTTCTGCTTTGATGAAAATACTAGCTATGATGTAGAAGTGAATTCTGCAATTGAAAGCACTCGCGGAGTTTCGCTCACTTGTAGTGGAGAGTCATGTAATTCCACGTTTACTTCAGGGGACATTATTGATGTTGATGATCCGATTGTAAACCTTACTGCGCCTGACAGTGGCGATAGACTGGAACCGGACGTTTTGGAGCTTTTACAGGCAACGGCAATAGATGACAGCCAAATCGCTACCGGAGATTTTGCTATTGATGACGATCAGATTGATTCAGTGCCGGCAGACGGCGATGATTTGTCGTCGGTTACACTTGAAACTATTTGGGATACAAGCGCATACGAAGATACTACAACGTATACTGTTTCTGTAACTGCTACCGATATCGCGGGAAACGAAGATACCGATTCGGTGCGTGTTCGAATAAATCCTGCCCATTGCTATAATAGGCTACTTAATGCCGACGAAGGCGAAGAAGGTATTGATTGCGGTGGGGAGTGTGGAGCGTGCGATGGATCGTCTTGTACAACAAACGACGAATGCTCGAGCGGAGATTGCGTTGATTCAGTTTGCGTGAGCATGCCGGAAATAGAAAATATTTCGCCGGAAGAAGGTGCGCCCGGTAACTATGTAACTATAAGCGGTTCAAACTTTGGCTCGAGTACCGGCACTGTTTACTTTACCGGGGCAGATGACAGTTTAATTGCAGCAACAATTCCTAGCTGTAGCGAAGGTTGGAGTAGAACCGAAGTTATTGTTGAAGTGCCGGATGGCGCAGTTAGTGGAGCAATAACTCTCATAACTTCAACTGAACTGGAAGAGTCAACAAACGACGACAATGGGGCGTTGCTTAATGATTTTGATGTTAACGAAGTCGTAAGTCCAAACTTGTGCCGGCTCACGCTAAGTAGTGGTTCGATTGGCGACACAACAACGCTGAGTGGTTCCAATTTTGTTGACGTTCAAGGTGACTCAACCATTCTCTTTACTGCCGAAGACGAAACAGAAAACGAAGTACGAACTTATCGAAGTTGGGCTGATACCAGCGCAGTAATAACCGTACCAACACTCAGTGTTGCAGATTACAGCGTTACAGTTGTAGTTGATGGTGTGTCGTCTAATGCGCTTAATTACACCTTAAGGGATGTAGAAACCGATGACCCCGTTATAACAAGAATTGATCCGGGCGATGGTGGAATAGGGCAGTATGTAACTATTAGCGGAACAAATTTTGGTTCAAGCACCGGTAACGTATGGTTTGTAAACCAAGATAGCGGATATTCAGCTCAGGGCAGTATTGATTTCCCGGATGCATGCGTAAACGACTATTGGAGCACTGATGAAATCACAATTATTGTTCCAGACACTTATACGAATGATGAACCAATAGAAGAAACTGCTCACAATGTTTATGTTGAGACCTCGGTGGGAGACTCGAATATTGTAGAATTCATAATTACCGATGCAGATCCATCACCCGGGCTCTGCGCGATCGATGCCAGCTCTGGCGAGGCAGGTGACACAGTTACGCTTTATGGAGAAAAGCTTGGAACTGTTGGCACGGCAACTTTTTATAATAGTGTAAACGCTACTTCTGTAGAATTATGGTCGTCTGAGGAGATCACTCTTACTGTACCAAGCGCAACTTCAACAGGGCCTGTAAAAGTCACTGTTGGAGAAGAGGACAGTAATACTGTAAATTTTGAAATTTCCGAGGGTGAAGCTGGCACTGCTATTGTGGCAGCGTCATATGGTTGGATTTTTTCAACAGGACTAATTCCGGATTCGCCTCAATTGGTTGTTGATTGTGATCTTAATGACCAGACTGTGGTTCCAAGCGCAGTTCCAAATCGTTTATGGTCAAGTGATGTTTGTATTAATGCGGAAGTTTACGGGTACTTCACAATGGTAATGGATCAGAGCACACTTATAGACAGCGACAGCATAAAAATTGAAGAATGTACCAATGAAGCATGTTCTGAATTTGAAACAGTAGCCGGAAGCCTTGAGTTTTCCGATAGCGGTAGCTCGACTTCGTTTACATGGGCGCCGGAGGCCGGTTACAATAATGGATCAGGCGACTTCAAGATTAGTACAACGTATATTGTTACAGTTTCTACCAACGTTAAAAGTAGCGAAGGTATTGGAATGGAAGACGCTGTGTCGTGGAGGTTTACTACAGGAGTAAGCGCTGACGATTGTGAAGTGGAAGTAGTCTATGTAAGTCCTCGAGAAGATACTATTGAAGAAGAGGGCGCGACAACTGAGTTTCAAGCCCTTCCCTCAACTCTTGATTGTCAGGTACTAGACGCGAGCGACTACACTTGGGATTGGGAGCTTGATTCTTCATATGCGGCATGGTCAGATGGTTGCGGGGCAAACATGCACGACTCTTGCATTACTGTTACTGCTCTTGCGGAAGGTCAGAGCAATGTAGTCGCAACCGAGGAGCGAAGTAATATTTACGGAACAGGGCTACTTATAATCGACTATACCGATCCATACGTTGACAACAATTGGCCTAGTTGTAGCATGGCCTGCACAAACGCAGAAGTTGGCGCAAGTTTTAATATTCCAATGTCATTTGGTAGCAGCGCTGGTTCTGTGGAAGCTGAAGATGCGTTTATTGTAAAGGAGTGTACAAATGAACTTTGCTTGTCTTTTGGTGACACTGTTGCGACTTCAGCTGATTGCGATGACACCTCAGGCGGAGAATGCACCGAGATTTCTGCAAATATTACCGGATCGCTCGATTCGAATACTTTTTATAGAGTAATTATTTCAGGCGAAGTAGCTTCTAATAGCGGAGTTTTGCTTACGCGTACAAATTATGGCAATGACTATTCGTGGATATTCTCAACAAAAGACGACGACACTGAATGCGCGGTTGATAGGATTTCTATCGACCCTGAAAACAAAGAGCTTTCTGCAGTAGGGGAAACTCAGAGCTTCACAGTCGAACCATACGGCGAGCCGGATGAATGTTCTTCTTCCGGTCAGCGTTTAAGCGCTTATGGTTTCTCGTGGGATTGGGTAGATCCAATTGTGGGTGATTCCGATGTTGCTGAATTAGTTAAAATAAATTCTCTATTATTCAATGTTGACCCTGACGGAATCCCTGAAGGTTGTACCAGTTCATGTTTAGCTACTGGCAGTGATGGTTTTGATGCACTTTGTGGAAACGGTATTGTAGAAACTGGTGAGGATTGCGATGATGGTCTTTCGGTAGACGGCGACGGCTGTTCTTCTGAATGTTTGTCTGAGGGATCGAGCACGTGCGCAAGTGCTGACTCAAGCCTTTGCTGTGGTAACGGCGAGCTTGAAGAGAGCGCTACGCTTGGAGTTTTGGAAGAGTGCGATGACAGCAACACTAGAGACGGTGATGGATGTTCAGCGACATGTTTGAACGAAGGTTCTAGAGTTATTGGTGCAACTTGCGCAAATACAGATATAGCTTGGGCAGCAGATGCAGGCGGTGAAGATTGCGCCGACGGCAATGCTCGTTCTGGCGATGGTTGTAGTTCGATTTGTTTAAACGAGGGTTCAAGTGCGCTTGGTGCGGTGGCAGCTGTTTGCGGTGATGGCGAAATTAACGAACCTTACGAAACTTGTGATGATGGCAATAGCACAAATTACGATGGCTGTTCTTCGAGATGCGTTCGTGAAGGTTCGGTCGGAGATTTTGGAACTTGTGGTGATGGCGAAGTAGATCAAATCCCTGCTTCCGCTAGCGCTGAGGAAAGTGGAGGAGAAGATTGTGACGGCGAAGAATACTGTTCAAGTCGGTGTACTCTTTCCGGTTCATCATTAAGCTACAGCTCACCTTCAGTTTGTGGAGACGGAGTTGCAGGACTTGGCGAACTTGAAGTTTGCGAATTTGGAGGGTCTGGTGACTCAAAAACAGATCCAGTACAAATGGCGGTTATTTCAGAAACAGCACCTTCGCACGTTAACGAAGTTACTGAACTTGCAACTGCAACTATTCAGGTAAGTCATGCAACATACGATGTTTCTGCAGAAGCATCGCTTAGTCTGTCGTGTTCTGCGGAAAACGAAGCAGTCGACTGTCCTGATCCCGATGAATACGGCGTAGGTACAAATAGTTGTTGTATCGAAAGAACAAATGTCGAGGCATTCCCAAATGGTGAAAACACTTGTAGAAATGCAGCGATTTATGCAATGTTTGACGATGAAATGGATACTGCAACGTTCATTGACAACATAGTTGTTGAACTCGATACATCAACAACCGTGGATGGGGAGTGCCCAGCTGAATATGCTCTTTATACAACCGTAGTTGATAGTGGGTCTTCGTGGTTTGCTCGTGTTTGGAATAAAATAAAATCATTCTTTGGTAGTGATGCCGAGGCAAGGTCAGATGTAGCATGTTTATTGCCAGTCACTTCATTTACGCAAACTGCTCTAACCGACGGCTACAAAGTTGCAATTAACTACGATGTTGCGCTGGAGCCAAACGCAGATTACACAATATTTATCGAGGGTAACACGCTAACAGGTGATGGGGCAGAGGATGGAGTACTTTCTAAGCTTGGCGTTGGTCTTGCCGAAACAAAAGAAGTCAGCTTTACAACGGCTAGCGAAATTTGTGGAGTTGATACAGTAACTGTTAGGGATACAGATACCGACAGTCCTCGAGTATTTAGCCAATCGTCTGAGGCACATAACTTCCTTGCAAGCGCGTATTCACACGAGCTAGGCGATAGTCAGGAAATTGTAGGCATTACCGGAGTTTATGAGTGGGCGTGGCTTCCTTGGCAGGTAGATGTTCTCTCAGACGTATTTACGGTTTCAAGCATTAGTGACACTGCAGTGGTAACTTCGGGCACGCAATCAGGAGAGGCTACAGTGCTTGCGCAGGTTCAAGTTAGTGTTGACGCTGAAGGCGATGATTTTGCTAGCATGATTTCTGGCACGGAAGACATTATTGCTACACTTTGTGAAAATCCATGGCCAATGTTTACCGAGCTTCCATTTCGCGATAATGCCGAAGGAGAATCCGGTAGCGTTTCAGGAATCACCGAAGGCTCTGCTTGGACCAATTTTTCAACTTGGTATTGTATGGACGCTGGGGAAGAAGATGATCTTTCAGATGATTTGTCTGATCTTGTTGTAGTAGCTCCTGCAGTTTCCGAATCAGAATCTGTATTTAAGGAATATCTTTTGCTCGTAAATGATGGTTCCGGGGATGCTATTGGAATTCGAATTGCTTCAAATAGCGGTTATGAAGCTCCGGCTAACTGGTACTACTCGCGTGGTTTTGCAGGTTCGCCTTCAGAAACTACGGTAGATAATTTTGATGCTGTGCGTGACGGCAGAACAACTTATGTTGCTGCGCCAAATCAGTCTTCCGATGGTGATCTTTACCCAAATATTTATATACTTTCTTATAACGAAAACGCTTCTAGCGATACAATAGATATATTTAATCAGATTCTTGCAAACATGGAGTTTGTAGTTAACAGTGAAGTTAGCAACACTAACTTGTGTTACTTTGTTGATAGCGAAGCGCAAGTTCAGTGGACTTCTGACATATGCGGTAGCGACTGGGATTGCGACATTGACAGCGGAGAAGTTTGCGGTTCAGAGAAAGATGAAATTCAGCGCGATATGGAGCGCGTACAAGACGTTGTAACAATACAAAGTTTACTTTCCGGTTACGGCGTAAGGAATGGCGTTTGCTCTGAAACAACAGATCAAATATGTACAAGTGACGCAGGGTGTCCGGATGAAGAAACCTGTAATGAGGCTGTGCCAACCTTGCAGTCTGGGACATTTGTTCGTGCAATGGGCACTAGCGCGTGGGATTCATGGAGCAATACTGTTGCAGGTGCATTTGGTTCCACGCCACCATCTGATCCGTTGAATACGTACGGATATCTTTGTGGATCGTACTGTGAGGATTCTAAAACCGAATGTTCTTCCGATTCTGACTGCGACACTACATCGAGCGAAGCCTGTATTGATTCTGATTTCCCAGACTATACATATGGCACATGTCTTAACGAAACCAACGGTGAATATGTTTGTCCTGATTTAGCCACTGTGTATCATTATCGCTCTGTTGGTGCGCTAGGTTATGAATTAGGTGCGGAACTTGAATACGACGAAGCAGATTGGGCATACGCTATAGATCCGGATGCCTCGGATGATTTGGTGGTTATGGTTGGAGGAAACTCAAACGATTCGGTGCCGGGATTTACAGGTGGCGTGGCGTATTGCGATGGATCGAGCATTTATGGACAATCAAATGTTTGTGGAGATGGAGTTATTGGCCCAACAGAAGATTGTGAGCTTGGAGACGAAGGACCGCGCGAGGCATGCGACAGTAATGCGGACGGAACTGACGACGGAACAATAAGAACCGTTTGCGCTTCTGATTGTTCGAGTGGATACATAACCGACACAAGTGCTGAGTGTACAACAAGCGAATGCGGAAATGGCGTTACCGAAGCTGATGCTGGTGAAACCTGCGATGACGGATCATTCAATGGTAGATATGGTTATTGTGGATCGCTATGCACGTACGATTCTGCGTTTTATTGCGGTGACGGTTCTCTTGCTGGAGCTGAAGTTTGCGACTGCGGAAGTTCCGGTACGCCTTCCGGTAGAAATTATGGTGGTGGCGTTTGTACTACATTTTTAAACGGAGTTTACGATACTAATGAAAATAATACGTGCTCATGGGATTGCGCGGGTCCGGCATCTTACTGTGGAGATGCAGTAGTAGATAGCGGTGAGGAATGTGACGGAGATACCGAAACGTACAGCGGTGCATTGTGTAGTTCTGGTACAACGCTAGATGGTTTGGGACAATGTTCTTCAGATTCCGATTGTTCATTCAGAGGTATTAGGCCTAGAGGTGAATCTGGCGTATGTGGTGGCACAGACTCAACTAGTGAGTGCGCTACAACCACTGTATGTCTCGACGGCGACGCAGATATGATTGGAAGAGCGTGCGTAGCTGACGTTGATTGCGACACTTCGGGCGAAGCAGATGGAGTTTGTTCATCTTTTGAAGTTGAAACTACTCGTACAAGAACGTGCGCCGACGATGTTTCGGCAGGCGGTTCATGTACTTGGGAGCAAGAGAACTGGGGTACGCTTAATTGTGTAGCTATAGGAAGTTGCGGGGACGGTACCGTGGACGACGGCGAAGAATGCGATGACGGAAACGAAGATTCATCTGACGATTGTACCAATGAGTGTACATCAAACGTTTGTGGAGATGGGTATCTTTATGCGGGTATTGAAGATTGCGATGAGGGACTGGAAAATGGCGAAGTTTGTTCATCTTCTTACGAGTCAACGTGTACATACTGTTCTGATTCATGCCGACTACTAACAACTTCCGGTTCATTTTGCGGTGATGGTGTAATTAACGGAGATGAATTCTGCGATGCAGAAGACCTTCCTTATTACTTTATACATTCCGGTACTACTTTTGATGGTGTCACGTCATATACAAACCTGGGAGTAACATGTGATGCTGACTCTGTTGGAACATCTACGGGATCGGGTACCTCTGTGCAGTCTTGTAGGAACGTTGGAGTTTGTAACGGAGGAGAAGATAACGGCGCATATTGTCTTTCTTTAAGCGACTGCGACGGTCAATGCGTGAAGCCGTCCTGTTCTGATAGCTGTGGAAGCTCATGTCCATTCACTTACGACTCTGACACTTTGCTTATTGAATCGATTACTCCTGGCGCAAGGCGAAGGTCGTCTGTTTCGCTTGAGAGTTATTCCGAAACAGGCGATGCGGCAACGCTTATTATCCCGGAGTGCACAGTGGCCACTTCACTTGTAGCCGATATTTCTTACACAGATTACAGTCCGCCTGATATGACATATGTCGTATTTGTAACAGATCTTTCCGGTTCGATGGGTGAGACATTGAGTCCGGATACTAAACTGAAACTGGTAAAACAAGAGCTTAGAACAGGAATTAGAGATCTGTTCGATATAATGGGAAGCGATGTTATGGTTAGTGTAGTTGGGTACCAATCAAATAATAATGGAGGTAGTGCGTGGCCTACCTATGCTTCTTTGGTGGATGGTCACGTGGTGATGTTTGATCAGTCGAGCGCTGAGTTTGTACATCAGTTTAGAGGTGAAGATCATGAAGTTGAGTTGATGAGTGCCATTAACGGCTATTCGGCCGGTGGCGGAACCTATACATATTTTGGCCTATGGGCAGCGAATGTACTAATGAGTAGCGTGCTAGAAACCGATGCCAGAAAAGTGATTGTGTTAATGACCGATGGCGAATGGAACTGCGATACTTGTGGAAGCGACCAGCGAGACCCAACTTATATGGCGTGTCTCGCGAAAGATGATTTAGACGTTGAATTGTTTACTGTTTCGCTTTATAACGGCACAACTGAGATTACTTCAGAACTTGGAGAATGCGGAGATTATCAAGATGACGATGGCACCTATATAACCTCTGAAAATTTCGCCGAGCGATTTAGCGATGGATTCTTTGCAACCGATCGAGGAGGCACAATACTTGAAACTATGATTGAGAACAATGTATTGTGGGGTATATTGACAGCAGATGCTCTTGCCAGCTTTATAGATTCACGTATTATTACAGGGGCCAATATAGATTTTTCATGGTACTGGAGTGCCATAGACCAAGGTATATTAGACTACAGTCACGTGCGTAACTTGATCGATTACGGTAGTCTTACGGATGCCGATCTATTGGATCAACTTAATGATGGCAGAATTAGCAACATGGATGTTATCTTAGGGCTTAACGACGCTGGAATTCTTACACCTTCACACATTGAAAGTTTGCTTAGTGGCGGTGCCAATATAAGTCAGAATACTGCAGATAGTTTATTGGGTGCGGGTATGATGACTGAGTCTACTTATAGATCGTTTGAGTCGATGTTTATTGATTCGAGCTTTATACAATTTGGAGCAACTGAGGATTATGTAACCGCGCCACGTCGGTTTGTTGACAGATTTACAGATTTCTTGTCTGGCGCTGTGCGTAAAATGACCGGCATTCTTACAGCGCAAGCTACATCTTGTACCGACGACGTTGACGATCTTACAATAATTCAACAGATGGCATGTTGGTCAAGCGGAAACCCTGATCCAAGCTCAGATATTGATTACGCTTATGACGCTTATTCACCGGAAGGGCTGGCTAGCGCATATGGTGAAATATTTGACATCATTATGGGCCCACAAATTACATTTGTAGTAGATACTAATGAAGGTCCGGTAACGGTTTCAGGTGGCGTTAGGGATGGTACAGATATAGAATTGCCTTGGCCGGAGTTATTTGTGTGTGATCCGAACAATGAACAAGAACTTCCGTTTAGGGTAGATTTTACAGGAACAGGCTCAATTGGTATTAGCAATGTTGGGTTTGAGTATTGTGCTCCATAGAGCTAAAAAAGAATATGCCGGATTTATCAAATAGACAATTTTACGAGGTCAATAGTGAAAAGCAGAAGCCAAATGGCTCGGCTAAGAGTTTTGTTAGTAGAAAAATGTTGATTAAATCCGGTATTGCCGTAGGAGTTTTATTGATTGTGCTTTTGATTTCGATGTTTGTGAGTAATATGCTAGCAAGCAGGAAGGAGGCTATCGATGTAGCCGTTACAATAGCAGAGGCGGAAAGTATGATTCAAGATGGTTTGGGAGATTGTGCCGGAGATGCGGACGTAGATGCCTGCGAAGCGCGTTTAAGAAAGGGGATAGCACGCGAAATAGGAGAAGCGGAAGTGTGCGTTGGCCTTGCCGGGGATGCGTATGTAGATTGTATTTCCTTGATAGCATATGACAACAGTGATCTTCAAGCATGCCAAATGTTAGAGGATAGTGATTTTGAAGATTGTGAAGACATTGTTTTGCTTAATCTCGCGGAAGCTGAAGTCAGTTTTGATCGTTGCGGAGTTATGCATGGAGCACAGAAAAAGATAACCTGCGAAAATCTAATAACAGGCATAGTAGTAAAAGCTGGACGTTGCGACGAGTATGGTTTAGATCCGTATTTATGTGACGCCAACGATTGGCTTAATTATGTGTTGGAAAGCGGTGACCCTGAACTTTGCGAGGTATACATTGCTCATGCGGATATTGAAAACTGTTATGAGGCAATAAACGGGCGCGATGAAGATAAAGATGGATTATACTTAATTGATGAATTCGCCGCAGGATCGAGTGACCAAGATGCAGACACGGACGATGATGGATTAAGTGATTTTAACGAAGTTCGTAAGTATGGTACAAGTCCAATAGATTCAGATACCGATGGCGACGGATACAGCGACGGAACCGAAGTCTTGGGCGGTTTTGATCCTTTAAGCTAATTGTGTGATATTATTATCGACAGGGAACGGATCATACGCAATTTAGGTGGAGGAGTCATCTAATCTGCCAGGTTAGGATTTGTTTGATCCATTTAATAAGTAGAAAGTTACCATTTCGACGAGTCTGTAGGTCGCGAGGAGAAATCTTTCGGAGATCTCGGCGAACCGCGAAAGATCTCTCACCCGACAGCAGAAAGTTAAATCGGGTTCGAGATGGTAGAAAGCAAGAGATTCGCTGTTTTTACCGGTTGAGCTAACCTTTGGCCTCTATGCATTTTCCACCCAAATTGCGTATGATCCCAGGGAACCTTTATCTCTACAGATATGCGAAATAGATTATGAGCTTTTTGGCAATAAACAAAGTCGAAAGCCAATAAACTTAAGCGCAATATAATAAACCTCTGAATTATAAAATTATATGTTTGACGACCAAGCAAGCCCTCCTGATAACCTTCCTATACCTGGTGCTCAGCCTACACCGGCTCCTGTGGCCCCTGTAGCTCCGCCACAAGCTCCGCAATCCGTGGCCACAGCGACCCATGTGGCACCACCGCCTCCACCTGCAGCTCCTGTAGCGCCTTCTCCGGCTGTTCCTTCGCCTGCGCCACTATTAGCTCCAAAACAGTCAATGCCTAGCAAAAAAAGCCGTGTAGGACTTAAAGCGCTTCTTGTAGCCTTTGCTGCTATTGTAATCATTGGAAGCGCTGCAGTAATCGCCTATATGCTTGTTATCGTTCCTGGCAGTGACAGCACTGTGGCGCCTATTTTGACCGATACCGTAGAAGACGAAATAGTTGTTGATGAAGAGGTAGTCGATGAAGTGATTGAAGAGGAGGTAGTTCCAGAGGTTGAAGAAGTGGTAGAGGACATCGATAGCGATGGAGACGGCCTAACGGATAGTGAGGAGTCGGCAGTTGGTACCGATCCAGAATTGGCCGATACTGACAAAGATGGCTTGGGTGATAAGGAAGAGGTTCAAGTGTATGGAACCGATCCTTTGGAGGCCGATACCGATGGCGATACGTATTTAGATGGCCAGGAAGTATCTTCAGGTTTTAATCCAAACGGTCCGGGTAGATTGTTCGATGTACCAAATTCTGTAAATTAAACTTGTATGGCAGACGTGCTAGACACAAAAATTAAAACTCCAATAGGGGCAGACAAGTATAAAGTCGCTGATGATTTAGTAATCCACACAATGCCAAAGGAGTTCATAGGAATGGGCGCAGGTCTTAAGGTTCAGCAAAAAGAGGTTAACGCCCCTCCGTTACCGCCTGGTCCACCAAAGATTGCACCTCTCAAAAAAATAGTGAAGCCAGAAGCTCCATCGCGCATGCCTTTCTTGATCGCTGGAGGTGGCATCATTGCTATTGCGCTTCTTGCAATCATTTCGGTGTTTGTTTTTCAGGGCATGGCAGTCGATCAGGAAGTGGTAGTTGACGAAATAGTAGACACAATAGTAGAGGAAGATGTAGTGGTTGATACAGAAGTATTAGAAGAAGAGGTTGAAGTTGCGCAAGGAAAAGACACGGACAGCGATGGACTTACCGATGTAGAGGAAAAGTTATATGGCACTGATTACCGAAATCCTGACACTGATGGCGATACTTTCTTGGATGGTAATGAGGTTTTTCATCGTTACGATCCACTAGGCTTTGCTCCGTCTACGTTATTTGATACTGGTTCGGTTGATATTATTAATACCACGAGTGAAGATGGTACATTGATGTTTTCAGTATATTATCCGTCGACTTGGTCAGCGGAAGAAGTAGCTTCTACGTTTGGTGGTGCCGGTAATTTAGCATTTAACACTAAGGAAACTGCTGAGATTAAAGTAAATCGTTATAGACGTACGGAAAATCAAGATTTTACAGATTGGTACGATGAAGTTATTTCACCAAATAATGGCGCTGAAGACTTTGTTGCAATTACTAGCAAGGTTGGATATAGCGGGTACATGAGCAATGACAAGCTTATTGCATATCTAATTCTTGATGATTGGTTCTTTGAATTTGAGTACGATCTTTCAGAAGACACAACGATAGAATATCTACAGACATTCCTAATGATGCTTAATAGTTTTGAATTTACTCCATGATTTCATTAGAGTTCATTCAAGATTTAGCACCATTCAATGAGCGTCTCAGCGAGGCGCTTGTTGAATCACTTAAAACCGAAATTAATAAACAGATTCCAAACATACCAGAAGAGGGTGAGGTTACCGTGAAGTTTGTAACTGACGAAGAGATTAAGAAGCTGAATAATAAATATCGAAAAAAAGATGAAGTAACAGATGTTTTGTCTTTTACGTACGGACAGGATGGTCCGCCAGGTGAGGCTATTGGAGATGTTGTTATTTCCCTTGAACAAGCAAGGCGTCAAAAAGGTGATAAATCTTTAGTTCTGGAGTTGGCTGATTTGGCAACGCATGGCATTTTGCACGTACTTGGATATGATCACGAGACTGAAGCAGACGCTAATGAAATGCTACCGCTTCAGGATTTGATTGTTGAAAAAATCTTATGATTTCAATAAAGAAATTTTTTAAAAGTTTTAAATACGCTTTTCGTGGTCTTAAAACTGTTGCTAGACAAGAGCAAAGTTTTAGAATCCAGTTAGTTGGGGCAGTTGTTATTATTGGCGTAATGTTTTTGCTTCCGCTTTCTGCATGGGAACATATTTTATTAATTCTTATGATTGCGGCAGTTTTAGTGTTAGAAGTAATCAATAGTATTTTTGAGAGAATTGCTGACGCTATGAAGCCGCGCCTTAATCCTGTTGTTAAAGAAATAAAAGATATGATGGCTGGTGCCGTGTTGCTGACTTCTGTAACGGCAGTTATAGTGGCAATTCTTATTTTTAAATCCTACCTTCTAGACTTTTTTGCTTAAAACCAGTAAAATCTCTCTTAGGAAGGACTGTGTAAAAAGTCGAGTTTACGTAATCGTGGCGTATCAGATATTAATACTCTATGGCAGATGAAATAATTACAGGTGTCGATATAGGCTCTTCGAGGATTAGGGTGGTTGTAGGGCAATCTGTGCCAATGGAAGATGGAAGAGCCGGTCTACATATTACAGGTGCAGTTGAGGTGCCGTCTTCTGGAATTCACAAAGGAAGCGTAACCAGCATGGAAGATGCGGTTTCTTCGATTTCGAAAGCTTTGGAGTCTGCCGAGAGAATGACCGGACTTGCCCTGAACAAGGCGTGGGTATCGATAGCTGGGCACAACATTCTGGTTCAGGATAGCCGCGGAGTAGTCGGTGTTGCTCGTCAGGATGGTGAAATCAAGTCAGATGACGTTGAGCGCGCTATCGAGGCCGCTCGTACAGTTGCGACTCCTTCAAACTATGAGATTCTTCATGTAATACCAAAGAGCTTCACTGTTGACGGCCAGCGTGGGATTAAGGACCCAGTTGGTATGAATGGTATTCGTTTAGAGGTTGACGCTGTCATTATTCAGACCTTATCTTCCCAAATAAAAAATCTTACAAAGAGTGTTTATAGAACAGGGCTAGATATTGAGGATTTAGTTTTTGCTCCACTTGCTACTGCGGAAGCTGTTTTAACACAAAGGCAGAAAGAATTAGGAGTTTGCGTGCTAGACATTGGAGCTACAACGACCACCATGGCAGTTTTTGAAGAAGGTGATATGTTGCATACCGCGGTTTTGCCAGTTGGCGGTGATCATTTTACCAACGATATAGCGATAGGGCTCCGAACATCTCTTGAGGTTGCAGAAGCAGTTAAGCTTAAAATGGGGCACGCCGTCCCAGACGAAGTTGATAGAAAGGATCAGTTTTCAATTAAAGACTTTGGTTCAACCGAAGATGAAGTCATTAAGAGTAAATTTATTTCAGAGATAATAGAGGCAAGAGCTGAGGAGATTTTTGAAGTAGTGGATGACGAACTTAGAAAGATTGATCGATCAGGAATGCTGCCGGTTGGCGTTGTTTTAGCAGGCGGTACTGTAAAGCTTGGAGGCATTGTCGATGTAGCAAAAAGAGTTTTACGTCTACCGGTGTCGATTGGAGCAATTCAGGGCGTTAGTAGCGTAATCGATGAAGTTAGAGACCCAGCATTTTCAACTGCTGTTGGATTGTGCATTTGGGGTTTTGAAATTCGTTCAACCCGTGGAAGTAAATTTAGTTTTAAGATTGGAAATCTTTCTAATATTACTGGTCAGGCTAAGAAATGGATTAGGTCGCTCATACCATAGGTTAATCAATCAAGATCAGGAAATTGCAAGAGTCAATAGCGACTCTTGTTTTTTATGCACACATTGACTTTGACAAGGGTTGCAGTTGTGATAAGTTGTGAGTACAAAAGGTGTACAAATAAAGGGTTGTTGAATAAAAATATTGTTCATCAACATGATATATAATTAAAATATTTGATCACACTTCTATGGCAGAGGTAAAACCAGAAATTGAAACGTTTGCAAAAATCAAAGTTCTTGGTGTTGGCGGTGGTGGAGGCTCAGCCTTGAATAGAATGATTGTAGAGAAGTTAAGAGGGGTCGACTTTGTTGCGGTAAATACCGATGTTCAAGCATTGCATCAGAATTTAGCACCCTCAAAAATTTCTATTGGAAAAACCGTAACAAGAGGTCTTGGAGCTGGTATGAATCCGGATCTTGGTAGGCGTGCCGCAGAAGAGAACGCGAACGACATTCGAAATGCAATTGCTGGTTCTGACATGGTATTCCTTACTGCTGGTTTGGGCGGAGGTACCGGTAGTGGAGCTCTTGCTGAAATTGCAAAAATTGCAAGAGAAGCAGGTGCGTTAACTGTTGCCGTAGTCACAAAGCCATTTACATTTGAAGGTGCACAGAGAAAGAGAATTGCAGACGACGCATTTAACGAATTGTCAGAACACGTTGATACAATTATTACAATTCCAAACGATCGTGTATTGCAGATCATTGATAAGAAGACATCTCTTCTTGAAGCATTTCAAATTGTTGACGATGTTTTGCGCCAAGGCGTTCAGGGGATCTCTGAAATCATTACTTTACCGGGACTGATCAACGTTGACTTTGCCGATGTTAAAGCGATTATGCAAAACGCAGGATCGGCTCTTATGGGCATTGGCTCATCAACTGGCGAGAACAGAGCAGTAGATGCTGCTAAGATGGCAATAGCAAGTCCTTTGCTCGAGCTTTCAATCGATGGTGCTAAAGGAATCCTTTTCACTGTTACCGGAAGTCCAGATTTAGCAATGTATGAAGTAGCTGAAGCCGCCAAGGTGATTACAGGTTCGGCAGACGATGACGCTAAAGTTATCTTTGGTGCAAATATTGATGACACTTTAGAAGATGAAGTTCGGATTACCGTAGTTGCTACAGGATTTGATAGAAGGGAACGAAGAAGTTCTCCGGGTCTCGCAGGCGATGTTGAGGTTGCGCCACATGGAAGCTGGACTCCAACGGCCCGTGAGAATTATTCTAAAACAGGCGTTGTAACAGGCCAGGCTAAAGATTCAATGTTTGAACAAAGAAGAGTGCCAGTTGAAAGTGATCCTTTCGAGGAGAAGTTTTCTCCTAGCTTTTCTTCTACTACCTCTTCGCCATCGGCTTCATCCACGTCTGACAAAGACGATGAAGATTTGGGAATCCCTGCATTTATTAGACGCAAGATGATGTAGAGAAATGTCAAATTTCAAAATCCAAATTTTAAAGCAAGTGTAAAATCCAAGTCTCAAATAAGTTTGACTTATCGGCAACAGAAGGCTAGAATTTATTTGAGGTTTGTTTTTTTGATATTTTTAATTTATCATTTGATATTTTCAGATGCATTGTCCAGTTTGCAACAACAAGTCAACGCGTGTAGTCGATTCAAGACTTGCAACAAACGGAATGACCGTTCGAAGGCGTCGTGAGTGCGAGAGGGAGCGTTGTGGTTACCGATTTTCAACTGCCGAAGAGGTGGAGTTATTAGATGTGTCACTTGTAAAACGAAATGGTGGTCGCGAGAAGTATCTTCGAGAAAAGCTAGTGCAGGGGCTTCGCAAGTCTCTTGAGAAGCGGCCGTTTACAGAAGCTCAATTTCATAATTTAGTTCAAAAAATGGAGCGAGATATTCAAAAACGTCGTAGCGGAGAAATCACTAGTCAGCAACTTGGAGAGATTGTAATGAGGCACTTAAAGAAATTTGATCAAGTTGCGTATATTCGTTTTGCGAGCGTTTACTATTCATTTGAAGATTTGAAAATGTTTGAAGAGGAACTTGCTAAGCTCTCTCGTAAGAAGAGAAAAAAAGATTAGTATTTAGGATTTTAGATTTCGGATTTAGAGTTTATGATTTTCGTGTTATAATCATAACGTATGCTCCGTAGTAGAAACTCTGATTATGATCGAGTTTGCAAATTTTGGGCACGAGTAAGCTATTATTCAAAATAAAATTGTCTGGAAATGTTTTATTCGATATATCGGCATCTGAGTATCGGATTTCAAAGTTTTCACTACAGGGTATGGAGGAAAGGAGAACAAAAATTATTTGTACTATTGGGCCGGCGTCGTCAGCGGTTTCTGTTCTTTTTCGTATGATGAAGTCAGGAATGGACATAGCAAGGCTGAATTTTTCCCATGGCACATATAAAGATCACAAGCACCTAATTCAAAATATTCGTTCTGCTGCAAATAAGTCTGAAAAGATAGTTGCGATACTTCAGGATTTACAAGGGCCAAAAATTCGTGTGGGTGATCTTCCTAAGGCCGGAGTGAAGCTTCGCGCTGGGCAGACTATTGAGTTCAGCACTGCGATCGATGAATATAAGCAGGGAGGAGCAATTCCTACAACGTATAAGGATGTTCATAAGGATGTAGCAAAGGGTGATCGTATTTTGCTTGATGACGGATTACTAGAGGCAAAAGTAGAAAAAATAAAAGGTAGGATAATTTTTGCCAAGGTTATTACCGGTGGGGTATTAAAATCTCATAAAGGCATGAACCTTCCGGATTCTCAGATTTCAACGCCAGCCTTTACTGAAAAAGACCACGAGGATTTATTATTTGGTTTAGAGCAGGGTGTCGATTGGGTCGCGCTTTCTTTTGTAATGTCGGCTGAGATAATTTATAAAGTCAGAAAAATAATTCATGCTAAGTGCCGTGCGCTTGGTAGCGTTCAGCCAAAGATTATAGTAAAGATTGAAAGGCGATCAGCTATTGATAACTTTGACGAAATATTAGAGGCCACAGATGCAGTTATGGTAGCGCGTGGTGATCTTGGTGTTGAATTGCCGTTTGAAGAAGTTCCGATTATCCAAAAGGAACTTGTAGAGAGATGTAGGCAAGTTGGCAAGCCTGTTGTTGTGGCTACTCAAATGCTGGATTCCATGACTCACAATCCTCGCGCAACGCGCGCTGAGACGTCTGACGTGGCAAACGCTGTTATCGATCATGCTGATGCCGTGATGCTTTCTGGCGAAACCGCTACAGGGGATTATCCGGACGCGACTGTGAATACCATGGCAACAATTGTAAGCCAGACTGAACAATCCAGATTCGATGACATTTCATTTTACCAGATGCATGAGATTACAGACCTGGCAACATCTGTCGCGCAGTCCATTCATACAATGGCCAGAAACAATCAGATTGATGCTGTAGTTACATCTTCAACTTATGGGGAGCTTTCAAAAAAGATAAATATTTTCCGTCCGGAAGTACCAATTTATTTAGCGTGTCCAAATAAAGCTGTAGTAAGGCAAAATATTATAAAGTCTGGAGTGTTTCCATTTACACTAACCGATGAGCCTGGTACTTTTGTTCATAGAGCAGAAGGGAAGCTACGAAGGGCTAAGCTAATAAAAACACGGCACCGCGTAGCATATGTTACGCAAGCGCCGTCTGGAGAGGTCCAAGTTATTGTCCGTTAGGAAGGGTGAAGCTAGTCGCGTTTTCTAGAGCATTTTCAAATATTTTAGTTATCCAGTTTTCAACGTGAACACTTTCAAGAATTTGTTGCATTATAAGTTATAAATGCAGTTATATTTTATTTTTTACGGTAACGATAATTTTTGATAATTTACAATTCTATAGTGTAGGAAGAATGGATAAAACATTTTCGTTTACCGAGCTATCGAAGCTTGTCACGCTAGCTCGGATCAATAGTCTAAATACAGAAGAGGAGCAATGGTTTCTGAAGCGTCTTAGGTCAGACACGGCTAGGAGAATTACTGTAGAGCTATTTGAGCACAAAAAGACGGGTGGTAAGGTGACGTCTCAGCGGGTCAAGGATTTACTTCATCTGTCTGGAATAAAGTCCTCTGTTGGCATAGCCGCCTAATGTGGCTATCGTAATCTGTGAATATGCACAGCGTGTCACAGATTTTTGTTAATAATCAAAATTCCGACCGAAGCCGGGGGATTGTTGTATGGCGTGGTTGGAAATCATGCCACACGTTTGCCTTCGCGAGTTTCTTTGCCTTCCCGTTCTGAAATAAATCTTGATAATTCAGATTGAATTTCTGCGATTCGCTCTATCTTAGACTCTTTTCCAGTAGAAATAATATCTGCCATTTCTTTGCATTGCTGAAGGTCAAAGCCTGTTTCTGGATTCCTTTCCATTTCAATCTTCATTTGCCTGACGATCTCTTGAATCTCAACAGAGTCTTCTTCTCGACCACGCTTTAACACGCGCGCAATCCGCTCCTCAACGTCGGCGTCAGTTGCGACAATAATAACTGACTTGCCAAAAGTTTTTCGAAGGGCATCAATTTCACCTGGGTTACGAATAGAGTCAACGAGAAGAACTCCCGAATCTACTTTAGGTAGATTGTTGATCATCATTTCTGCCCACGCACCAGAACCAGCTTTTGCACGAAGAGCATTTCCTGCCTCTCGAAGTGTGTCCCTGGTGAGTTCCTGGCCCTGACTCCTTACAGCGTCACGGATGTAGTCTGACAGAAGAACGCTACGAATATCCTCATCTTCTTCAAATAACGACCGGATTGCTTTTAATGCCAGTCCTTTTCCAGACGCAATAGGTCCAGTTAACCCAATTACAAGTCGATAGTTTTTAATAGCCTTATTCATAGAACTTTTTGGAAATCATCAATGTCTAAATCTAGTGAAGAAGCAAAAAATTCAAGCTGTTCTAATTCATCTAGTAGATTTGAAGAGGGGATTCCGATTTCAACTGTTGAGTCATTGTTTTGATTTATATGAATAGTTCGAAGGGCACCATCTATAAAATCACCAGATTCATTTTTTGAATAACCTAGTTGGACTAGCAAACTTTCAAGTTTGTTTACGTTGGTCAGCGGAGCAGAATAGTATGTATAAGCTTCATTCATATTGTGTATTCGTTCACCACCATATTATCACAAAACTACGAATATTGGATCATACGCAATTTAGTTGGAAGATGCATAGAGGCCAAAGGTTAGCTCAACCGGTAAAAACAGCGAATATCTTGCTTTCTACCATCTCGAACCCGACTTAACTTTCTGCTGTCGGGTGAGAGATCTTTCGAACCCCACCATCTCGAGGAGCTTGCAATCCACGACGATAGATCTTTCGCGGTTCGCTGAGATCTCCGAAAGATTTCTCCTTGCGACATACAGACTCGTCGAAATGGTAACTTTCTACTTATTAACTGGATCAAACAAATCCTAACCTGGCAGATTAGATGACTCCTCCACCTAAATTGCGTATGATCCCGGGTATTGGGGTAGCGTGTTGACGAAACGACG
>JAUYIW010000078.1 GCA_030688135.1 Candidatus Uhrbacteria bacterium | reverse complement strand
CGCTCGATCCAACTGAAATATTGTCAATTGTAAGTTGAGGAATATATCCGCTTGCGATTGTGCCAGCTAAAGTCAATATTGCTGTTCCGGTTACATCGAGATCTAGACCACTACAATCCCACGCTGTGCCGTCTGTTGCGGCCCATGTTGTATTGGAGCTGATTGTAATTTTTGTGTCATCGCCGTCGCCGTCACCGGTACCGTCGGCTGGACATGTTGCAGCGTGCACTATTGGTGTACTAGTCTGAATAGAAAAAACTCCAATAACTAAAAAAGCTATCACGAAAACCAGAGGGCTCATGAATGCAATTTTATACTTCACCTCCTTTGACATATAAAATAATTATACCACAAATCTTGGTCTGTCTAGAGCGTCAGGGTCAATCCAGCAATTCACAGATGAAATTGTTATTGTTGGAAACTTACACTCCAGTTCCTGTTTTAGTTCGTTAGATAAATCTTTAATATAGTTTACCGCAGCTGAGTGCTTACATGCAATTTTTAAATCCTGATTTACAAAAGAAATAACCAACGAGTCTGCCCTTAAAGAATCTTCTACAATTTCATCAAGAATAGCGTTCGCTGATTGAACAACAAGCGCGGCATTTACCTGATTTAGGATGCCGTGTCTTTTTAACGCCGAAGAAATAAGTCCATCTATACCCTTCATACCTGCGAAAATTCACAAATGTCTTTAAAGTCACAATATTGACAATGGAAACCCGGCGTTGCTTTAAACGAGCTGCTCTTAATGTCTGCAACTGTTGATAAGATTTCGTCTTTTAGTCGCTCTACATCTTTTTCGGTTGCTTCAAAGCTTACAGTGGAATTGTCTTCCAAAAAATGATAGGTCAATTTTTTTACTTTGAGTGGAGGATCAAAACAATTTTCAGCGGCAATATTATACAGAACAAGCTGTTTCTTTTTATCCCATCCAAGCTTTGATTGCTCCGTAGGGTTTCCTGTTTTGTAATCAATAATTTCAACTCCTCCATCAATATTATCTATTCTGTCGATTCGTCCGCGTACAACTACTTCACCTATCTTTAATGTGAATCCTTTTTCTAATCCATTGATCAAAGGGCGATCAGCTTTTAACATCGCATGATATTCAAGTAATGACTTTTTACCTTTTTCAAAATATTCAGTTTTTATATCTTGGTTTGGATACCACTCATCTATCCACAAAGCTTCGTACAGATCGAGCAAATCTTTTGCAGAAGGTAGTGGTGTCTCTGTGGGGTTCTCGGTATCAAACAGACTTGTTTGAGCAGATGTTTGGCCTGCAAGCACTAGCTCCATAAACTGTTGAAGTGTGTTGTGCATTGATTTACCAAAGCTTAGCATATGTCTTCCAAAAACCGGTACCTTTAATATGTGCGCAAATTTATATTGTAGAGGGCACGTTGAGAACGCCGCCAATTGAGTGAAGCTAAATGATTTTGGCAATGAATAATCTATAGTGTTTATAGGGGTTTTTATAGTTGTTGAAGTCTCAATTGCATTTGCAATAGAATTATCATCTGATTTTTTAGCTGAACTCTCAATTCTAAGTTCTTTAATGAATCTTGATGGCTTTCGCTTTCTTTTGCCCCCGTAGTCGTCCGCAGAGTATAGAAACAGACCTTCTTTTGCACGCGTCATCGCAACGTAAAACAACCTTCTCTCTTCTTCAATATGTTGATCTTCGGCCGGTTTGTTTTTAAGTAGTGCTAGTGGTAGTGCAATTGCATCTGAGCGTTTTTGTGAAGGAAATCTTTGCTCAACAAGGTTAACTAAGAAAACATAACGGAACTCAAGCCCCTTTGACCCGTGTATGGTCATTATATTTACAACATCAGGCCCTGCTTCGGGGTCATGCGCCAAAGCGCCAACTTCGCCAGCGTCACGTTCGTGTGATAACTCATCAAGAAAATGAAATAAAGTCTTGTCGTCGTTGTCTACTTCGAAACGTTTAATGCGATCAAAAAATTGATTTAAATGACCAAAAAATTCTACTTGCATTGCCTCTGCGTGAAGTCTAACGTCAGCAAGAAGTCCGGTTTGTTTCATAACTTCAACAAATAGTTCTGAAGTAGGCTTGCGCTTTGCAGTACTAGCAAGAATTGAAAGTGAATCTAAAATTTCGTTAATTCGAATTCTGCCCTCGCTTGATATTTCAGCAATCATTCCACTTGCTTTAAGGCTATCGATTAGAGAAGTCCCCTTTTTGTGCGAATAATGGGAAACTGCAATTAAATCATTCTCGTCTATTCCAATTCGTGGGTGGCTGAGAATTCGGTAAACAGATGGGCTATCGTGAGGATTAATTATAACCCGTAAATATGAAAGAGCATCAACAACAATCGGCTTTGTATAAAGCCCGGACATGGCCATAAATCGGTACGGGATTCCTGCTCGGTCCATGGCACGAATAAATGGCTCTGCGCTATCGTTTGCCCGTACAAGAATCGCAAACTCACTCCATTTACATTGTTCTCTATTCTTAATTTCTAATATTTTTTCAAGCGTCTCTTTAACTTCATCTTCCAATGTTACGCAATTTCTATAGCAAACGCTACCCTTAAATTCTGTATTTGATATTAACTTTTTATTAAGTGATTCGCGTGCCTCAAGTCTATTTGGATTATTCGACTGAATCAAGCTATGCGCTTTGTCTAAAATTTCAGATCCACTTCTGTAATTTTGATTAAGTACTATTTGTTTTGCATTTGGATAGTCTTGCCGGAATTTTAAAATGTTTTCAAGCGACGCTCCTCTGAATTTATAAATTGACTGATCGTCATCGCCTACAATTGTTAGATTATTTTTTGGCGCAGAAAGCAATTTTACAAGTTCATATTGCGCAGCATTTGTATCTTGAAATTCATCGACTAAAATATATTTAAATTGATCACGGTATTGTTTTAATATATTTGGACGCGTTTTAAATAACTCAATTGTGTAATTAACAAGATCAGCAAAGTCTAGTGATGTTTTTTGAAGTAAAAGTTGTTGATACGCATGGTAGGCATTTGCAACTTCGCCAAGACGCGCACGTTCTACAAGTTCACTTTCTTGATCATTTGAAGCCACACCTTCTACAGCTTCGGCGTTCATTTGAAGATCTTCAACATATTGAAGATAACTTTCAGGGCTAATGAGTTCATCTTTTGCGCGTGAAAAATGTGTGAGTAACGCTTTAATAAATCTAGTTGGGTTTCCACGCGGTCTATAATAATCAAGATTAAAATTATCAAAATTTCTACGAACCATCAAAAGCGCTCCAACTTCGTCAAGTAGTTTAAACTCATGAGGAATCCCAATTTCAAGCGCATGCGTTTTTAAAACACGCTCGCAGAAAGAATGAAAAGTCGAAATCCACAAATCAACATAACCAATAGGCAGAAGCATATCCACGCGTTCTTCCATTTCTGCTGCAGCTTTTTCTGTAAAAGTTAGCGCCAGTATTTCGTCAGGTTTTGCATAACCCTGCTCAATCAACCATGCAATCCGTTGTGTTACTGCAGTGGTTTTGCCAGTCCCAGCACCTGCAATAATCATAAGAGGACCATCACCGTGCGTGACAGCCTCAAATTGTTCTTTGTTTAGATTTTCAAGTAGATTTTGATTCATTATTCGCAGTATTCATCTTTTGGCATCTCTGCCCAAACATTTATGGCGTCGCCACCTAACGTTTTACCTAAATCATAGTCATCTATGCTTTTAGCGTTTACGCCCTGCTTTTTAAGATCTTTAACAATTTTTAGCTTCATGTAACCTCCAATCGATAAATATTCGAGCTCTTCCATGACCCCTGTTTTTTTAGCTTCCTTAAACGCTTTGCGTTGCTCGCGGTCCTGTTCATCCGTAGTTTCAGTCCAGTCAAGCGAGCGAGTTGAATGTATATGATCAAAGTTGATCAGTCCCTGTAATTGATTGAGTTTCCCGTCAGAAATTTGTTCAGCAACATGGTCCCTGTCGCTCAAAATGCCGTTTTCAATATTTGGAAACTTTTCTTTCAAGAATTGTAAAATTGAGGGCATAGATGGTCTGTAGCCCCATCTCTCACCTTGTAATCTTCCAATAGTATCGTCAATATCCCACAAAACAACCGGATCATTTTCCTTTGACCAGTTCATATAAGCGTTTATAACTTTTTTAATAAATGTCTTTTCTTTCTCTACCGCATTATTAATATTTTCCAAAAGCCATTCTTGGTTATATTTGTTGGCGTATTTATAAACCCTTTCCTTAAGAATAGATTCTAAATTTTTAAAGTTAATCAGTTCCAAAAACTCATCAGATAGCCGTTCTAATGTTGTCTCGGGATTAGTTTCGCGGTCTAAATTATCCATACTATTGATTTTTCCCCCACGCAACAATTAGTGCGTGGTATTGGTTAAAGAGTTTGTAGTCTGGCTTTAATTGAGATTCAAAATGATGTTTATACTCGTCGTAGGTTTTAAATTCTATGCCATGAGTTTTGCAAAGTCGTCTTGTGTAGGTATCGATTACGAACTCCGGCCTGTTGCCTGCGTAGAGTAAAATTGAATCCGCAGTTTCGGGACCTATTCCCCAAATATTCAACAGTTCTCCCCGTGACGCTGATTCTGCTACTTGCTTTGAGTCACTATTATAATGATCGCTAATATGCTTGGCTAAGATTTTTAGCTTCTTTGCCTTTTGGTTGTAGTATCCTGCCGGTTTGATTAGCGACTTAAGTTTAGCATGATGAACCTGAATCATGCTAGGGACGTCGAGAACTTGTTCGCAATGTAGATTTTCAATGGCCTTTTCCACATTTTTCCAGCTCGTATTTTGAGTTAATATAGTTCCTACCATAATTTCAAAAACCGGATCAAATCCGGGTCTTCTTTTGCCTTTATGAACAGGCCACCAACCTTGGGCGCCAAATCGCTCGAATAGTTCGCAGTATTGATCCATTGCTTTCATATTGGCCATATTTTAACACATCCACTCATATTTGACGCGCATCATATAAATTGATAACGTTTTAGAGCATTCGCTCTTTAAAACGAGGAAAACATGACCATAGAGAGAAAATTCTTAGTGGTTCACTCACAACCAGTCGTTGAATTTATTATGGCCTCTACTCATAGCAATATGAGTATGGTATCTATCGAGCAGGGTTATCTTGATTCTTTCAGCGGTGAATTTCTACTTCGTTGTAGTGGAAGCGAATACTCAATGGCTGCTCGTCGACAAATCAATGACCAGGAAGACCGCTGGTTTTCAGATAAAGTTCCTATCTGGGTCTTTGGAATTCTATGGCGAACCGTTGCAGTAAAGATCCGCAAACATCGTACCTTAATTACGCAAATTAATTACGTAATGCATATCGATGAATATTTAGGGGAATTGTCCCCACTGATGATTATCGATATTGAATTTGAAACTCAGGAAGACTCGGAAGCATTCAAATTGCCTAAATGGATGTCTGACGTAAGAGAGGTTACAGGTGACGAGCGCTATGGGAATCGTCAACTAGCGATTGACGGGCTTCCAAAACAGGACTAGACCTGCACAATTTGTGTGGGTTTTTTATATACAAGATCTTTGGCTAAACAGCTTGATAATTTCGAGCTAATAGATATTTCGTGTTGGTGATAAGTCGAAAAAAACTTCCTTTGGGGTGAGGTAGCTGAGGGATTTTCCGGGGGTGTTATTGAGATTTTCTTGGATGGCATAGATGGTTTTATGTGAGATCGTGGATCCACGAAGCTTTGGAGGAGGTGTGATTTTCATCCTTCCGGCAATGACGTGGGTGCCCTTCTTTTCTTTTTGCGTGGTAAAAAAAAATTTCGACACCGGGTTTAGGATTTTCGAAACCGGGTTTCGAAAATATTACGCGGCGGAATAGTTGCCATCAGGCTTCTTGTTCCTTAACAGTTCACAACAAATGACCCCATGGTTACGTTTTAGCATCTCTCCAATACGTCTATAACTCCACCTTCTCTTGAGGTACATCTCGATTCTCTGCCTTTCTATAAAAGTGAGTTCTAATTATTCACACTGTGTCAACGCTAGATGTTGGATTGTATTCGCATACAGCTTAATTTGGTTCTATTTGACAACCTATGCAAGATTGTGCCGATTGA
>JAUYIW010000039.1 GCA_030688135.1 Candidatus Uhrbacteria bacterium | reverse complement strand
AAGGATTCACCTGAGGATGGTATTGCAGAGGAGAGCGCATTCACTAAGGTTGTTGCCAAGAAAGGCGAGACCACTAGCGTTAATTTGCAGACCATAACCCAAAATGATACTTTGGCCAAGCCGATTACGCAAGATCTTGGTAGCGACAGTCCCACCGCAATTACTCTTTCAAGATCAGGTAATGAAGAAGCGACGCTCAATATCCCAAGTGGGGCCGTCACCTCATCAAGCAGCCAGAGCGGCGAAGGGGATGGCAGTTCTGCGATGATTACGGTAAGTCCACTAAAAGCTCAAGCAGTGGCTACAAAGGCGGATTACCCCATCAAAGGAATCTCGATAGAAGCTTCGCAGGGTGGAACACCTATTACCTCCCTTTCCGGTATCGCATCAGGAGAAATATCCTATAAAGAAAGCGACTTGCCTGTTGGGATTAAAGAGTCAGACCTCGAAGTAAAAGCATTCAATGAAAATAGCGGTCAATGGGAAAAGGTTTCCGTAAGCTCCGTCGATACAGACAGCAATGTCTTAACCTTTGCAACGACTCACTTTACCGACTTCGCTATTGTCTCTGCGGCTCCTAGTGTTGCCGCAGCCGCAGCTGCTGCTTCGTCTACTGTGACCGAAGCAATTCTTCCCGCAACCGGGAAAGATAAAGATAACTCTTCGCTATCATTGCTGCTGGGAGGCGTAGGTATTCTTTTGGCCTCAGGATTAATTATCGGCTTTCGAAGAAAGAAATCTAGAATCTAATCCGATCAAATGGTTAATCCCGAAAAACCACCAGACCGCTGGTGGTTTTTCTTTATTAATTTCTGACAATGATTTTTCATACATTTGAGACTAAGTATTACTTATGGATGAAAATGAAAAAAATAAAGAACAGCTAGACAAAAAGATTGATGAACTGATAGATAAGAAGATCGAAGAGAAATTAGCAGAAGCTCTCGATCGAAAAGTTAGCGAAAAGCTTAAAAATTATGAACCTGCTATTGATAGTGAGATTGAGAAAGAAATTGAAAAAACGCTAGAGGAGGAAAAAATGGAGGAGGAGACTAAGTTTTCTTCACCGCTTTTAGATTTTCGGCGGAGCTTTCACTTATGCTGGAGGGGAGTTTGTCATCAGATCACCTGGGTTGTGCTTGCGGCCTATGTACTGCTGATAATACTATTTTTTTCTTGCCTGATCTTTAAGGTTGGAGCCTGTAGCACGCAAGGGTTGGCAGCCATTGCGCCAATCACGATACTTATAATAATCTTGGCTACAATCACATCGATTTTGTTACTCCTGTACTCATCTTATCAAAAAACAGGATTCATATACTGGTTGATTTTAAACATTCTAATCATAATTTTAATTTTTATCATTACTTCTCAGATCATTGGTTTTTTGGTTATTGCCCTCATTGTTTTCTATAAAATCATCTCTTCCGCCAGAGAATAGCTCTCTGGGTATTCCTAGTCAAGTGGTACAGTGTGGATAGTCTTTTGCAAGTATGTGACTGGAGAATTAAACATTTCAGGGTGGCTAAATCTGGCGCAAAATTCTGCCACAACTTCAGGTAGATGCTCCATGGTCACATGATGATACATTCTTCGAATAAAAGTGCGCAAGCAACCGAACATTCCCTCAATCTCACTGGTCTTGCCAAACTCCCACTTCTTATGAATATCCCTCTGATGTGTGACCGGCCACCAGCGGTCAATTCCCCTGTAAATGCCTGCTCCGTCAGTGAAAAGATCGCTCTTTGGCTGGATATATTGGAAAAGGAATTCAGCCACATCAGGACGAGTTACAGAAGTGCCCTGAATAAATGAGTGAGCCAATTGCCGTGTTCCTTTCTTCTTAGCCATAACCAGTGACAAACTCTTAAAGTAAGCTTCGTCCATTTGAACTTGACCATTTAAAGTGAAGTTCAGATCAGGAAGCTGCAATCTAAAGACATGGAACCAATGTCGGACGCATTCCTCAGATAAATTACATAATTTCTGTGATTGAAGCACTGGAACTTTCTGCGTCCAGCACCACAGAAGTGAATAGAAGGTTTGAAGTGGGAGCTTCATATTCTTAATCCATGTGCCGGAGAAAAGGCTGAAAGATCGCCGACACTTACGACAACGATACCTGCCTTCGTATGGATACACTTTCCTCGAGTGACACTTTGGGCAAAAAAGATGGCTACCGAAGATTATCTTCTTTAAAAGTTTCTTGATTTGAGCTTCACTTGGAATTTGATAAAGTGCGTTCATGATACAAACCCTCCATAATTATTAGTTTAATTATACGGCTTGTACCAACTGACTTAGTATACCCCTTTTTCTTTGCTTGACATTTTAAATTCTTTCGTGTTATAATAAACACATAATAAATTGTTCTATAGATTTCCGAAGTAATTAATAATTTCGACGTTCTATACAGCAATTCGAAAATTATTAATTATTTTGCACCAGAGATTCTTTTTTTGGTGCTTGACCCTGTCTAATAATTACATCCGATAGCCATTAACGGCATATTTCGGCTGCAAAACACGAACTGCTCGTCAAAGTAGCTTTGGCTATCTCTTCTCGCACTTCATGTTT
>JAUYIW010000028.1 GCA_030688135.1 Candidatus Uhrbacteria bacterium | reverse complement strand
ATGGGGGGGGGTAGTGATAAGATGTCATATTAGCTCTTTAATATTCAACCCAAGTCCTATTTCTTTATATTACTTTTTGGGTCAATAAAGTTAAATGGAAATCCATAGTGGATTTTTTCAACCCAAAAAGCAATAAAAGATTGTGGGCAAGAAAGGAGGAAAGCGCGATGGAAAATAAGGAAGTGATAGTCGTCCAGACACTTGCTGATCTTGAAGCGGCCTGTTCGATGCAAACCGAACTCAGCGGTCCGGAACACAAACTCGCTGGTGAAGCATGCTGCGATCAGTGTTGCGACGACTACGTCTGTTCGAGCGACTAACCCTGAAAGACGGGTCGGTTGCAACATGCCGACCCGTCAACAATTCGAAAGGAGTGAAGTAATGACTAAAGTCAGGGTTTTTCAAATTCCCATTGAAGATGAAAAGAAGATTGTGTACATTCCAGAGCTTCTGAAACTTTTCCTCGTACCAAAAACTGTCAAGGTGGAAAATTATGTCGAGGCTCCAGACCACACATCCGCTGTTTTCAAGCCACCAAAGCAGCAGTTCCGACGTTGCGATCTTATCCTTAATAACTTCTGCAATCTACGATGCATTTATTGCTACTCCAACGCTGGAGTACCCTTGAAGAAAGAGATGAGCTTCGCAATTGTTCAAAAGGCAATTGACCGAGTCGTTGCTGTTTGCCTTGGATTGGGTGAATCCAAGTTTGGGATTACTCTGACTGGCGGAGGTGAACCACTTCTTTCATTCAAGTTGGTTCAGCGGATTGTCAGATACTGCCGAACTAGAAGCAAAGAGACAGGACTTGTCTGCAAGTTAGCGGTCGTCAGCAACGGAAACTTTTCTGAAAAGGTCTGCGGGTACTTAATCGAGAATTTTGATAACATCTCGATCTCGATTGACGGTACACCCGAAGTACATAATCAGCACCGGCCGACTGCAACAGGGAAAGGATCATTCACTCTGCTTGAGAGGAATGTGGATCGACTTCTTGCGTCAGGTAAAATTGGCGTGGGATTCAGAATGACAATCTCAAGTTACAACGTCGAGCAGTTGGACAAGCATGTTCTATTTCTGCATCATCGTTGGCCCGGCGTGCTGATCGGTATGGAACCGCTAGAAAATACAGGCAGGTGTGCATCTATCGGAACGATCGCACCAGATCCGATTAAGTTCGCGAAACACTTTGTTCATGCCATGCGCATTTCAAAAGAGCACGGCATCCAGATTCGCTACTCGATCGCGACGTTCAAGGCAGTACCCGACACAATCAGTTTCTGCGGCGTCAATGGTCAGATATTTGGCGTGGATCCTGAGGGGAGTATTACCGCTTGTACACGAGTGAATACAAAAAGCGACCCCCTTGCTCCTCTGTTCCAGTATGGATCGTTCGACACCAAACTTGGTGATTTTGTTATCGACGATGATATGTATGCTCGACTCGGTGCTCTGGTGGTAGACTCGATACTGGGATGCAATGACTGTTTTGCCCGATACAACTGTAAGGGCGACTGCTGTCACCTCAGAGCTAACAAGTATGGTACGGATTTCGTGATTCGAAAGAGCCCAAAATGTTACGCTAATCGCTTGCTCACACTAGGATTGTTACGCCTTGCGTTAAGTCTAGCAGAGGTGTTTAAACCCTAAATCCCAGGAGATCAACTTGAACACAAATGCCCTTTTCTTAACAAAAGACAACACGAAACCACTTGAGCCCGTTACATAACTAGATGCAACGGGCTCTCTTTTATGGTAGAATATTTATATGATTAGTATTTTTGGCCAGTCTCCGAAAAATATATCGAAACAATATTTTCGTGTTTATCTTCAAAAGACTTTACATGAAGCACTTGATATTTTAGGTTGGAAAAGTAAAGATATTAACGTTAAGATTATTATTATTATAAATAAAAAAATATCTCTTGGAAGCGGTCGGGCTTGCCATGGACGTACAATCCGAAAAATCATGCTTAACCCGCGACCGCATCATCCATTTCCATGGAATACCGTCCGTCACGAACTTATTCATATTTTATTGAAAAGCCGTATTAAACTTAGTTTACCGCCAACTGCTCGTCCTATTTTAATGGGGTTAAATTATATTCAACAATCGACAAGAGATAATGTTGAAGAATATATCGTACGGATACTTAATAATCTCTTTCTTTCCAAAAAAAATGGAAGTGATTGGTATAAAGCGCAATTACTTCATGAAAAACGTTCCGGTTTTCGAAGAATCAGAACCGTTGCCCGCCAGATAGAAAGCTGGCAATTATCAAAGAAGCCATTTTCAACTGAAATTTTTAAACGTATTGCAAAAATATTGATATGCTAAAAAAATAGCCCCAAATAATGTCCGCCCCGAGGCGGACAAAAACTTTTAATTACATCCGATAACACGGCGTATCTAGCTCCGCTGGACGTAAAATAAAACTTTAACTTTTACATATTATGTTATTAAAAATTATTTGTGGCGCATTAGTTATTAAAGATAACGAGTTCGTCATAGTGCAAGAAGCACAAGGATTAGTTCGCGGTCTATGGAATATCCCAGCCGGACACCTTGATTTAGATGAAAATATTCATGCAGGAACAATCCGTGAAATTAAAGAAGAAACTGGATTAGATATTAAAATAGAGGGGTTAGTCGGTGTCTACCAACATAAAAGCAAACTAGGAAACAATGTAGTTGGTTTCTACTTTCATACATCGGTGTCCGGTGGCGAACTAAAAACCGATCCGGAAGAAATCATGGATGCCAAATGGGTTACTTTTGAAGACTTTTTGAACTATAATGATGATATAGTTAGAGCACCACCTTACCGTCGTTCATGTACAGATACGGGACATTGAGGTTACCATCATTGCGGTTCCGCACAAGTTGTACGAGATGCCATCCGTACCACCATCCCTTGACTACTCTTGGGATTGTATCGTATTCGGCATCTAATAATGCCCTAGCATGACGTACCAAGTAGCTTCATTTTTGAAGTTTCTGCATATGTCACTCTATTTCAAACCGTAGTTTGAAGATATTCTGGATCGTATGGATACTGGATTCGGCAGTGGAAAGTCATAACCGTCCACATACACGCCTACTACCATTATTATTTTATCAGAAAAAAAATAAACCCCGCATCCATGTTCGCGTGTTGCGAAAACAAATACGGGGTTTTTGATTCGGTCCAAGGACTAAAACCAAAGCTCCAAAAGAAGCAAAGGTTCAGAAGTCCAAAGGACTTAGCTACTTTGCGAAGCGAACCGCAGGCCCGTTGACATCCCAGTCGATGTCGAGCCAGTTCCAGAACAGCACCACCTCGCCGTCGCTCACGTATAGACACGGGACGTAAAGGTAGCCATCATAGCGGTCCCGCACAACTGACTTCCAGAAGTAAACGACTTTATTGCCGAATGCTTTCTTGAAAGCGGCAATCCCCAGCTCTTGAATAGCCAGGGCGTCTTGCAGATTCCCGCAGGACTCGATCATGTTGTTCTTCTTGAGATGGTCGAAGATGACTTTGCCGGTGGTTAAGCCTTTTTTCTGCTTATCGTGTAACCAGAGCGATACCGCACTGGCAATGTCGTACTCGACAGGTCCCGTGCTTTCCAGCTCGGGATGCATGACCTTGTCCACCCAGTTGGGATAAACAGGCCGGATCGAGCGGTCTACGTGGACGACGATACTGATAGGAGTTTCCTCCTTCGGCCCGGCAAGCATCATAATCAGTTCGGTAAACCTGGTTTGGAATTCTCGACCACGGTGGACAACCTCCTGTAGCTGGTCAAGATTGAGTCCACACTTGTCAAGCGCGGTCCTTGATTGCCGGATAATTTCTATGCCCGGTCCACTTTCGGATGCGATCAATGTTTTTGACATCGCCATCATCCTCCTTCTTGATTTGAGGTTTATTACCTGACTACCACCATGATAGTAATAGTCAGAAAGCACACATACAGTTTCTTCCTAATCTCGATTTTGGATCTGATTAAATGGGTGCCTTTTGGCTATGACTACCTTGTTTTGCAAGTAGTTTTCAAGGTGCTAGACAACGACCAATATTAGCATGAGACAGCGGTTTTGTCAATGGTAAAATATTCACTGTAAAGGTGAAATAGAAATGTCCTACTTTGGGTTATTTAGAAATGTCCTACTTAAGACACTTTTGTAAGTTTTTTAAGATACTCTAATTTAGCTGTTTGACGCCATGGATGATCAACTGGTGGCTTGTAATTTGAGTTG